>JAFAEL010000129.1 GCA_023423995.1 Pseudomonadota bacterium | reverse complement strand
CCTTCCCGGGGCAGACCCGCGCGCCGGCGCCGGCCGAGCCGACCGCCGTCGCGACCACCACGGTCGCCGAGGGCATCCAGGGCGGCTGGGGCTTCGAGTTCCTGCCGGACGGCCGGATGATCGTGACCGAGAAGTCGGGCCAGCTCCGGATCGTGCCGCCGAACGGAACGCCCGGCGAGCCGATCAAGGGCGTGCCGAAGGTCGATGCTCGCGGCCAGGGCGGGCTTCTCGATGTCGCGCTCAGCCCGAACTTCGCCGAGGACCGGCTCGTCTATCTCTCCTTCAGCGAGCCGCGGCAGGGCGGGGGCAACGGCACGAGCGTGGCGCGGGGCAAGCTCGTCGAGGAGAACGGGCAGCCGCGGCTCGAGAACGTGCAGGTGATCTTCCGCCAGACGCCCGCCTGGCAGAACAACATGCATTTCGGCTCCCGCCTCGTCTTCGCGCCGGACGGGAAGCTCTTCGTGACCGTCGGCGAGCGCTCCGACCGCGAGCCGCGGGTGCAGGCGCAGCAGCTCTCCAGCGGGCTCGGCAAGGTGTTCCGCATCAACCCGGACGGGTCGGCCCCGGCCGACAATCCCTTCGTCGACAGGAAGGGAGCCCAGCCCGCGATCTGGTCCTACGGACACCGCAACATCCAGTCGGCGACGCTGGACGCGTCCGGCCGGCTCTGGACCGTCGAGCATGGGCCGCGCGGGGGCGACGAGCTGAACCACCCAGAACCGGGCAAGAACTACGGCTGGCCCGAGGTGACCTACGGGGTCGAATATAGCGGCCAGAAGGTCGGCCGCGGCGTCACCCAGCGCGACGGCACCGAGCAGCCCGTCTATTACTGGGACCCGGTCATCGGCCCCTCCGGCATGGCCGTCTATGACGGCAGCCTGTTCCCGAACTGGCGCGGCGCCCTGCTGGTCGGCGGCCTCGTCAGCCAGGGCCTCGTCGTCCTCCGCCTGGAAAACGGCCGGGTCGTCAGCGAGGAGCGCATCCCGCTCGGCGGGCGCACGCGGGACGTGAAGGTCGGGCCGGACGGCGCCGTCTACGCGCTCCTGGAAACGCGCGGCGGCGGGCCGTCGCGCATCGTCCGGATCGCGCCGAAATAGTCCCGACGCGCCGCGCTCCTCAGACGGGGGCGCCCTCGACCTCTTCGGCCAGGGCCGTCAGGAGGAAGAACAGCACGGCCGACCGCGAGGGTTCGGCGCTCTCGCGCCCTTCGATGGTGGCCCAGTAGGCCTCGTCATGCGCGAGGATGTCCTGGAAGGCGTCGTCCGGCGCGTCGTCGCCCGCATGCCTCGCCAGCAGCGCCGTCAGCGCCAGCTTGAGGCATGTCGGGTAGCAGCGCGGGCCATTTTCGTGAAAGCGCCGGAGCGAGCCGCAGCAGCGCTGCCCGGCCCGGCAGCGCCCTTCCGGACAGCCGCGGAACCATTCGCCCTCCCGGGCGACCTCCCGCGCTTCGGCGATGCGCCTGGCGGGCATGAAGGGCGGCGCGAGTGTCGTCACGGCAAAACCTCCGATTGGGCAAGAGGGGACGTCCGGCGGCCAGACCGGGATGGTCGCGCTTCACGACCGGCGAAGAAGGGGACGCGGGACGCCGCGAGACCCTGATGAATTTGGAAACCGGTCTCCCGGCGTCCCGGACCGGCCCGAAGGCCGGCCTCTGCATCGCGGCTCTTTTCGACCCCTGGGCACACGCCCGGTCAGTCGCCCGGGCGCCGGATCACCGGACCCGACCTCGGGACACCGCCCCCTCCCCGCACCGATCCGGACCCGGTGATCACGGCGGCTCCCTCGGCGAGGAAGGGCGAAAGTCCTATATAGGATTATTTTCTAGCGGTCAAGGGTGCTTTGTGCCCGCCGCCCAAGCCGCCAAGTCAGCAATGGCGTTTAGAACCGAAGACAGTGGATGCGGCTAGTGACGACGCTCACGTATCCGCCAAGTCTCGTGGAGACGCCGCGAATCGGTTGGCAAGGACCGGTTCAGCGTAAGCACTTCCGGAACCTGCGGTAGCTTTTCACCTCGGCCTCCATCAAGATGGTCGACCTTGCTACTCTGCCGACATAAAGACGGCTGGTCGGCTCATTAGCCGATCATCACGGCGAGGACGGTGTAGTGCTCATTCATGCCAGCTGTAGAACCTGTTCCGCTGGTGATAGCGGCACCGACGCTCCAATGATTTCGTTGATTGACGCCGAACTCCGAGACGAGCTGAACTACGAAGTTGTTTGCCGGCGGGGTCATCGTAATCGTCTAGCGCTGTGGGTCCCCCGGTTCGCCATCCTTATCGATGCAGGCGCGTGCGCGCTCCATGAGGGGTACTATCGCGAAGCGGTCTCCTCCTTCGCAGCGGGACTCGAGCGGTTCTACGAGTACTGGCTCCGAGCGATGCTGGCGCACATGGGGGTGCCCAGCGGAGCGATCGCGGCGACATGGAAAGCTATGGCCGCTCAGTCCGAGCGGCAGTTCGGGGCTTACACCGCGTTATACTGCAGCGTCTTCAAACGCCCTCCGGATGTACTCAACACCACAGAACGCGAGTTCCGGAACGACGCCGTGCACAAGGGAAAGATCCCTTCCCGCGCTTCAACACACCGGTTCGGGCAGCGCGTGATCGACCTAGTCGCCTTACAGGCAACTGAACTTCAATCAGAGCTAGGACCTGAGAAGGTCACGGAGACCCTGCGTGATGAGGTAGAGCGGGATGGCCGAGCCCGCTTCGGCTCGGACTTCGTTCCTGACTTCTTTCTCCACGTCAACACGATCGTCGGTGTGGGAAGAGAGCCGGTCGTGCGTGGAACCCTTGAGGAGCGCATGCGAGTCACGGCCCTCTCGTGGCGGCAGCCGCTTGCTGAAATGCTCAGCTGACCGCCAGCCACTGCAACGCCGAGGTTTGCGGTAGTTTCAAGTGTCCGCGACTCCGGTCTGGTGTGTCCTCCTACACCGGACCCGGTGATCACGGCGCCCCTCCGGCGAGGAAGGGGGGAGTTTTTAGCTCCCCGTTAGACTGCCCTCCTCTCACCTGCGCGAGGCCCGGCCGCCAAGCGGGCAAATCTGACAAGCCCCGCAGAGCGACCGGAACGCCCCCGAAACACGCCGGTTGAAGAAGGGACACTCCAAAAACCGGCGGCCGTCCCATGAACACTCGCCTCGTCGCGCTTGCCCTTGCGGGCGGCGTCCTTGCATCCGGCCTCGCGCAGGCGCAGGCGCCCGCTCCCCCGAAGGCCAAGCTGGAATCCGTCGCCCGGTTCGATCATCAGGTGACGGGCGTCGCCGTCACCCCGGACGGGCGCATCTTCGTGAATTTTCCGCGCTGGACGGAGGACACGGCCGTCTCCGTCGCGGAGGTGAAGGGTGGCAAGCTCGTCCCCTATCCGGACGAGGCCTGGAACGGGTGGCGCAATGCCAAGAAGGACCAGGTGACGCCCGAGGACCACTGGGTCTGTGTGCAGAGCGTCGTCGCCCGTGACGGGTCGCTCTGGGTGCTCGACCCGGCCGCCCCGGCCCTGGAGAAGATCGTGAAGGGCGGCCCGAAGCTCGTCCAGATCGACCTTGCGACCAACAAGGTGGTCCGGACCTACCCGTTCAGCGAGCAGGTCGCGCCGGAGGGCACCTACCTGAACGACATCCGCTTCAGCCCGGACGGACGATGGGGCTACCTGACCGATTCCGGCCGCGGCGCGCTGCTGGTGATCGACCTGAACTCGGGCGAGATCCGGCGCGTCCTCGACGGCGTCTCCAGCACGCAGGCCGAGAAGGGCGTCGTGGTGCGCACGGACGGCAAGGAACTGCGGCGGCCGGACGGCGTCCAGCCGACCTTCAACTCCGACGGCATCGAGCTCTCGCCCGATGGCGCGACGCTCTACTGGCAGGCGATCTCGGGCCGCACGCTCTATTCGATCCCGACCGAGGCGCTGCGGGATGCGAGCCTGTCGACGCCGGACCTGGAATCCCGCGTGAAGAAGGAGGGATCCACTGTGCCGGCCGACGGACTCTGGATGAGCCGCAAGGGGCAGTTCTTCGTCACCTCCGTGGAGGACAATTCGGTGAAGCTGCGGACGGAGGACGGGAAGCTCGCGACGATCGTGCAGGATCCGAAGCTCCGCTGGCCGGATTCCATGGCCGAGGGCCCCGATGGGCGGATCTACGTCACGGCCTCCCACATCATGGACAACCGCTGGTTCAACCCGAAGGCGGGGGTGGCGACGAAGACCGAGCTCTTCCGCTTCGCACCACCCTCGCGCTGACGAGGAGCGAAAAACCCTCCGACGATGTGACGTATTTGGAGAGGCTGGAACGCGCCGCCGGATGTGTCATCTTGCCGGGCAACCGCACAAGACGGTCCGGACGGGAGGAACACGTGGAGACGATCGGAAGACGGGCGCTCATTTCGGGCGCGGGCGCCGCGGCGGTGCTCGCCGCCACGGGAGGGCGTGCCTCCGCCCAAGGCAAATGGCCCGAGCGGCCCGTGCGCTTCGTCGTCCCGCTCGCACCGGGCGGGGCGATCGACTTCGTGGCGCGCCAGTGCGGGGAGGTCATGTCCCGCCAGATCGGCCAGCAGGTGATCGTCGAGAACCGGACCGGAGCCGGCGGGACGATCGGCATGGACACGGTCATGAAGAGCGATCCGGACGGCTACACGATCCTGATCGGGAACGACAACGCCGCGGCCGCGCCGCACATCCTCAAGCTGCCGCACGACTACACCAAGGTCCTCGTGCCGGTGATCGATATCGGCCACCAGCCGCTGGTGCTGGGCGTGCACCCCTCGCTCGGCGTCAATTCCGTCGAGGAGTACCTGGCCTATGCCAGGAAGAACCCGGGCCTCGGCTTCGCGTCGTCCGGCGTCGGCTCGAACCAGCACGTCCTCGGGGCGTGGCTCGCCCGCGAGACGGGGATCAGGCTCGACCACGTGCCGTATCGGGGTGCCGGCCAGGCCGTGAACGACCTCGTGGCCGGCCACGTCAAATCCGCCCTGCTCGGCCCGACCGCCCTGATCCCCCACCACCTGGCGGGCACCATCAAGATCATCGGCCAGTCGAGCGAGCGGCGCGCGCCGACGCTGCCGGACATCCCGACCCTGCAGGAGGGCGGCGTGAAAGGCGTGGCCCTGGAGGCGTGGTACGCCGCCTTCGCGCCGCCCGGCACGCCCCCCGCCCTGATCGCGGAGATCAATGCCGCCATCGGGAAGTCGCTCACCGACCCGAGGCTGCGCGAGGCCTTCACGAAGGGCATCATGGAGCCGATCGGCGGGCCGCCCGAGCGGCTCGATCAGCTCGCCCGCGCGGATTCGGCGAAATACGAGCGGCTCGTGCGCGAGCTGGAGATCCGGGTCGGCGGCTGACGGCGCGAAGTTTGCGGGCAGGAGGTGATACGGGCCGTGCCGGCCTGAAGGAGACCACCTTGTCCGAGTTGCAGCGCGTCGTCAGCGAGATCGTGGACGAGATGCGCGCGCGAGAGGACCGGGGTGAGGTCGCGACCTACATCTCCGAACTGGCGCGCGTCGACCCGCGCCAGTTCGGGCTCGCGGTCATCGATGCCGAGGGGAACGTCGCCGCCGCCGGCGATTGCGACGTGCCCTTCTCCATCCAGAGCATCTCGAAGGTCTTCACCCTGACGCTGGCGCTCGGCAAGGTGGGCGACCGGCTCTGGCGCCGCGTCGGCCGCGAGCCGTCCGGCAGCCCCTTCAACTCCATCGTCCAGCTGGAGCGGGAGCGCGGCATCCCGCGCAACCCCTTCATCAATGCCGGCGCGATCGTGGTGACGGACGTGATCCTCTCCGGGCACCAGCCCCGGGAGGCCCTGGGCGAGATCCTCCGCTTCATGCAGTTCCTCGGGCAGGACGCGTCGATCACCATCGACAGCGCGGTCGCGGCCTCGGAGCAGCGGACCGGTTTCCGCAACCGCGCGCTCGCCAACTACATGAAGTCGTTCGACGCGATCGAGAACACGGTCGATTTCGTGCTCGGCGCCTATTTCCACCATTGCGCGATCGCGATGTCATGCCGGCAGCTCGCGACCGCGGGGCGGTTCCTGGCCCATCTCGGCCGCAACCCGGAAACCGGGTTCTCGGTCGTGCAGCCGGAGCGGGCGCGCCGCATCAACGCGCTCATGCTCACCTGCGGCCATTACGACGGCTCGGGCGAATTCGCCTATCGGGTCGGCCTGCCGGGCAAGAGCGGCGTCGGCGGCGGCATCTTCGCGGTCGCGCCCGGAAAGGCCTCCATCGCCGTCTGGTCGCCGGGGCTCGACGCCTCCGGCAACTCGCATCTGGGGCGGCTCGCGCTCGAGGAACTCGCGAAGCGCCTCGGCTGGTCGATCTTCGGCTGAGCGGGCGCTCCGGACCGAGCTATCGCCGGACTGGCGCTTTTGGAGGCTGGTCGCCGGAGAGGCAGGAACCTCTCAGGACTTCCGCGACCTGTCTTCCTGGAGGGCGGCCTCGTGGTACCAGGCCGATCCGAACGAGATCGTCGCCGGGCGAGCCTCGCCCTGATGTCTCTTCGATTCCGGGCTTCCCAGCCCGGCAGATGCCCGCGGACGCACGGGAAACTGATAGATCTTGGCCGATGTCCGACCCGCATCTGAGTTCATGATCATCATCTCCTGACCTCTCAACGCCGCCACATA
>JAFAEL010000024.1 GCA_023423995.1 Pseudomonadota bacterium | reverse complement strand
CCGGGCGGCGGTCGCGACGCTCGCGCCCCATCCCGAGCAGCGCGCGCGGTTCGACGCGCTCTTCGATGCCCACTTCCTCGGCGCGCTCGCGGAGCCGGGCGAGGAGGAATGGGCGCCGGACGAGGAGATGTCGGTCCAGGAGGATAGCGGCACGCGGGAGATCCTGGTCGGCGAGGAGGTGAACGAGAGCGGCCGTGCGGCGACCGACGCCGAGGCCCTGTCCGTCCGGCGTTTGAGGCTGCCGGACGAGAGCGACACCCTCCGCCGCTTCGGCCGCGACCTTCCCGCCGCCTTGCCGCGCCGCCGCGGCTATCGCCATGGACGCGCGCGGCGCGGCCCGACGATCGACCTGGCGCGGAGCCTGAAGGACGCCATCCGCCATGACGGCGAGGTGATGAGCCTGAAGCGACTGCGGCGGCGGCACAGGCCCCGTCCGGTCCTGCTGCTCATCGACGTGTCGGGCTCGATGAAGGAGCGGACGGACGCGCATCTGGCGCTCGCGCACACCGTTGTGGGGGCCGCACCGCGCGCGGAAGTCTTCACCTTCGGGACCCGGCTCACCCGGCTGACCGGCGCGTTGCGCCGCCGCAACCGGCAGCAGGCCCTGGCGGAGGCGGCCGGGCTCGTGGCCGATTGGGACGGCGGCACGCGCATCGGCGATGCGCTCGGCGCCTTCCTGGCGGTGCCGCGCTACGCGAGCTTCGCACGCGGGGCGGTCGTCGTGGTCCTGTCGGACGGGCTCGAGCGCGGCGATCCGGCCGCCCTCATCGCGGCGATCCACCGGCTGGCCGCGCGGGCCCACCGGATCGACTGGCTGTCGCCGCTCGCGGGCGATCCGGAATACCGGCCCGAGACGCAGGTTCTCCGCGCCATCCGCCCGCTTCTCGCCTCGCTCGCCGACGGCAGCAGCACGGCGCGCGCCTGCCGCCACATCCTGTCCCTGGGCGGAGGGAGAGCCGCATGACAACCGGCATCGTCGACGCGCATTTCCACATCTGGCGGCACGCGGACCTGCCCTGGCTGCTCGGGCCGATGGTGCCTCGCATCTTCGGCCCCTACGAGCCGCTCCGGCGCGACTACCCAATCGAGGAATACCTCGCCGATTGCCGGCCGGAGGGTGTCACGGCGGCCGTCTACGTCCAGGCGAACTGGGCTGCCGACCGCTTCGTCGACGAGGTGGATTTCGTGACGGACGCCTCCGACCGAACGGGCTTTCCCATCGCGATCGTCGCCTATGCGGACCTGCTGGCCGCGGATGCGCGACCGCAGCTCGACCGCCTTGCCGCGAACCCCCTGGTCCGCGGAATCCGCATGCAGCTGCACTGGCACGAGAACCCGCTTTATCGCTTCGCGTCGGGCCCGGACCTTGCCCGGGACAAGCGGGTTCAGGCCAATGTCCGGCATCTCGGGGAGCATGGCTGGGCCTTCGACCTGCAGGTCTTCGCCCCCCAGATGGCGGGCGCCGCGGAACTTGCGGAGACCTGCCCGGAGGTTACCTTCGTGCTCCAGCATGCCGGCATGCTGGAAGATCTCTCGGAACCGGGCATCGCGGCATGGCGGGCCGGCATGCAGCTGCTCGCCGCCCGGCCGAACGTCGTCAGCAAGCTCTCCGGCCTCGGGACGTTCCTGCGCGCCAACGACCCGGCCCACATCGCCTTCGTGGCGCGCGAGACGCTTGCGCTGTTCGGCCCCGAACGGTGCCTGTTCGGCTCCAACTTCCCGATCGAGAAGCTCTGGACGAGCTACCGCGAGCTCATGGACGCGCATCTCGCGGCTGTGCCCGAGGCGGCGCGGGGGGACGTGTTCGGCAATACTGCAAGGCGGGTCTACCGCCTGTCAGACAACAACGGGTGAGGGAACGGCATGGCGCTCGAGATCAAGATCCTGGACTACGGCGATATCGAGCTCGAATCGAGCTTCCTGGTGCTCGGGCGTGATTGCGGCCGGACTCGCCGCGTCCACACATTCGGGTTCCTGATCCTGGGCGGACCGTGGCCCGTGGTGGTCGATACCGGCTACCGCCACAACCAGATCATGGAGACGCTCGGGATGCGCGGCCTCCAGTACCACGAGAACATGATCGAGAACCAGCTCGCCCGGCATGGCGTGCGGATGGGCGACGTGCGCTATGTGCTGCACACGCATCTCCATATCGACCATGCCGGGAAGGACGAGCTCTTCCCGCTGAACACCACGGTGATCATCAACCGGCGCGAGCTCGAATACTCGGTCTCCGGCCTCATGCACCCGCAATACCCGGCGCCTGACATCAAGCATCTGATCGACCGGCTGCATACACGGGATGCGCTCCGCTTCGAGGACCTGGAGCTGTCCGGTCCCGTGGAGCTCTTCCCGGGCTGCTACCTGGAGGCGGCGGGGGCCCATACGGAGGGCTCCATGAACGTCCACGTCGACACGCTCGAGGGCCGCGCCACGATCTGCGGCGACGTGATCTACGACTTCAACGACCAGATCGTGTCGCCCTACGGCGAGGTCAGCTCGAACGAGCCGCGTACGACCGGCAACCACGGCGTCTCCAAGCGGGAGGAGAAGGCGGCGATCAAGAAGCTGCTCTCCTCCTCGCGCTTCCTGCTGCCCGTGCACGACAAGCCCGCGAAGATCGCCCACGGCCAGGTCGTCGGCCGCATGGACATGGCCGTGCCTGGCCCGATGGTGCAGTCCTTGCCGGCGCGGAACTGGTTTCCGGCTTGAGCGCGGCCAGCGTCATGACCACTCACACCGCCGTCCGGCCGGGTTTCGCGGAGCTCGTCGATCCCTGGGCGCCCATCCGCCAGGTCGGGACGGGTTTTCAGTTCACCGAAGGCCCCGTCTGGCACCCGCGCGACCAGTTTCTCCTGTTCTCCGACATGCCCGGCGACGTGCGCCGGCGCTGGGACAAGTCGGGTATCCGCGAGGTGATGCGGCCCGCGAACAAGTGCAACGGCCTGACCTACGATGCCGAGCTGAACCTGATCGTGTGCGAGCACGCGACATCGAGCCTCGTCCGGGAGCGGCCGGACGGGCGTCGGGAGACGCTCGCCTCGCATTTCGAGGGGATGGAGCTCAACAGCCCGAACGACGTCTGCGTGAAGTCGGACGGGACGATCTACTTCTCGGATCCCTGGTACGGTCGCATGCCGGTCTATGGCGTGGAACGGCCGCGGCAGCTCGGCTTCCAGGGGGTCTATCGCGTGCCGGCGGGCGGCGGTGCGCCGGAGCTTCTCGTCGACCGCTACCTGTTCGAGCAGCCGAACGGGCTCTGCTTCTCGCCGGCCGAGGACCGGCTCTACATCAACGATACCGTCCAGCACCTGATCCGCGTCTTCGACGTGCTGCCGGACGGGCGGCTCGGCGCGGGTCGCGTCTTCGCGTCCGGCATCGTCTCCCCGAGCGAGCCCGGCGTGCCGGACGGCATGAAATGCGACGCGCAGGGCAATGTCTGGGTCTGCGGGCCGGGCGGCGTCTGGGTCTACTCGCCGCGCGGCGAGCTCGTCGGAAAGCTCCGCGTGCCCGAACTCGTCGGCAACCTCGCCTGGGGCGGGCCGGACTCGCGCACGCTCTTCCTCACGGCGACGCATTCCGTCTACGCCGTGGACACGAAGGTCGGCCCGCGCATCGAGCCGTTCATGCGGAGCGCCGCGCGCGCCGCGGATGCGCAGGGAGGCACCGGAGCGCCCGTCGCGGATCTGCGCGCGGCGGCCGCGATCTCACGCGCCGGCGTCAAGAAGGCCGCGCCCGGATACAGGCTCGACGCCGCGCGCTGCGCCCTCCTCGTGCAGGACATGCAGAACGACGTCGTCATGGAGGGCGGAGCCTTCGCGTCCTCCGGCTCGCCCGGCCATTGCCGCGAGCAGAACGCGATCGGCAACGCCGCCCGCCTCGCCGAGGCGGCGCGGCGGCGCGGCGTGCCCGTGATCCATGTCTGGTTCGTCGTCGAGCCCGGCGCGCCGGGGATCACCATGAACGCGCCGTTGTTCGAGGGGCTCGCGGACGCCAAGGCCCTGGTCCGGGGAAGCTGGGGCGCAGCCCCCGTGCCGGGGCTCGAAGCCCAACCCGGCGACCATGTCGTCGAGAAATGCCGCATGAGCGCTTGGGAAGGCACCCGGCTCGAGACCGTGCTGAAGGCCACCGGCCGCGACGTCGTCATCGTGACTGGCGCCTGGACCAACATGTCCATCGAGCACACGGCCCGGACGGGCGCCGACAAGGGCTATTTCATGGTCGTGCCGGAGGATGCCTGCTCGACCATGAATGCAGAGTGGCACACGGCCTCGGTCAACTATGCCCTGCAGAACGTCGCCGTGGTGACGGACGTGGACGAGGTCATCCGCGCCCTGGATTGAACGCCGGGGCGGTCAGCGCTTGACGAGGCCCGCGGCCTCGAATGCGTCCCGGATCACCCGAAGGACCTGCGGGGGAAGCGTACGCGGCACCCCGAACGGCATCTCGGGATGCTCATCGGCGCCGTCCGGCTTCGGCTCCCTGCGCGGCGGCGGCAGGATCTCGCCTTCGAGCCCGCCGGGCCGTGTCGACGCCTTCGGCCGCATGCCGGCTTCCGGAGCGGAGGAAACGCTCTCGGGCATCTCCGCGGTCAGGCCGAAGAACCGCGCGATGTGGTGGCTCGACGAGATGCCGACATCCAGCATGAAGGCGCCGGCCATGCCGCCCTCCATCTCGCCTTCGCCGGTCGCGAGGGGCGTGCCGTGCCCCATCCCGACGATCGCGAACGACTCGACGATCTCGGTGCCGGACGCGTCATGCCAGACCTCGCGCGAATGGCCGGCCACGAGGCCGCTTTCGCTGGGCGTCGCGGGCAGGCCGTGCACGTCCGTCCACTGTTTCACGAGCTCGGTCGCATTGCCGGGCTTGACCACGTGGTCGGTGGCGCCGTGCCAGATGGAGACACGGGGCCACTCGCCCTGGTGGGAGGATGCGGAGCGCACGAGGTCGCCCCATTCCTGCGCCGAGCGCGGACGGCCCTGGAACATGCTTTCGAGCGCCTCCTGCACGTTCCTGGCCGCTCCGTAGGGCAACCCCGCGATGATGGCGCCGGCCGCGAACACCTCGGGATAGGCGGCCAGCATGGCGGCCGCCATGGCGCCGCCGGCCGAGAGCCCGGTCACGAAGATCCGGGAGCGGTCGATTCCGTGATCCTCGACGGCCCGCTCGATCATCTGCCGGATCGACAGGGCCTCGCCGGAGTCGCGGGCCGTGTCCTCGGGCAGAAACCAGCTGAAGCAGGATTTCGGGTTGTTCGCCCGCGTCTGCTCGGGAAACAGCAGGACGAAGCCGTGCCGGTCCGCAAGGTCGGACCAGCCGGCGCCGTCGTTGTAGCCCTCAGGGCTCTGCGTGCAGCCGTGCAGGACGACGACCAGGGCGGGCGAGGGCGCGAGCCGCTCCGGCACGTAGGTCAGCATCCCGAGATTGCCGGGATTCGACCCGAACCCCGTGACGCGGGTGAGGGGCGTTCGCGGCGGCGAGGCCGCTGCTCCTGCGCCCTCCACCGTGGCGCGAGCCTTCCGGAGGAGCTCCTCGACAAGCTTCTGGCGCTGCCGGAGGCCCGACAAGTTCGACTGAATTCCGCGCATGTTCAGTTCCCGGACAGCGTGAATTGCTGCGCTGCACAATAACATGGTTGCGCAACGGGCTGTCTGCGACGACAGTTCCGGCCATGCGCGCTTTTGCGCGGGGTGCCGAGGGATGGGCGCACCGCTGTCACGATCCGGCCCCCTCCCGTCGAGGGGCCGCTCGATCTTACCGCTTTCAGAAATATCTCCCCGGTGATCTTGCAAATGAAACGGGACCAAGCTACGTATAGACATCGACTTTGGCCGGACAATCGGGCCGTCGCTCCTGGCATTGCCGAGCGCACGTTCAGAATTCTCTCCAATCATCGACAGCGGAGACGGGAACCCCAGCCGGGGGACCCTGCTTACGTGCACGCTTTGTTAGGAAAAATACAATGACCACCGGTACCGTAAAGTTCTACAACGAGATGAAGGGTTTTGGCTTCATCGCTCCCGAGGATGGCAGCAAGGACGTGTTCGTCCATGCGACCGCGCTGGAGCGCGCCGGGATGCGCAGCCTCGTCGAAGGGCAGAAGGTCTCCTTCGAGACCGAGGCCGACCGGCGCAGCGGCAAGATCGCCGTCAGCACCATCCAGGCTGCGTAATGATGTGGGCGCGGGTCCACTCGCCTGCGCCGCGTCTCTCGAAGCCGCTCCTCGGAGCGGCTTCTTCGTATCCGCCCGGCGGTTTCGAGGGAGATTGAGATGGCCCACAAATTTCAGCTCGATCAGCTGGTTCGTCTGGCGCATCCGCGGGTCTTCAAGGGGTCGGCCGCCTCTGGAATTTACCAGGTGACGCGCCTCATGCCTGCCGACGAGACCGGCGAGTTTTCGTATCGCATCAAGGGCACCGAGCCCGGCTCCGGCGAGCGGGCCGTGCGCGAAACCGAAATCACCGAGGCCGGCCCGGCCCGGTAGTCCGGTCAAGCGGGAACCGCGCGTGCCAGACGCGGCCGAGGTGTTGCCTCCTCTGCCCGGGCGGCCTTGGGACGGCGATGCCGGCCGTGATATCTGAGGGCCGCCAAGCGAGCCCGATGCCGACTGCCCGCGATCGAGATCGCGAGGATGTCCCGCTCCGGCTGGATGCGCTCCCAGGCCTCAGCCTGAGCCAGGCAGGGGCGCAGGAAAACCCATTGAGCCATCCCTGACCGGGCGCTACGCCCAGCCGCGCAGGTCGGGGTAGGCAGTTTCGTTCAAAGGACCCTGAGGCAGGACCGCGTGGTGGAGCTTCTGTTGCAGCGTATTCGATCCTGGATGTTCGATGCCGCCCTCGCGGCCTGGACGGCCATGTTCCTGCCCGTGGTTGTGGTCCTGCTGGCCTGCGGCCGGCCGCGCCGGCTCGTTCGGGCGGCTTCGCGATTCTGGGCCACCGGCGTCCTGAAGGCCCTGCGCTGGACCGTCGGCGTCACCCATGTCGAGCACGGCCGGGAAAATCTCCCCGCCCAACCCTGCCTCATCGTCGCCAACCATCAATCGGCCTGGGAAACGATCGCCTTTCTGATCCTGGTGCCGGACGTCGCCATCATCGCCAAGAAGGAGCTGCTGCGGGTGCCCGTCATGGGCTGGTTCCTGCGCAATTCCCCGATGATCCTGGTGGACCGGACGGCCGGCGCGGGCTCGATCCGGCAGATGCTGACGGAGGCCCGCAATGCCCTGGCCAGCGGCCGGCACGTCCTGATCTTCCCCGAGGGAACGCGCCAGAGCCCGACGACCCCGGTCGAGTTCAAGCGAGGCGTCGAACTCCTCTACAGCCAGCTTGGCGTTCCGGTGCTGCCGGTCGCCCTGGATTCCGGATTGTTCTGGGGCAAGGAGAGCCGGTCGAAGCGGCCGGGCGCCATCACGCTGTCCTACCTGGCGCCGATCGAGCCGGGTCTCTCCACGCGCGAATTCGTCCGGCGGGCGCAGGTGGCCGTCCAGAGCGCCCTCTCGGCCCGGCAGAACGTGGCGGCCGCCGCGGCGGACCTGTTTTCGGTGCCGGCGGCTCCCGAGCGGATCTAGCCCGCAGCGGCGGGCCCTTCCGGCTCTCCAGCCACATGAGCAGCCCCAGCGATCGACGCTCCGAGCGCCTGCCGACCGGAGCCACCCTGGCTCCGCGTCCGCATCAGCTCGCCGCGCGCGACGCCATCCTCCTCGCCCGGCGCGAGGGCCGCCCGGGATTCCTGCTGGGGGATCTCACTGGGCTCGGAAAGACGCTCTCCGTCTGGGCCGCTCTCGCCGAAATGCCCGAGGACGAGGTGCTGATCGTCGCCCCCAAGGGCGCGCTGCCGCAATGGCGGCGGACGATCGCGCTGAGCGGGCTGGCAGAGAAGACCGTTACTCTCATCAACTACGAGCGCACCAAGTCGCTGCTCGCCCTGCCGGCCGGCAGCACGCGGCGGTCCGTCAGGGCGAAGAACAACGAGCTTGCGCGCAGCGGGCAGCCGAAGAGGACCTGGCCCCTGGTGGTCTTCGACGAGAGCCACCGCCTGCGGAACCCCTATGCGCAGCAGAGCATGGCATGCCGCCAGCTCGCCGATTGCGCGGCCTTCACGATCTACATGAGCGCGACCGCCGGGCAATCGCCGCACGAGCTGTCCTATCTCGGGCGTCTGCTCGGCGCCGCGAGCGGCTCCCCGACCGAGACGCTCGCCGATTACCGGACCCTGATGAAGGAGCTCGGCATCGGCCGGGCGAAGGGCCGCTGGACGAACTGGAGCTGGCAGCCGAACGAGCGCGACCGGGCCGTGATGTCGGACCTCCTCTACAAGGGAGAGCGGGCGATCGGGCTCAGGCGCCATCCCAGCGACATCGCCGGGTGGCCGGAGGTCCAGCGGGAGCTGGCGCCGACCGCCCTCGCGCCTGCGGAGCGCCGCCTCTACGAGGCGACCTGGCGGGAGTTCAGGCGGGAATTCGGCCTTCTCGGCGGCTCGACCCGGCGGGCGACCGGTTGGGCGGCCGATCTCCGCTTCCGGCAGAAGGCGAGCCTCCTCCGGATCGAGGGAACGGCTGCCTTCGCCGACGACCTCCTGTCGGCCGGGGAGCAGGTGGCCGTTTCCGTAGCCTATCTCGAGACGAGCGCGCTCCTCGCGGAGACGCTGCAGGGCCGGGGCTGGCGCGTCCGCGAGATCAACGGCCAGGGCAGCGGCGAGGCGAACGAAAGCGCCCGCGTCGCGTTCCAGTCCGGAGCCTGCGATGCCGTGATCTTCACCGTCACGGAATCGATCTCTCTTCATCGTGGCGAGATGCCGGGCGGCGAGCGGCCGCGTTCCTTGATCGTGCACGACATGCGCCACAGCGCGATTCAGCTTCAGCAGATCGAAGGCCGCTGCCATCGCGACGGCGAATGCGCGGTGATCTACTACGCGTTCGCCGAGAACACGGTGGAAGAGACAATCGCCGCGAGAGTCGTTACTCGGATGGCCGCGATGGGCGGCATCGCCGGCGACGACACGTCGATCGTCGACGAGATCGCCCGCGCGATCGCCGAGGCCGCCGTCTTGCGCCTCGATCTGCCGCTTGCAGCCGGGCCCGAGTGAGCTGCGCTGCCCGCCGCCTTTGCCATCCTTCTGACGACCGAGTTTATCCGTGACCTTTCCTTCAAGCAGTCCTCCGCTTCTCCAGGCCCTGGCGGAGCGCAACTACCACGAGCCGACACCCGTCCAGGCGGCCGTGCTGGAGCACGCGGCCGCGGATCGCGACCTCCTGGTCTCGGCGCAGACCGGGTCGGGAAAGACGGTCGCGTACGGGCTGGCGCTCGCCTCGACCCTGCTGGGGGATGCCGAGCGCTTCGAGCGCGCCGCCGAGCCGCTCGCCCTCGTCATCGCGCCGACGCGCGAACTGGCCCTGCAGGTCCAGCGCGAGCTGTCCTGGCTGTACCAGCATGCCGGGGCGCGGGTCGTATCCTGCGTGGGTGGCATGGATCCCCGGCGCGAGCAGCGGGAGCTCGGCCTGGGCGCCCACATCGTGGTCGGCACCCCCGGCCGGTTGCGCGACCACCTGGAGCGGGGCCGGCTCGACCTGTCGCAACTCAGGGCCGTGGTGCTCGACGAAGCGGATGAGATGCTCGACCTCGGGTTCCGGGAGGATCTCGAGTTCATCCTCGAGGCGACGCCAGTCGAGCGGCGGACATTGCTGTTCTCCGCCACCTTGCCGAAGGCCATCGTGGCGCTGGCGAGGAGCTTCCAGAGGAACCCGTTCCGGGTCGAGGTGGCCAGCACCGAGGGCGGGCACGCCGATATCGAATACCGGGCGATGCGCGTCATGCCGCGCGAGATCGCCCACGGCGTCGTCAACGTGCTGCGTGCCGTCGATGCGCCCGCCGCGATCGTCTTCTGCAATACGCGGGAGAGCGTCAGGCATCTGCAGGGGCTGCTGCTGGAGCGCGGCTTCCTGGTCGTAGCCCTGTCCGGGGAACTCAGCCAGAGCGAGCGCAACCATGCCCTCCAGGCGCTGCGGGACGGCCGCGCGCGGGTCTGCGTGGCGACCGATGTGGCGGCACGGGGCATCGACCTTCCGGGCTTGGGGCTGGTCATCCATGCCGACCTGCCGCACGACGCGGAGGCTCTTCAGCACCGCAGCGGGCGGACCGGGCGGGCGGGCCGCAAGGGCATCAGCGTCCTGCTGATCCCGCCGTCGCGCCGCCGCCGCGCAGAGCAGATGATGGCCGTCGCGGGCGTCGTGCCCGTCTGGTCGGGCCCGCCCTCGGCCGACGAGATCCGGACGCTCGACCAGCAGCGGCTGCTCGAGAGCCCTCTCTTCGAGGAGGAGCCCGCGGAGGAAGACGTCGCCATGGCGAAGGCGCTTCTGGCGGAGCGTTCGCCGGAGGCGGTCGCGGCGGCCTTCGCCAAGCTCTACCGGCAGCGTCTGCCGGCCCCCGAGGACGTCACCGATCCCGGCTTTGCCCCGAGCCGGCGCGAGCCCGGGCCCAGCGGCCGGTCGGCCGGCCGGGAACAGCGGCACGAGGCCTCGTCGGGAGGCGGTCTCTGGTTCCGGCTGAATGTCGGACGGAACGGCAATGCCGATCCGAAATGGCTGCTGCCCATGCTCTGCCGGCGTGGTGGCGTCACGCGCCAGGATATCGGCGCGATCCGCATCTTCGAGCGCGAAACGAAGGTCCAGATCAGTGCGGCGGCATCGGACGCCTTCGCGGATGCCGTGCGGGGTACCGCCGTCGCCGGAATCCGGATCGAGCCTGCCGGAGGGCCCGGTCAGGGACACGTGGCCGAGAAGCGGCCCAAGCATCGTGGGCCCCCGCGCAGGCACAAGTCATGAGCGCCGGGACGGTGGCGCGTCGCGCGAGCGCGCGGCGGGACCCCGGCACCTGGACGGAGCTCGACAGCGCGCCCATCCCGGGGACCGATGGCGAAATGCGCCTGATGCGGCAGGGGGAGGAGTTCTCGATCGTCGTCGGAGGCGCGGAGCTGATGACGAACCAGTTCCGGGAATCCGAGAGGGCCTTGGCGACCCTGACCTGCGCGCGCCTCCAGGACCGATCCCGCCCTCGCATCCTCATCGGGGGCCTCGGCATGGGGTTCACGCTGCGGGGGGCGCTGGACGCACTCGGGCCCGATGCCAGCGTCGTGGTGGCCGAGCTCGTGCCGGCCGTCGTGGCCTGGGCCCGCGGCCCGTTGCGTCCGCTGGTCGGAGAGAGCCTGGAGGACCCGCGCGTCGAGCTGCGGGTCGAGGACGTCCACCGCACTATCCAATCCGGCCCGGCGCAGTTCGATGCCATCCTGCTGGACGTGGACAACGGCGCCCAGGGCCTGACGCAGCGGGTGAACGACCGCCTCTACGACATCTGGGGATTGCGGCGTGCGCGCTTCGCGCTCCGGCCGAACGGCATCCTGGCGGTGTGGTCCGGCGGGCCCGACCGGAGGTTCAAGGCCCGGCTGAAGCTCGCCGGTTTCAACGTGGACGAAATGCGCGTCCATGCGAACGGGAGCAGCGGCCGGCGCCACGTCCTGTGGCTCGCAAGTCCCGTTTCCGTACCGACCCGGACCTGAGATCCCGGTCCGACCAGGGGCGAGCCCCGGCGAAGACCGCATGCGCGCTCATGCCGCTTGTTGTCGTCCTGTGATCCTGTGACATGCCGTCCTGGTGGCCGGCGGCTGCCGGCGTTCGAGGGCACGCCATGGAAGCCGTCGCCACCACTCCCGTCAGGACTCCCTGGTACCGGCAGCTCTACGTCCAGGTTCTGATCGCGATCGCGCTCGGGATCGTGCTGGGCTGGATGAACCCGGACCTCGCCAAGTCCATGAAGTGGCTGGGCGACGTGTTCATCGCGCTGATCAAGATGATGATCGCGCCCGTCATCTTCTGCACGATCGTGCACGGGATCGCCTCGATGGGCGACCTGAAGAAGGTCGGGCGGGTCGGCCTCAAGGCGCTGGTCTATTTCGAGGTGGTCTCCACCTTCGCGCTCCTGGTGGGCATCGTCGTCGGCGAGATCGTGCAGCCCGGAAGGGGCTTCGGGGCCGATCCCGCGACCCTCGATCCGAAAGCCGTGGCGAGCTACGCGGCCGCGGCCGAGAAGGACAGCTTCGTCGCCCACATCCTCGCCCTGGTCCCGCGGAGCTTCTTCGATGCCTTCGCAACCGGCGACCTGCTTCAGGTGCTCCTCGTCTCGGTCCTGACCGGCGTCGTCGTGCTGCAGCTCGGGGAGCGTACGCAGCAGATCAACTACGCCATCGAGACGATGGGGCAGATCTTCTTCCGCATCATCGGCCTCGTCGTGAAGCTCGCGCCTCTTGGCGCCTTCGGGGCCATGGCCTTCACGGTGGGCCAGTATGGCCTGGCGAGCCTGGGCAATCTCCTCGGCCTCGTCCTCACCTTCTATGCCACCAGCGTGCTCTTCGTCGTGGTGGTGCTCGGTGCGGTCGCCTGGTGGGCCGGGTTATAGATCCTCCGCTTCATCGTCTACATCAAGGATGAGCTCCTCATCGTGCTCGGCACCTCCTCGTCGGAATCGGTGCTGCCGCAGATGATGCAGAAGATGGAGGGCCTGGGGGCCTCGAAGTCGGTCGTCGGCCTCGTCATTCCGACGGGCTACTCGTTCAACCTCGACGGCACGAACATCTACATGACCCTGGCCACGCTGTTCCTGGCCCAGGCCGTCGGCGCCGACCTTTCGTTCGGACAATATGCCACCATCATCCTGGTCGCGATGCTCACCTCGAAAGGAGCCTCCGGCGTCACAGGAGCCGGATTCATCACGCTCGCCGCGACGCTCGCCGCCATCCCGAACAACCCGGTCCCGGTAGCCGCCATGACGCTGGTGCTCGGGATCGACAAGTTCATGAGCGAGTGCCGCGCGCTCACGAACCTCGTCGGCAACGGTGTCGCCACCGTGGTCGTCTCCGCCTGGGAGGGCGAGCTCGACCGCGCGAAGCTCAAGGCCGCGCTCGCCCATCCGATGGAGGCCGCCGAGAAGATGGAGGCGAAGCCGATCGAGCAGGCTCTCTGACCGGCCTCAGGCTTCGGCGGATCTGGGCAGGCCCGACAGGAACGAGAGGAGCGCCGCGTTCACCTGCGCGGGCGCTTCGAGCTGCGGCCAGTGGCCAACGCCATTGAGGCTGAGAAAACCCCGCAGGCCGGGGATGGCGGGGCGGAGGCTTTCCTCGGTCGGCTCACGGACGCGGTTCAGCCCGTCGAGCGCGCCGGTGACGAAGAAGGACGGCTGCCGGATGGTCGCGCCGGCATAGACGCCCGAGGCGAGCGCGAAGAAGGGATCGATGGCGCGGTAGTAGTTGAGCCCGCCGTGAAAGCCTGTCCGGGAGAAGCTCGCGATGGCCTCGTTCAGATAATCGCCATCGATCACCCGGATCGGCTCGGGCACGGGCCGGAGCGCCCCGCGTGCCGGAATGAAGGGGTGCCAGCTCTGATCCTCGGGCGCCTGTCCGGACGGCCAGTAATAGGCCCCGGGAATTGTCGTTGCGGCATCCGCCCAGGCCTGGTCGCTCTCCGGGCGAATCTGGGCGAACATGTAGAACGTGTCGGCGTGCTGGACCCGGAGCTGGTCGAGGAAGCTGGGGCGGCCGGGCGGAATGAACGAGACGGAAATCGCGAACACCGCCGTGAACCGATCCGGCCGCATCATGGCGGCGTTCCAGGCGACGTTCGCGCCGAAATCGTGGCCGACGACGACGGCCTGCGCGATGCCCAGGGCGTCCAGCACGCCGACGAGGTCGCCGACCGTGTGAAAGGGCATGTAGGCTTCTGCCTCGGCGGGCGCGTCGCTTTCGCCATAGCCGCGCATGTCGAGCGCGATGGCGCGCCACCCGACGGCCGCCACGGCCTCCATCTGCGATCGCCAGGACGACCAGATGGCCGGAAAGCCATGGCAGAACAGCACGGCTGGCCCGCTTCCCTCCTCGACGGCGTGGAGCGTGATCCCGTTGGTCCCAATTCGATAATGGCGCACGGCGTCGTGTCTCCAGGTTCCAGGATCGCTCGGATCGGCGGCAGGGGGCGCAGCGGCCGGGATGGCGCTTCCTGCTCTCCGCGACGGGTATGCATCCCCGCGAGACCTGTAGGCCGTCTCGGTTGCCTGGGCAATACGATCGTATTACAGCTGTCATCCATGGCACTTGATCAGCGCGAGGCCCTGCTGCAAGCCGGGCTGGCCGTCGTCCATTCGCAGGGTTTCGTCGGCACCGGGGTGCGGGAGATCGCGGCCGCCGCGAACGTTCCGCAGGGCTCGTTCACCAACCACTTCCGATCGAAGGAGGGGTTCGGCCTGCTGGTCCTCGATCGGTACTTCGAGCGCCTGGACGCGATCATGCAGGCCACGCTCGGCAACCCGGCCCTCGCTCCGGAAGCCCGGCTCTGGACCTATTTCGACACGATCGGCGAGGCGCTCTCGGAGGCCGATTGGCAGCGGGGCTGCATGGTGGTCGATCTCGCGGCGGAGATCCCCGCGCGCAGCGACGCGATACGGGAGCGGCTCGTCGCGATGCTGGGACAGCAATCGGCGCAGTTCGAGGCCGTGCTGCGCCTGATCCAGCCAGAGGAGGACGGGGCGGCGGATCTCGCGGCCTTCATTCTGGCCGCATGGCAAGGCACGCTCCTGCGCATGAAAACGGAGCGCAGCGGCGAGGCCGTGGCGCGCTTTCGCAGGGTGCTGGCGCGGCTGATCGGACCGCCGCCCGCCTGAGATCCGGGGGCTTTCCCAGCACACCTCCGGAGGTCCCGCCTTCCGCCCCGGTGATGCGGGACCCGACGGCCTGCCGGCCTCACCTGCCTGCATGCCACCCCTGCCGGGAAGGTACGACAGCGGACCTGCAACTCCGTCCGCCAGTCCCCATTTACCCCCTGGCCCGACCGCGTCGCGGCCCGGCGTCAGAGGTTTGTCCATGAAACCCGTCGATCCACGAAGCTGGATGTGGTCCGAGGCGGTGGAGATGCTCGCGCGGGCCGAGCGCATGCAGCGCGAGATGTTCCAGCCCCGCCATCCGCAGGCCCGCTCGACATGCTGGGAGCCACCCGTGGACGTGCTCGAGACGGAGCGGGAGGTCATCGTCCTGACGGCGCTGCCCGGAGTGGATCCGAGGAATGTGACGGCCGTCATCGAGGAGGGCACGCTCCTCATCCGGGCCGAGCGCACGCTTCCACCGGAACTCGGCCATGCGGTCATCCACCGGCTGGAACTGCCGCAGGGCTGCTTCGTCAGGCGGGTTCAGATCCCGCCCGGCCGCTACGACGACGTGCGCCGCACCTCGGCGAATGGCTGCCTCGTCGTCACCCTCCACAAGCACGCGCCCGCGCGGTGACCCCCATGGCCGAACGAGATCCCATCCTGAGAAGCGCCGAGCTCGGCTCCGGCTCCGGCGACGGTGCGCCACAGCAGCCGCCCTCGGACACGCTGATCATCGTGCCCGTGCGCAATTTCGTCCTCTTTCCGGGCGTGGTGCTCCCGATCGCGGTCGGGCGGCCGCAATCGGTCGCCGCCGCCCAGGAGGCCGTGAAGCAGGGCAAGCAGGTCGGCTTCCTGATGCAGCGCGATCCGGAACTGCAGAATCCTTCCGCGGTCGATCTTCATCGGACCGGAACGGTCGCGAACGTCCTCCGCTACCTGACGGCGCCCGACGGCACCAACCACATCATCGCGCAGGGCGAGCAGCGCTTCCGCGTCGTCGAGTTCACGCGCGAAAACCCCTACCTGGTCGCGCGCATCACCCGGCTGGAGGAGCCGCAGGCCCAGACGCCTGAGATCGAGGCGCGTTTCCTCCATCTTCAGGGACAGGCGCTCGAGGCGCTCCAGCTCCTGCCGCAGGCGCCGCAGGAGCTCGTCGCGGCCGTGCAGGGCGCCAACACGCCTTCGGCGCTCGGCGACCTGGTCGCGGCCTATATCGACATCACGCCGGACGAGAAGCAGGAGCTCCTCGAGACGGTCGACCTCGTGGCCCGGATGGACAAGGTCTCGCGCCTCCTGGCCCGACGCATCGAGGTGCTGCGGCTGTCGCAGGAGATCGGGCAACAGACGAAGGCGGCGCTCGAC
>JAFAEL010000269.1 GCA_023423995.1 Pseudomonadota bacterium | reverse complement strand
CTCGACGAGCCGACGAACGACCTCGATCTCGAGACCCTGGACGTCCTCGAGGAGATGCTGGGCGACTATACGGGGACGATCCTGCTCATCAGCCACGATCGCGACTTCCTCGACCGCGTCGCGACCTCCGTCATCGTCCCCGAGGGCAATGGCCGCTGGCTGGAATATGCGGGCGGCTACACGGACATGCTGGCGCAGCGCGGCGCCGACCTCGCGGCGCGCTCACCCGCCGCCCGGCCCGCCCCCAAGGCCCGCGCCGAGGCGGCTCCCACGCCCGCCCCTCAGCCGAATGCGAAGAAGCGGCTCAGCTTCCACCAGCAGCACGCGCTCAAGACGCTGCCCTCCCGCATCGAAACCCTGACCAGGGAGATCGAGGCGCTCCAGGCGAAGCTCGCCGACCCGGCCCTCTACGCCCGCGATCGCGCAGGCTTCGACAAGGCCTCCCTCGCGGTCGCCGAGAAGGCGGCCGAGCTCGAGGCCGCCGAGACGGAGTGGCTCGAGCTCGAGATCCTGCGCGAGGAGATCGGCTGAGGACCGGCGGTCAGTCGGCGTGCACCCCGGCCTTCCGGATGATGGGCGCCCACTTGTCGACCTCGGCGCGAAGATGGGCGGCCAGTGCGGCCGGGTTCACCTTGTCGGCCGAGACGGGCTGCATGCTGAGCTCGGCGAACCGCTGCACGACGGTGGGGTCCTTGAGGGCCGTCTGCAGCGCGACGAGCAGGCGATCGAGCACCGGCTTCGGCGTGCCCTTCGGCGCGTAGAGGCCGTACCAGGTCGAGACCTCGAAACCGGGCAGGCCCGCTTCGTGGGCGGTCGGGAGGTCCGGAAGCGTGGGCAGGCGCGCCTTGGTGGTCACCGCATAGGCGCGCATCTTGCCCTCCTTCACATAGGGCGTCGGGCCCGTCGCCGGATCGCACCAGAGACCGATGCGGCCCGCCATGATGTCGATCAGGGCCGGGCCGCCGCCCCGGTACTGGACGGTGGTCATCTGCGTATCGAGGGTGCTCATCAGCAGCAGGCCGCAGAGATGCGAGGCGGAGCCGATCCCGGCATTGCCCAGCAGCACCTTCTCCTTGTTCTCTCTGATGTGGGCCGCGAGCTCGCGCAGGTCGCGCGGCGGGAACTCGTTCGGGGATACCAGGATCATGGGCACGTCGGTCACGAGACCGATCGGCTCGAAATCGCCGACCGGGTCGTAATTGAGCTTGCGGAACAGGGTCACGCTCGTCGCCTGCCCGACATGCATGAGGAGGATCGTGTAGCCGTCCGCGGGCGACTTCGCGACCTTGCCGGTCCCGATCGTGCCGCCCGCCCCGCCCACATTCTCGATGACGACGGTCTGGCCGAGGTTCTGGCCCATCGCGGCGCCGACGATCCGCCCGATGACGTCGCCCGGCCCGCCTGCCGCGAACGGGACCACCATCGTGATGGGCCGGGACGGGAAGCTTTCCGCTGCCGCGAGTCCGGTCGTGAGCAGCAGGAGGCAAATGGCTTCCAGGATTCTTCTCACGGCCGGCACCCTCCCTGTGAACAGTTTGGCTTACTGTCTTACAATCTGGCCTTTCACACAAGCTGCGGGTGCGGTTGCTCGGCGCGTTGACCTTCCGCCGAGCGGGGCCTTACCTAGGCTAAGTTCGTCGCCCGAGGACTTGACCATGTACAAGGCCACGACCCAGGGGATCCGGGTTTGCGTGGAGCCGCGTTTCGTCGAAGAGGAGTCCCAGCCCGAGAAGCGGAAGTTCTTCTTCGCCTACACGGTGGAGATCACGAACATGTCGACGACGCGGGTGCAGCTGCGCTCCCGGCACTGGCGCATCACGGACGGCGAGGGAAACGTGCAGGAGGTGCGCGGCGCCGGTGTCGTCGGCGAGCAGCCGACCCTGGGGCCGGGCGAGAGCTTCACCTATACGAGCGGCTGCCCCCTCACCACGCCGGACGGCACGATGCAGGGCTCCTACACGATGCTGGCCGATAACGGCGAGACCTTTCGGGCCGAGATCCCGGCCTTCTCCCTGGATTCTCCCTTCGTGAAGCGGGTCCTCCATTGACGAGTGCGTCTTGACCGGTCCCGTTCGGGGCCGGCGCTACTCGGCGCTCGAAATGCTCGAGCGTCTCGTGGCCTTCGACACTGAGAGTTCCAGGTCGAACATCCCCCTCATCGATTTCGTCGCCGAGTACCTGAGCGGCTGGGACGTGCCGTTCTGGCGCGTGCCGAACGCGGCCGGCGACAAGCAGGCGCTGTTCGCGACGATCGGGCCGGCGGATCGAGGGGGTGTCGTGCTCTCCGGCCACACCGATTGCGTGTCGGTCGAGGGCCAGGACTGGACGTCCGACCCGTTCCGGCTCCGGGTGGCGGACGGGCGCGCCTATGGCCGTGGCGCCGTCGACATGAAGGGCTTCGACGCCCTGGCCTTGGCGGCGGTGCCGGACTTCCTCGCCGCCGGCCTGGAGACGCCGATCCACATCCTCCTCTCCTACGACGAGGAGACGACCTGCCTCGGCGTGGCCGACGCCATCGCCCGTTTCGGCCAGGACCTGCCGCGGCCGCAGGCCGTCATCGTCGGCGAACCGACGGATCTCGAAGTTGTCGATGCCCACAAGAGCGTGGCGACCTTCATCACCACGGTTCACGGCTTCGAGGCGCATTCCTCGAAGCCGTATCTGGGCGCCAACGCCGTGATGGCCGCGGGCGAGATCCTGGCGGAGCTCGATCGCTTGGCGGACGAGATGATGGAGCGCGGCGATCCGAGCGGCCGGTTCGATCCGCCCTATTCGACCGTCCATGTCGGGCGAATCACGGGGGGAACGGCCCGCAACATCCTGCCGAAGTTCTGCTGCCTGAACTGGGAGTTCCGCGGCCTGCCCGACCTCGATCCGGACGAGATCCCGGCGCGGCTCGACCGGTTCGTGAACGAGACCGTGCTGCCGCGGCTGAACCGGTTCGGCCCGTTCGGCCGGGTCGAGACCATACGCGAGGTCCTGGTGCCCGGCCTCGCCCCCGAGCCGGGCTCTCCGGCCGAGACGCTCGCGAAGAAGCTCGCCGGCCGCAATGCGACGGTGACGGTGCCCTACGGCACGGAGGCGGGGCGTTTTCAGGAGGCGGGCATTCCGACCGTCGTCTGCGGCCCGGGCTCCATCGACCGCGCCCACCAGCCGGACGAATACATCACGCTCGACGAATTGGCCGAGGGCGAGCGCTTCATGCGCCGGTTGGGGGAGATGGGTCGGGCCGGCTAGCCTTCCCGATCCAGGATGCCGAGGTAATCCCGCGCGCCTGTCACGAACCTCTCGGCACGGCGCGGACTGTCTCTCCCGATATACTTGCCGATCGCGACGAGGTCGGCGAGAGCGGCTTCGGTGATGACGACCTTCAACGCAGCGAAGACACGTCA
This sequence comes from Pseudomonadota bacterium, assembly GCA_023423995.1. Classification (GTDB taxonomy): domain Bacteria; phylum Pseudomonadota; class Alphaproteobacteria; order Rhizobiales; family Beijerinckiaceae; genus Enterovirga. The sequence goes on along the minus strand of JAFAEL010000269.1, from coordinate 9,156 downwards.
GAGCTGGAGGTCGCGCCTGAGGCGCTGGAAGGCCTCTTCGAGCGGGATTACGCGCCCCTGCTTCGCATCGTCCAGGCCGCGGGCAAGCGCCTCGTCGAGAGCTTCGATCCTGCTCGTCGTCAGCCGCTCACGCAGCAGGTTCTCGATGAAGGTATCGGATGCGAGGCCGCGTTTTTCGGCCTCCTCGGCAACGAACTGCTGAAAATCCTCCTCGAGAGTCACCGTGACCTGGGCTGTGCGCGCCATAGCGTGCTCCGGTTCGAATCCTATACCCTGTGGCGGCCCGTCAACAGAGCCAGCTCACCTTGCGTCCATGCGCATCGGCATGGGCCAGCAGGCGATCCTCTCCGCCCGGCCAGACGCGGAGGCGCAGGGTTGGCGTGCCGGCAAGCTCCTCCATCTCGTAGCGGAGCCAGGCGACGGGCGCATCCGCCGTCGCGGCCGATCCGACTGCCTCGAGGTGGCTCGCGATCCGATCCTGCGTCTGTTTCGGAAAATACTGGAAGGCGATCGAGTGGAGCACCACGCGTGCGCTGCCCGCCCCCTCCCCTCTTCCCAGGGCTGTCTCGAGCCAGGACGCCGCATCGCCGGACGCCACCAGCGGCGGCTCCGCGGCGGCGATCGCGAGCGCCGCTTCCAGGCGCGCCAGGCGTTGCGGCTGGTCGGGCCAGACATAGGCGAGAAGCCGGTCGCGGGCGGCGGGATTTCGCAGGTCGATCGGGCTGATGTCCACGCCGCGCCGGCCGGAGATGACGATGTCCGCCGCGGGCGGCTCGCCGCCTTCCCATTCGGGCGAGAGCTTCACGGAAGAGGCCGGGTCGCCGTAGCGCGCCCGCCCCAGCCGGACGTCGTAGCGGTCGAGCAGGAGGTTGAGGCCCGCACTCGCGCCGAGTTCGAAGAGGTCGAGAGGATGCCGGGTTTCCGCCGCGACGACCGCGAGTCCCGCAATCAGCACGGCCGAGCGGGCAACCTCATTGGTCTGCGGCGGCAGGTCGAGCCAGGGGAGGAGTTCGGGTTCCGCCTCCTCGATGGCTTCGGTCAGGGCCGCCCACAGCCGATCGGGCTCCGGCATCGGGTTCGGCGGGTAGAGAGCCGCTAGGCCGGGAAGCCGGCCCGCCCGGACGAGGCCGTGCAGCCCGCCGCAGAGGCGGAGGGGCACGGAATCATGAAGCGCGTCCGGCTTGCCGGGCCAATCCAGCACATGCCGGCCGAGACCGGTGCCGCGGTCGAGCCTTTCGCCGAGCATTCGGCAGAGCAGGCTGGTGAAAGGCGAGCCGAGCTTGGCGCACCACTCGGCCTGGCGGGCGAAGGCGGCCCGGACCTCGCTCTCGCGATCTCCGCCGCCTGCGCCCACGATCAGCCCGCCTGTTCGCCGGAGATCTCGGCCTCGACCTCCTTCGGGTCGAAATCGTAAACGCGGGAGCAGAACTCGCAGGTGACGCCGATCCGGCCGTCGTCGCCCACCATGTGCTCGCGGTCGTCGCGGGAGAAGTTCCGCATCATCCGGATGATCCGCTCGCGCGAGCAGTGGCATTCCTCCCGGACGGCCTGCGGCTCGAAGACCCGGACGCCCCGCTCGTGGAAGAGACGGTAGAGCAGCCGCTCGCTCGACACGCTCGGGTCGACGAGTTCGTGGTCCTCGATCGTCTCGACGAGAGCCTTCGCCTCGATCCAGGCATCGTCCTCGCCGAGGCTGTGCGCCTGATGCCCGGGGGGTGCGTCGCCCGGGTCGAGATCCGCCGACCGCACCCGCTCGGGCGAGGACGGGAGGAACTGGACGAGCAGGCCACCTGCCCGATAGGCCCGGCGGCCCTCGGCGAATTCCTCCGCCACCGCAAGCCGCACGCGGGTCGGGATCTGCTCCGACTGCCGGAAATACTGGTGGGCCGCCTCCTCGAAGCTCTGGCCTTCGAGCGCGACGACACCCTGGTAGCGATTGAAATCCGCCCCCTGGTCGATCGTCATGGCCAGGATGCCGTTGCCCAGGAGCTCGCCCGTGCGGGGATTGGGCGAGAGCTCGGCCAGCCGCTCGGCATCGAAGCGCGCATAGGCCCGCATCCGGTCCGGCGCGTCGAAATCCACCACCAGCATGTCGATCGGGCCGTCCGACTTCGTCTGGAGCTGGAAACGGCCCTCGAACTTCAGCGACGAACCCAGCAGCACCGTCAGGGCACAGGCCTCGCCCACAACCCGGGCGACAGCATCCGGATAGGAATGCCGGCCGAGCAGTTGGTCGAGCGAGGCGCCGAGCCGCACCGCGCGGCCGCGCACATCGAGCGCCTCCACCGCAAAGGGGAGGACGACGTCCTCTGCGCCTTCCAGCCGGATGTCGCTCATCAGGCGGACGCTCCCAGGCACCAGGCCAGGATCCCCTTCTGCGCGTGCAGCCGGTTCTCGGCCTCGTCGAACACGACCGAGCGCGGCCCGTCGATGACCTCGTCGGTCACCTCCTCGCCGCGGTGGGCCGGCAGGCAATGCATGAAGATCGGATCGCGCTTGCCCGCGCTCATCAGCCGCTCGTTCACCTGGTAGGGCGCCAGCAGGTTGTGACGGTTCGTCTCGTTCTCGTCGCCCATCGAGACCCAGCAAGCGGTGACGATCGCGTCCGCGTCGCGGATCGCCGCGAAGGGATCGCCCGTGATCTCGATCTCGGCGCCCACCTTCGCGGCGAGGCCCTTCAGGTCGTGCGGAGCGAGCAGTTCCTCGGGCGCCGCGACGTTCACCTTGAACTCGAGCCGGCCCGCCGCATGGATCAGCGAGGCGAGGACGTTGTTCACGTCGCCCGACCAGGCGACCGTGCGGCCGCGGATCGGACCCTTGTGCTCCTCGAAGGTGAGGACATCGGCCATGATCTGGCACGGGTGGGACGTCTTGGTGAGCCCGTTGATGACGGGCACCGTCGCGTTCGCGGCAAGCTCGAGCAGGGTGTCGTGCTCGAGGATGCGGATCATGATGCCGTCGACATAGCGGGAGAGCACGCGCGCCGTGTCGGCGATCGACTCGCCGCGCCCGAGCTGCATCTCCTGCCCGGTGAGCACGATGGCTTCGCCGCCGAGCTCCCGCATGGCGACGTCGAAGGAGACGCGCGTGCGGGTCGAGGGCTTGTCGAAGATCATCGCCAGGACCTTGCCGGCGAGCGGGCGCTCCGCCGGCGGCTCGCCCTTGCGGCGGCGGCTCTTGATGGCGGCGCTTCGGTCGAGCAGCGCCCGGAGGTCGTTGCCCGAGAAGTCGGTCAGGTCGAGAAAATGTCTCGGGTGGCCGGCGACGCTCATTCGGCGGCTCCCTTGATCGGCTGCCGCATCTCGTCCTCGAGTTTCCTGCAGGCGCTATCGATGCGCTCGACCGCCGCCGAGACCTCCGCCTGGTCGATGATCAGCGGCGGCAGGAGGCGCACGACATTGTCCCCCGCCGTGATGAGGAGGAGGCCCTCGTTCTCCGCGGCCTTCGCCAGATCGGTGTTCGGCACGTGCGTCTTGATGCCGATCATGAGGCCCTGGCCCCTCACCTCGGCGATCACGGCCGGGTGGCGGTCCTTCAGCTCGGCCAGGCGCTGCTTCAGGAGGAGACCCATCTGCTGGACATGGTCGAGGAAGCCGGGCGCGAGCACCACGTCGAGCACCGCGTTGCCGACCGCCATGGCGAGCGGGTTGCCGCCGAAGGTGGTGCCGTGCGTGCCGGCCGTCATCCCCTTCGCGGCTTCCGCCGTGGCGAGGCATGCCCCCATCGGGAAGCCGCCGCCGATGCCCTTGGCGACCGCCATGATGTCCGGCGAGATCCCGGCCCATTCATGGGCGAAGAGCTTGCCCGTGCGGCCGACCCCGGTCTGCACCTCGTCGAAGATGAGCAGCAGGCCACGCTGATCGCAGAGCTCGCGCAGCGCCCGCAGCCGCTCCGTCGGGACCGGACGGATGCCGCCCTCCCCTTGGACGGGCTCGATCAGGATCGCGCCCGTCTCGGGCCCGATCGCGGCCTTCAGGGCCTCGTCGTCACCGAACGGCACCTGGTCGAAGCCTTCCACCTTCGGGCCAAAGCCTTCCAGGTACTTCTTCTGGCCGCCGGCCGCGATCGTGGCGAGCGTGCGTCCGTGGAAGGCGCCCTCGAAGGTGACGATGCGGAAGCGCTCGGGCTGGCGGTTCGCCGAATGGTACTTCCGCGCCATCTTGATCGAGGCCTCGAGCGCCTCGGCGCCCGAATTCGAGAAGAAGACGAGGTCCGCGAAGGTCGCGTCGGTGAGGCGTTTCGCCAGCCGCTCCCCTTCAGGGTTCTGGTACAGGTTCGAGAGGTGCCAGACCTTCTGGGCCTGGCCCATCAGCGCCTCGACCAGGTGCGGATGGGCATGGCCCAGGGCGTTCACGGCGATGCCGGCGCCGAAATCGAGCACTCGTCGCCCGTCGGCCGTGATCAGCCAGGCGCCTTCGCCTCGCTCGAACACCAGGTCCGAACGGGCATAGGTCGGCAGAATCGACGACAGTTGGGGCGAGGGCACGTGGGCCTCCCTGAATGGATTTCGTGATCCGGAAACGAAAGAAGCCGCCCAGCCGGGCGGCTCGCGCGTGAGTCTATTGTGGTTGCGGGCCGTGTCAAATGCGAGAGGGTGATCGTCTGCATTCGCCCCGTCGATCGGCACGGCAGGGCGCCCGGGCCCGCAGCCTCGCGATGGCGGCACGACAGGCCGGCGCTTTGCGCCGCATTGCCCACCTTTCGCACGCCGTTCGGCCCTGCTAAAGCCCCTGACCTAGCCCGATCACACCATCAGCCGACGTGCCGCCATCCTGCCGGAAGCGGCGCGCGCGGCTGCGTGCACGCGAAGCAAGATGCCCAAACGCACAGACATCTCGACCATCCTGATCATCGGCGCCGGGCCGATCGTGATCGGGCAGGCCTGCGAGTTCGACTATTCCGGCACTCAGGCCTGCAAGGCCCTGAAGGCGGAGGGATACCGCATCGTCCTGGTGAACTCGAACCCGGCGACGATCATGACGGACCCGGACCTGGCGGATGCGACCTATGTCGAGCCGATCACCCCGGAGATCGTCGCCAAGGTCATCGCGAAGGAGCGCGGCGACCGCTCGAAGGGGTTCGCGCTCCTCCCGACCATGGGCGGCCAGACGGCGCTGAACACGGCGCTGTCGCTCAAGAAGATGGGCGTGCTCGACAAGTTCGGGGTCGAGATGATCGGCGCCGACGCGGCGGCCATCGACAAGGCGGAGGACCGGCAGCTGTTCCGCGAGGCGATGACCAAGATCGGTCTCGCGACGCCGAAATCCGCGCTCGCCAACGCCACGGAGGCCAAGAAGGCCGATCGCGAGAAGTACCTGGCCGGCAAGGCGGCGCTGCCCGAGGGCGATGCGGACGCGCTCGCCGCCTATGACGCGGCCTGGGAGCGGGGCGAGAACGAGCGCCGCAAGCGCTACATGGACCAGGCCATGGGCAAGGCGCTCGCGGCCCTGCCCGAGGTCGGCCTGCCGGCCATCATCCGGCCCTCCTTCACGCTCGGCGGCACCGGCGGCGGCATCGCCTATAACCGCGAGGAGTTCCTCGACATCGTCGAGCGCGGGGTGGACGCCTCCCCGACCAACGAGGTCCTCATCGAGGAGAGCGTGCTCGGCTGGAAGGAGTACGAGATGGAGGTCGTCCGCGACAAGGCGGACAACTGCATCATCATCTGCTCGATCGAGAACGTGGACCCGATGGGCGTCCACACGGGAGACTCGATCACCGTCGCGCCGGCGCTGACGCTGACGGACAAGGAATACCAGATCATGCGCGACGCCTCGATCGCGGTCCTGCGTGAGATCGGGGTCGAGACCGGCGGATCGAACGTCCAGTTCGCGATCAATCCCGAGAACGGGCGCATGATCGTGATCGAGATGAACCCGCGCGTGTCGCGCTCCTCGGCGCTCGCCTCCAAGGCGACCGGCTTCCCGATCGCCAAGGTCGCCGCCAAGCTCGCCGTCGGCTACACGCTCGACGAGATCGAGAACGACATCACGGCCGGCGCGACGCCGGCCTCCTTCGAGCCGACGATCGACTATGTCGTCACCAAGATCCCGCGCTTCGCCTTCGAGAAGTTCCCGGGCGCCGAGCCGACGCTGACCACCGCGATGAAGTCGGTCGGCGAGGCGATGGCCATCGGCCGGACCTTCCAGGAAAGCCTCCAGAAGGCGCTCCGGTCGCTCGAGACGGGCCTCACCGGCCTCGACGAGATCGAGATCGAGGGTCTCGGCAAGGGCGACGACCACAACGCCGTCAAGGCCGCGATCTCCACCCCGACGCCGGACCGGCTGCTCAAGGTCGCCCAGGCGCTGCGGCTCGGCTTCTCCGTGGAGGAGGTCTACGAATCCTGCCGCATCGACCGGTGGTTCCTGCAGCAGCTCTGCGGGATCATCGAGCTCGAGGAGAAGGTGAAGGCGCATGGCCTGCCGGCCTCGCCCGGCGCGATGCGCAAGCTGAAGGGCGCCGGCTTCTCCGACGCGCGGCTCGCGGTCCTCGCGCACAAGAGCGAGGCGGAGGTGCGCGCGCTGCGGCGCTCGCTGGACGTGCGCCCCGTCTTCAAGCGCATCGATACCTGCGCGGCCGAGTTCGCCTCGCCGACGGCCTATATGTACTCGACCTACGCGCCGCCCTTCGCGGGCGCGCTGGTCTCCGAGGCGCAGCCCTCGGGGAAGAAGAAGGTCATGATCCTCGGCGGCGGCCCGAACCGGATCGGCCAGGGCATCGAGTTCGATTATTGCTGCTGCCACGCGGCATTCGCGCTCGATGACGCCGGGTACGAGACCATCATGGTCAACTGCAATCCGGAGACCGTCTCGACCGATTACGACACCTCGGACCGGCTCTATTTCGAGCCGCTGACGGCCGAGGACGTGCTCGAGATCGTGGATGTCGAGCGTTCGGCGGGCACCCTGCACGGCGTGATCGTGCAGTTCGGCGGGCAGACCCCGCTGAAGCTCGCCAAGGCGCTCGAGGGAGACGGCGTGCCGATCCTCGGCACCTCGCCGGACGCGATCGACCTCGCCGAGGACCGCGACCGGTTCAAGCGGCTCCTCGACCGCCTCCACCTGAAGCAGCCGAAGAACGGCATCGCCTATTCGGTCGAGCAGTCGCGGCTCGTGGCGAACGATCTCGGCCTGCCCTTCGTGGTCCGGCCGTCCTACGTGCTCGGCGGGCGCGCCATGGCGATCATCCGCGACGAGCAGCAATTCGAGGATTATCTCCTCGGCACCCTGCCGTCCCTGATCCCGTCGGACGTGAAGGCGCGCTACCCCAACGACAAGACGGGGCAGATCAACACCGTCCTCGGGCAGAACCCGCTGCTCTTCGACCGCTACCTGTCGGACGCGATCGAGGTGGATGTCGACGCGCTCTGCGACGGCAAGGACGTCTTCATCGCCGGCATCATGGAGCATATCGAGGAGGCGGGCATCCATTCGGGCGACAGCGCCTGCTCGCTGCCCCCCCGTTCGCTCAGCCCCGAAACCATCAAGGCGCTCGAGGACCAGACCCGCGCCATGGCGCTGGCGCTCGGCGTCGGCGGCCTCATGAACGTCCAGTACGCCATCAAAAACGGCGACATCTACGTGCTGGAGGTGAACCCGCTCGCCTCGCGGACCGTGCCGTTCGTCGCGAAGGTGATCGGGGCGCCGATCGCCAAGATCGCGGCGCGGATCATGGCGGGCGAGAGCCTCGCCTCCTTCGGCCTGCAGCCCAAGGAGCTGAAGCATATCGGCGTGAAGGAGGCGGTGTTCCCCTTCGCTCGCTTCCCGGGCGTCGACGTGCTGCTCGGGCCGGAAATGCGCTCGACCGGCGAGGTCATCGGCCTGGATCGCGGCTTCGGCGTCGCCTTCGCCAAGAGCCAGCTCGGTGGCGGCACCTCCGTGCCGCGCGGCGGCACCGTGTTCGTGTCCGTCCGCGATGCGGACAAGGAGCGCATCCGGCCGGCCATGAAGCTACTCGCCGATCTCGGCTTCAGGATCGTGGCGACGCGCGGCACGCAGCGCGATCTCGTCGAGCACGGGGTGCCGGCCGAACGGATCAACAAGGTCCTGGAAGGCCGCCCGCACGTCGTGGACGCCATCAAGAACGGCGACATCCAGCTCGTGTTCAACACGACGGAAGGTGCCGGGGCGCTGTCCGATTCCCGTTCCCTCCGGCGGGCCGCCCTCCTGCAGAAGGTGCCCTACTACACCACGCTCGCCGGTGCGATCGCCGCCACGGAGGGGATCAAGGCCTATCTCGCAGGCGATCTCGAGGTGCGCGCGCTGCAGGAATATTTCGCCTGATCGGACCGGGCCGACCAAGGGTCCTGTCTCGACCCTATCGAACCGTCCTTGCGAGCGCTGCCGTCTTTGCGAGCGAAGCGAAGCAATCCAGCCTTTCCGCCGCCTCCCCGCTCACCCCGGCGCAGGCCGGGGTCCAGTCACTGGGCACCGGCTTTCGCCGGTGTGAGCGGAATCCCGAGTTGACAATCTTAGCATTTATTCCTATATCCTCCGCACTCCCCTCCGGCGAGGGAGCCGCGTGCGCACCGGTCACGTCTGGCGGAGGGGAGGACGGGTCCCGGGGTCTCGGTTCGGTAGCCGGGGCGTTCGGGCGGCTGACCGGGCGCGTGCCCAGGGGCCGAAAAGACCGTCGCGGGACGCCGGGAGGGACCTGGCAAATCCGCAAATCACCATCCCTGAAGGCCGGAGAACCGGCGTCCCGCTCCCCTCGATGAGGAACGAGACCGCTCTTTGACAGTGCCGATGGACGGGACCCCGGACCGGGGAAGGACGGCGCGTGGGCGCTTGTCCTTCGGGACTGCCCAGGCGCTTGCGCCCGCGGCCGCCCTCTTGCAGAAGGTGGCCACCTACCCCACACTCGCCGGTGCGATTGCCGCGACGGAAGGCACAGGCCTATCTCGCAGGCGATCTCGAGGCGCGCGCTCCAGGAACCTCGCCTGGGCGACGCACCCGCCGACCTCGCGGGCCGGGCTCTCCGGCCCCGGCCTACGCCACGAAAGACGTGCCATGGACAAGATGCCGATCACGGCGAAGGGTTTTGCGGCTCTGGAGGAAGAGCTGAAACACCGGCAGCAGGTTGAGCGTCCTCGCATCATCGAGGCGATCGCCGAAGCGCGTGCCCATGGCGACCTGTCCGAGAACGCGGAGTACCACG
>JAFAEL010000251.1 GCA_023423995.1 Pseudomonadota bacterium | reverse complement strand
GTTCGTGATCCTGACCTGGGCGGACCCGATGGGCATCGACCTCGCCCGCTGGCCGCACCTCCAGCAGTTCCGCCAGCGCGTCGCCGCGCGCCCCGCCGTGCAATCCGCCATGGCGGCGGAGGGGCTGCAGCAGGCGGCGTAAGGCGTAAGAGCGCTTGAACCGCCCTCCCGGGCCGCCGCATCATCCCCGGCCGGAGCCCTGCTCCGGCCTGCCACGAGGGGCGCTTCGATGAACCCAGAGGACATCCGCATCGGGGCGCTTCACCTGCGCTTCCTGCGCAGCAAGCACGACACCGGCGGTGCGCTCGACATGTTCGAGATGACGGTCCCCGCAAATGCCCGCATGCCCGTGCCGCATTACCATCGCGACTGGGAGGAGAGCGTCTACGGCCTCTCGGGCGCCCTCACCTTCACGATCGGCGGCGAGACGGTGACGGTCGGGCCGGGCGACACCGCCTTCATCCCGCGCGGCGTCGTGCACGGCTTCGAGAACCGCGGCACCGAGACGGCCTCCGCCCTCTGCATCCTGACGCCGGGCATCCTCGGCCCCGAATATTTTCGCGACATCGCCGCCCTCGCCGCCTCCGGTCCGCCCGACGCTGCGAAGATGCGGGCGATCATGGACCGATACGGCCTCGTGCCCGCCCCGCCCGGGCAGCCGGCCGGGTGATCAGCGCCCAATCGGCTAGGCTCGGCAGGTCACATCAATCGTTCTTCGACCGCCTGGTAGACGGTTCTCACGCTGGGCTTGAAACCGAGACGGCGCGCCAATGATCCGTCCACATGGAGGTTCCAGGGGCTTTCCAGCGGTTCCGCCGAAGGGGACATGGGCTCGCCGACGAGCTCGGCCAGCTCGTACAGAGAGGTCGGAGCCTCGTCCGTGATATTGACCACCTGGCGATCCATCGCCCCGGACAGAGCAAGCTTCATCGCGGCGGCGATGTCGCGGTGATGGACCATGCTCATTCTGACGGCGGGGTGAAGTTTGAATTGCGTCGCGAGCCTGGGCAGCGATTCCAGGTGACCGTCCTCGTCGCCATAGACGAATGAAAACCGCTGGATGACCCAGTTGAGCCCGCTCTCGCGAAGGAATTTTTCTGCCGCAAGCTTGCTGGCCGGATAGGCCTGCTTGGGTTCTGTCACTTCGTCCTCGCGTCCTGGGCGACTTTGCTTGGTCCCGACGCCATAGACATTGCTAGTGCTCGCCATGATGAAGCGGGCGCCGGGCGCATGCGCCTCGGCCGCGGCGATCAGGTTCCTGGTGCCGTCGAGATTGACCCGCCAGATCAGGTCTGTGTCGGGCGTGCGGAACACGGCAGCGAGGTGAATGATGGCGGAGACTCCCGCAACGGCCTCCGCGAGGCACGAGGGGTCCATCAGGTCTCCGCGGACGGCCGCGGCGCCGGCGGGAACCTCTGCCACGCTCCGAACGAGAACGCGGCAATCCTCTCCGGCCTCGATCAGACGTGGCAGGAGTCGCGCCCCGACAAGTCCGGTCGCGCCCGTCAATAAAATGGTCATCATTCAACTCCCTTGCCGGCGAATGCCTCCAGGCGCTCGGTCGCGCTCCTCAGAACCCTGACAGTCGCCGCGATGTCGGATTCTTCGATTCCGTCGAAAGCGATTTTTCGAATGAAGGTGAGGTCGGGCAGCTCACGCCAGAGCCTCGCACCCGCTTCGGTCAGTCTCAGAGATTTCTGCCGCTGATCTTTGTCGTCGGGCACCTGGGCCACGAACCCCTTGCGCAGGAGAGTGGCGACGATCCCGCTCATCGACGCGCGCTCGATCCCGAGGATCCGCACAAGGTCGCGTTGCCTGCTCGGGCCCTCGGTCGCCAAGCGGTGCAGCACGTACCATTGCGTCGAGCCGAGGTCGTACGGACGCAACGCGGCATCCATCACGGCGCGTCCGGCGAAATAGCATCGCTTCGCCCAGGCCCCCACGCTGTCACGGTCCGCCCCGGTCCCAGAACGCTTCACCCGAAGCCCTCACTTTGTAAGCTACCTAACAATATTTAGATAGGTACCTTACAATCGTCAAGAGCTCCCGGGGTGACTGCGGCAGCCTGACGGTCCCGCGGCTTCGGCTGGTTTTCGTCTGGCGGCGATGAAGCGGCACGAGTTGGTGCCCGTAGCGGCCGGGCAGGCCTCGGGCTGATCAGGGCCACGGCACGGTGGCAGCAGAAGCTCCGACTTCAGAACGATGGTGGCAGACCACAGTCGGTCGCCAACCCTTCCGTGATGTTTGGAAGTTCCGCTTGTCGGCAGACAACCTGCTTTTGAATGCTTGAGCGAGGGCGAGCAGCTTCAAGCGGGAGCCTTAGGCCCCTAGTTCCGTGGCTTGACTTAGAGCGCGCTCGAACTTGTAGCACTCTTGTCGTCAGGATGGGACGAGGCACGGATGAAGATCGGCGATCTCGCGAAACTCAGCGGCCTGACGACGCACACGCTTCGCTACTATGAGCGCATCGGTCTGTTGCCGCGTGTTTTCAGGGGGCCGTCGAAGCAGCGGGAATACGACGACACGATCCTTCCCTGGATCGAGTTCGTCGGACACCTTCGGACGACGGGCATGCCGATCCGCGACATGGTGCGGTATGCGGGCCTGAGATCGAAGGGTGCGGAGAGCGACGCCGAACGGCGAGCGATCCTGGTTCGGCATCGCCAGCACCTCCGCCGCCATGTGGCCGAGCTTCAGAAGTGCCTGTCCGTCCTCGACAGCAAAATCGCTCGCTATGGCGAGCAACTCAGGCGGGAGAACACGGATGAGGCCGGATCAGATGGACACCGAGAGCCGCTACGACCGAGGTCTTCGCGCACTTGCTGAGATCGATGGTCATGCCGGGCAGGCCGTCATTGACTCGCTTGCCGACATAGCACCCGATTTCGCGCGCTACATTCTCGAATTTTCGTTCGGAGACATCTACTCCCGACCCGGATTGGACATCCGCAGCCGAGAGGTCGCTGCAATTGCGGCTCTGACCGCTTTGGGCAATGCAGGGCCGCAACTGCGCGTTCACATTCAGGCCGGATTGAATGTCGGGCTGAGCCGTACCGAAGTCGTCGAGACGATTATGCACACAGTGGTCTATGCAGGCTTTCCAGCCGCATTGAACGGCTTGCTGGCGGCCAAGGAAGTCTTCGCAACACATCCTTCCTAGACGTCGCCGGGATGGCGTGACGGCGGCCGCCACCCGGGCGAGGTTGGAAAGCATCCCGTTACAATATAGCGTTACACCTCTCCCGACCGCACCGCGAGTTGCCATGCCCCAGATGTCCGAGATCCTCGACCGCTTCTCCGACCCGGAGGCGGTGGCGCAATATGCCGAGGGGCCGCCCCGGTACGTGCCGGGCTTTGCCGACCTCCACCGCATGGCGGCGGTGCTGATGGCCGAGCGCGCTCCGGCCGAGGCGCGGGTGCTGGTCCTCGGCGCCGGCGGCGGCCTGGAGCTCAGGGCTTTCGCGGATGCGCAGCCCGGCTGGTGCTTCGACGGCGTCGACCCCTCGGCCGAGATGCTCCGCCTCGCCGCACGCACGCTCGGCCCGCACGCCGGGCGGGCCAAGCTGCACGAGGGCTATATCGAGGCCGCACCCGACGGGCCCTTCGATGCCGCCACCTGCCTCCTCACCCTGCATTTCCTCGCGCCCGACGAGCGGCTGCGCACGCTCCGCGAGATCCGCCGCCGCCTTCGGCCGGGCGCGCCCTTCGTGGCGGCGCATTCCAGCTTCCCGCAGGGCGCGGGCGAGCGCGCCGCCTGGCTCCGGCGCTATGCGGATTTCGCCGTCGCGTCCGGGGCCGATCCGGCCGAGGCCGAGAACGCCCGCGCGGCCGTCTCGGCGCACCTGAACATCCTCGAGCCCGAGCACGACGCGGCCCTCATGCGCGAGGCGGGCTTCTCCGACGTCACGCCGTTCTACGCGGCCTTCACCTGGCGGGGGTGGGTGGCGTATGCGTGAGGTCGCCCGGCGGTGCCCGGCAACCCGGCCGTCTCACGCCACCTCGGCCACCTGCCGGGCCGGGGCGTTCGAGCGGGCGCCCGCATGGCCCGGCCGATCCGCCGCCTCATCGACCGGCGCGCGTGAGAAGCGCCACAAGCGCCGGTTCTTCCAGCCGCCGAGATTGCCGTCGTTCCGGTGCTGCCAATCGTAGACGAACAGCTTGTCCACGTTCAGGTCGGGCGTGAAATGCCGGGCGACCGAGAAGCCGTTCTCCGCCGCGATCCGCTCCACATAGGCCGGCGACGGCCGGCTTCCGGTCCCGTGCAGGCATTCCTCGATGACGCTGGCATTCCCCTGCACGAGCACGATCTTGTCGGGGTCCGTCGAGTCGCACACGACGCTCTCCAGGATGATCTCGTCGGACATGGCGAAGCATTGCTTCAGGTGACCGGCGACATCCGGGATGTGGTACAGCAGCCCGAAATGGATGATCAGGTCGAACCTGCCGAGATGGGAGAAATCCTGCTCCAGGTCGTGCTGCTCGATCCTGAGCCGCGGGACCTTGCGATGCTTCAGGCGCGCCAGGCGGACCGTCTCCTTGCGGCCCTCGACGCATAGCACCTCCGCCCCGAGATCGGCGAAGAAGGCGCCGATATCGGCAAGGCCCGAGCCCAGTTCCAGGATTCGCTTTCCCGCGAAATAATCCTCGCCGTAGATCTCCAGCATCTTGTTGAGCCGCTTGATCCGCCAATAGGCGTAGCTGATCTCGAACAGAGCATCGTTCCGCATGGCGACGTTGAGGGCGACATACTGGTCGATGGGCGAGAGCGTCGCGGGAAAGACCAGCTTTTCGAAGCGGTCGAAATTCCAGGGCAGCCGCTTCATGCCCCAGAGGGCCTCCACGGCCGCACGCCTCGCATTCGAGAGGGTGGACAGCATCGGTTCGACCCTCTTCGCCTGCAGTCGCGCGTTCCGTTCGACGGGTGGTTCTATCTACGACTTGCGATGACTTCGCCTGCAAGTTGTAAGGATGGAGTACTCCCAGTCCTGGCGGCTGCCTGAACGGACGGATGTTGCGGGATCGACTTGGGGCGTGCCGAGCCGGGATGGCTGGGCGCGAGATGCGTGAGGAGAGCGAGCGGGCCGGTTGGGTGCTGCCGCGACGGCCCCGTGGCCACATGCGCTACACCGGGGCGCTCCAACCCAGCACCCGGGCATCGGCCGCGTGCGCGGATCGAACATCTTCCTCGATCGACGCCACCTGATGGAGCAGCTTCTCCGCGCTGCAAAGCCGGCTCACGACGACGCTGTATTGGACGGTGGCAAACGCCTGAGCAGGGTCGTCCGCCAAGTAGATGACGGGCCCGAACGGGCGGTAGAAGCGGTACCAGAACGGGATAGCCACCCCGGACATGAGTCGCGGGGCAGCGGCGTCGACGACGACGCAGGAAATCTGCTCGTTGAGCTGCCGTATCGCCTGCATGGCGGCGTTTCCGTCGCTCACCAGCAGCACCTCCGCCCCCCCGTCGACCCAGATCGCCGGCCAACGCCTCGAGTGGGGCGTCCGACGCTTGGACGAGCAGGAACAAGCCGATCTGAGCGGATCTGAGCAATGAGAATGACCCCTGCCGGGTGCGAAGGGACGCCCTGCCGGGCGGCGCGGAGGTGAGTGCCAGGAGAGGGCGTCGATCATCCGCCCGCGATGGACCGGAGGACGTGCGATCAGCCGACGTCGGCTATCCGGGGGATCCGGTCGCCGGAGAGCCTGCCACGCCATGCGACGGCGCAGAATCTCCCTTCACCGCCGGCGGGCGATGAGCGCGGACCAGAGCCGGATGGGAGGCCTGCATCTCGGATGCGGTGACAACCCAGATATGGGGCGCCTGGCCGTTGGGCGTCCCGAAGGCGATGCCCCACGCCAGCGCGACCCAGAGCCCGGTGGCGCACGCGATCGACGGGCCTTCGCTCGGCGCTGAATCCTCGCCGGTCATGGGCCGGCTAGCCCCGCCAGAAGGGCTTTGCGCATTCGCGCACGCGATCGGCTTCACAAAGACCCACATCGGCAAGGCGGAACGCTTCGAGATCCACAAGATGCCTGCGTTGCCTGGAACGCTCGACCCAAGTCACGACCTGCCCAAATATCACAAATACATCCGCCCCTCTGGCTAAATTCAGATCCCTCGGCGTCGGATGGATGGACGAAGAAGACGAAACATCTGCATGCTTTCGGCGCCTACTCGCTGTTTCCTGAACACCGATCACTATGCCGGCAAAAGCAAACATGAGCGCCCCCACTTCTATGCTCTGCCAGGACACGAAGGAGGTCATTCCGCCACCGCCGATCGGATTGATACTGTTGGACGAGATACTCTGATCTACGTACACGCCTCCGACCCGATCGATGATGGAACATTTTGCGTTGAATCCGAAAATTATTGCGTGTAATTCGGAAGTACAGCTTAAGGGAAACTGCCGTCATGGCAAGTCGCGAGGAGATCCTGACGCACCGGAACTTCGCTCACGCTCGCGACTGCCATATTGCGGGACTGGTCGACTTGTTCGCCGGTGACAGATTCGTCACGAGGATGATGTCGGATGCGGCCGTCATCAGCATGCGGGCGCTCGTGGTCGGCTTCCATGCGAGCTATTCGCGTGACGACCGGAGCACCTGGGCCACTCCGCGCAATCTACGCGAGCTGATCGTGGAGCGGTCCCTGGCCAGCCCGCGTCGCATGGACGACATGATCGCGCGCTTCCGACAGGCCCGGTACGTCGAGGTGGCGCCCTCGCCCATGGACCGGAGGGTCCGGGTCTTCACGCCGACCGAGCGGCTCCTCCAGCACGACCACGATCACCTGGCCGCCTACCATCGGTTCCTGCTCGAGCTGTTCCCGGGCGAGGGCTACGACTGGACGATCCGAGGCTGCCGCGAGACGCAGCTTGCAATCCGGCGAACGGCGTTCAGGCGCCTGCCGCAGGCCATGGCCTTCATGCGCCGCGCACCGATGATGATGTTCCTGGCGAGGGATGCCGGCTATCTCGCGTTTCTTCTGCTCGCCCATGCGCAGCTGGAAGGCCGGGAGCGCGATCTGTCCTTCAGCCGCATGTCCGCCGATCTCGGCGTCTCCCGCACGCACATCCGCAACCTGTTCGAGGAAGCGGAGGCGGCCGATCTCGTTCGCCTGAGCCCGGGGAAAAAGCGCCCCGCCGAGATCACGCCTCAATTATGGGAGGCCTACGACAGCTTCCTCGCAGACGTTCAGGCAGACCAGCATGCGATCGCACGGGTCGCATTCGGCCGAGCGAGCTGATCGGCGCCCGGGCGCGGCTGGGTGGCCTCCGCGTGAGGTCGCATCCGGCCGCCCCGTTCTCGACCCGACCCGGACACTCCGGTATCCAGGGCGCAGCGACGCCGTCCTGTCCCGTGACGGCGACTGCCTGGAGGCTTCGTGGCGAACGCTTTCCCGCATGGAACCGTCCATCAGGCAGGTGAAGACCTCCAGGCTGCCCTGCTTTCGGACCCGACGCTCTTCGCGCTCTGGGAAAGCCTGACGCCGCTCGGCCGGAACGAGTTCATCTGCTGGGTCGACGACGCGAAGCAGCCGGCGACGCGCCAGCGCCGCATCGCCCGGACCCGCGACGAATTGTTGGAAGGCAAGAAGCGGCCCTGCTGCTGGCCAGGCTGCATCCACCGCACCGACAAGCCCCCGGGCCGCTGGCAGCAGGCCGTCCTGATCGCCCGGCGAGAAAAGAACGCCTCTTAGGCAGGCTTTGAGGCGACGCGACTTCGTGTTGCTGCCGGGCGGAGCGCTGCCTGGCCAAATCCGAAGAGATCGTCGCGCGAGCAGCCCGGCTGCCTGAGCGTTCCAGGGCGGTTGCTCGGCGGCCGGGAAGCCGGCTCTCTCCCGCTCTTCGATGCGCGCAAGCGTGACGGAGGTTGAGGCGCAAGTGCGGAAGAGTGTTGAGTGACGGGGCTACCCGTCCGTTATCGACCCTGAGCGGACCTGAAACGTGCTCGGGCCACTATCAATCGGCAATGGATGGCCTAAGCGATGCTGCTGGCGATAAAGGTAGAGGCAGATGCCTACAACGTGTCCGGGCGTCACAAAGGCGATCGTCGAGCGATGTTGGCTTTTGTCGAGGCTGACGACATCGGTCAGGCCAGAGAGACAGTAACGAAATTTCTTGCAGATGAAGGGTGGTCCAATTGCTGTGTTGGCGCAGCAAAGGACGTGACCGGCCGCGCTTCGGAAATCAGTGACGACGATCTTCGTCAAGCAGCCGAACGGGCGCAAACTGGTCCATGTGCCGTGATTGTCTACGACGACCCGCTGTCTAGACGGAACGTCAACTAGCCACCCTTTGCGGCCTTGCCTGACAGCTATTACTATGGGCTGGGGAATGGAGGCGGTCAGCATGTCGAGGTTGGCAATCGGGTGCGCAGTCGCGCTGGCTGCGACGCCGGTCGGTGCGCAAGATGCTTCGTCCGAGAAGTCTCGCCCCGTGATCGGAACGAGCGTGACCGAAGGGCGGCCATTCTTGTTCGACGGACTTCTGAAGCGTGACCTCACCCGGGAGGGAGCGCAGGTGGACCATCGCCGCCTCAACTCCGGGGCGGTGGTCGTGGAGCCAGAAGGGAGGCGGCCGACACGCGAATAGCACGTCCGCTTTCCACCCTTCTCGGACATTCGGCTCAGCGTCAGAATGGGAAATCGCGGCGGATGGTCTTGTGAAAGGTCGGCCTCCACTCAGCGTTATCCACTCGGGGGGAGGACAGATAGGTGAACTCCATTCCGCTCACCGACGCTCTGAGGCAAATCGCTGCCGGAGGAACGGTAGCTGACGAAGCTCTCCCTAACATAACGTGGGAGGAGTTCGGCGCTGCGGAGCGAACAGCTAGGAAGGCTTGGCTGGAACTTCATCAATGGGTGTCTGATCAGGACATTCGGCTCAAAGACCCAGCTTATGAGCGCGACAAGCGAGGTCGTCTGGCGTGGCTTCTTGAGCAGATCGAGGCAACACGCACGACGGGCTGAGCGGACCGATTTGGCAGGTCCGCTCTCCCACCCTTCCCGCACATTCACGCCGACATCGTTCGCCAGTTCTGTACGCTCGGGCGTTCCTGCATCCTGGCGTGCCAGGCCATCAGAGCCTCGCATTCGTCCGGCACGGGAACCTTGAGCAGCGCGGCGAAGATCATGCCCCCTACGAGCGTGATGTCCGCCATCGAGAAGCAATCGCCGGCAACGAAGGCCTGCCCTCGCAGGACGGCATCGAAGTACCGCATTCCGCGCAGGGCCTTGTCGCGCTGATACAATCCCCACTCGTGGTTTTGGTAGACTTCCACGTGGGGACCGAGACCGGGTGTGGCGTGGTGAAAATAGATGCTGATCGCGTCGAGAACCTCCAGTTCGGCACGTTTGCTCATCATGTGAATGACGCCCTTCTCGCGGGGAGTTTTCCCCGTCAGCAAAGACCTGCCGTCGAGCGCGTCGAGGTACTCGGTTATAGCCGTGCATTCGGCGATGAGCGTGCCGTCGCCGAGTTCGAGCACGGGCAGCGTGCCGGAGTAGTTCTTCGCGCGGAACTCCTCCGTCTTGTGCTCGCCCTTTCGCAGATCAACCGAGATGAAGCGCGCCTGAGACTGCAAGCCTAGCTCCGCCAACGCGATGCGAACGCGTGCTGGATAGGGGCCATTGTGCCAGTCGTAGATCGTCAGGGTCATTGATTTGGCTTCTGCTGATCGCATGGACCACAGGAATTTACGGCGTCGTGTCAGCCACCTCAAACAGGGAGGAGCTATCTCCCCGGAAGGACTGCTCGCCACCCATCTCGGGCAGCGCCGACCCAATGTACCTGCGCATGGATCAGCGGGGCTTGGGGTTGGCTCGGCATTCGCCGATCGCCGTTCGGCTCCCCCTACAAAACCCCATGCCGCCGAAACACATCCGCCAGCTTCGCGCCCGCGGCGAGTTCGTCGCGGGTGGTGGTCTCGCTGTCGATCTTGGCGAGGGCGACTGAAAAAGCTTCGGAGGCGGCGGAGGCGGGGATGACCACGACGCCGTCGGCGTCGCCGAAGACCCAGTCGCCCGGGTGGACCAGGACGCCGCCGCATTCGACCGGCACGTCGGCCTCCATCATCTTGCCGCGGCCTTTTGAATCCAGCGGGCCGATGCCGCCGTGGAAGACCGGGAAGCCCGTGGCGCGGATGGCCCGGATGTCGCGCACGAGGCCGTCCGTGACGCAGCCGGCGGCGCCGCGGGCGCGGGCGGCGGTGGTCAGCAATTCGCCCCAGGGCGCGATGCGATCGGTCGGCCCGCCGCAGGCGAAGACCGCGACGTCGCCTTCCCTGAGGTCGTCCACGAGCGCGATCTCGACGTCATAGGGGTTTTCGCCCTCGCGCACGGAATAGACCGGCATGTAGAGCCCGGTCCTGGCCCGCCCGAACAGGATCTGCGCCTCGTCCAGCGGCCGCACGAAGGGCCGCATGGCCTGGTTTCGAAGCCCCATGCCGTCGAGCACGTCGGACAGGACGGCGGCATAGAGGCGCTTCTGGACATCGACGGGCAGCATGCGGGTCCTCCGATCGGACTTGGGCGGCATCCATTGTTGTTCCCGGCCGGAGGGGCCGCAACTCCCACATTCGTCATACCGGGGGACCCCGGAGCGTGTGCCGGGAGCGTCTCGGAGCACGCTGCCCGCGCCCCTTACGCCACTGTCATTCCCGGCCGGAGGCGCTGGAGGTACCGGGGCTGGCAGTCGGAGCGCGACGGCCTCACCTCTCCCCGGCGGGGAGAGGTCGCCACCGGGCGGAGACCGGTGGCGGGTGAGGGGGGCGCCCTCTCCGGACAACGCTCTTCCCCTCACCCCAGCCCTCTCCCCGCTGGGGAGAGGGAGCGCGGCGGCGCCTCCCGTTCATCCCGGCGAAAGCCGGGATCCAGGGCGGGCGGCTGGGCACCGGCTTCCGCCGGTGCGAGCGGCGGCGCGGTCGCACTTGACAATATCTTCCTATTATGATTTTAGTCCTGAACTCCTCTCCGGCGAGGGAACGGCGGTCGACACCGGGCACCGTTGTCGGAGGGGAGGGCGGGTCCCGAGGTCGCGGTTCGGGAAACCGCGGCGCCCGGGCGGCTGACCGGGCGTGTGCCCATGGGGCCGAAAAGACCGTCGCGGGATGCCGGGAGGGACCTGAGCACCCACCCGACATAGCGCTCT
Organism: Pseudomonadota bacterium; assembly: GCA_023423995.1. Lineage (GTDB taxonomy): Bacteria > Pseudomonadota > Alphaproteobacteria > Rhizobiales > Beijerinckiaceae > Enterovirga. Next base: position 17,635 of record JAFAEL010000251.1, on the reverse strand, counting down.
ACAAAACGAAGGCCGGTGAACCGGCATCCCGCTCCCTCACAGGATTTCGGGAAGGCTCTTTGAACGCACTCGTGGTGACCGACCTCGGACCGGGGACGGACGGCGCGTGCCCATCAGCCGCTCATCCCGGCGCAAGCCGGGATCCAGCCCCCATGGGCACCGGCTTTCGCCGGTGTGAGCGGGCAAGGCCAGCTCCGCTTGGCACCCGCTTCAAGGCGGGACGCCCCCCACCCCGGTTCGAAGCTGCGCTTCGACTCGGCCCCTCCCCACGAGGGGGAGGGGAGACGCGCCCGCCTCTCCGCTCATCCCGGCGGAAGCCGGGATCCAGCCGACGCATCAGCCCCCCCGGCCACCGGCTTGCGCCGGTGTGAGCGGGGCGGAGGTCGAGCGGGGGGAGGGATACGCGGCATCCCCTCCCCTTTCGCAGTTGCAGCATCTCGCCTAGTGACCCCGCAACAGCTCGGAACCTGAAGCACCGCAAGAATGATACGTCTCGACAGGATCGGTAAGCAGAACGGGAAGCAGATCGTCTTCATCGAGGCCTCGGCCGCGCTGCAGCGGGGCGAGAAGGTCGGGCTCGTGGGGCCGAACGGCGCCGGCAAGACCACCCTGTTCCGCATGATCACGGGCGAGGAGCCCCCGGACGAGGGGCAGGTCTCGAGCGATCGCGGCATCACGATCGGGTATTTCAGCCAGGATGTCGGCGAGATGTCCGGCCGCAGCGCGGTCGCGGAGGTGATGGAGGGCGCGGGGCCGGTGAGCGCGGTCGCGGCGGAGCTGCGCGAGCTCGAATCCGCCATGGCGGATCCCGAGCGGGCCGACGAGATGGACGCCATCATCGAGCGCTACGGCGAGGTGCAGGCGCGGTTCGAGGAGCTGGACGGCTATGCGCTCGAGGGCCGGGCGCGCGAGGTGCTGGACGGACTCTCCTTCAGCCAGGAGATGATGGACGGCGATGTCGGGGCGCTCTCGGGCGGCTGGAAGATGCGCGTCGCCCTCGCCCGCATCCTGCTGATGAAGCCGGACGTGATGCTGCTCGACGAGCCATCGAACCACCTGGACCTCGAAAGCCTGATCTGGCTCGAAAGCTTCCTCAAGGGCTTCGACGGCGCACTGCTGATGACCTCGCACGACCGCGCCTTCATGAACCGCGTCGTGACCAAGATCATCGAGATCGAGGGCGGCGAGCTCACGACCTATTCGGGCAATTACGAATTCTACGAGGGCCAGCGCGCGCTCGCGGAAGCGCAGAAACAGGCGCAGTTCGAGCGCCAGCAGGCGATGCTGGCCAAGGAGATCGCCTTCATCGAGCGCTTCAAGGCGCGCGCCTCCCATGCCGCGCAGGTGCAGAGCCGGGTGAAGAAGCTCGACAAGATCGAGCGCGTCGAGCCGCCGAAGCGGCGCGTCTCCGTGGCGTTCGATTTTCCCCCGGCGCCACGCTCGGGCGACGACGTCGTGAGCCTGAAGGGCGTGCACAAGGCCTATGGCTCGCGGATCATCTACGAGGGGCTCGATTTCGGCATCCGCCGGCGCGAGCGCTGGTGCGTGATGGGCGTGAACGGGGCCGGCAAGTCGACGCTCCTGAAGCTCGTCACAGGGACGACCGAGCCGGACGAAGGATCGGTGTCGATCGGGGCGAGCGTCAAACTCGGCTATTTCGCGCAGCACGCCATGGACCTGCTCGAGGGCGAGCGCACGGTGTTCGAGACGCTGCAGGATTCGTTCCCGCAGGCCGGCCAGGGGTCATTGCGGGCGCTCGCCGGCTGCTTCGGCTTCTCGGGCGACGACGTGGAGAAGCGCTGCCGCGTGCTCTCGGGCGGGGAGAAGGCGCGGCTCGTGATGGCCAAGATGCTCTACGACCCGCCGAACTTCCTGGTGCTCGACGAGCCGACCAACCACCTCGATATCGCCACGAAGGAGATGCTGATCGCGGCGCTTGCGAATTTCGAGGGCACCATGCTGTTCGTCAGCCACGACCGGCACTTCCTCGCCGCGCTGTCGAACCGCGTGCTGGAGCTGACCGACGAGGGCCCGCACCTCTATGGCGGCGGCTACACCGAATACGTCGCCCGCACCGGCCAGGAGGCGCCCGGCCTCCGACACTGACAGGCTCGCCCGCTCATCCCGGCGCAAGCCGGGATCCACAATCCCACGCGGGGCACCGGCTTTCGCCGGTGCGGGCGGCGGGCCGGTTCGAGGTCACGAGAAGGACGCGATGATCTCCCGGTAGGCCGCCTCCGGGAACGCCTTCAGGGTGCGGGTGCGGATATTGCCCATCATGGCGAGCTCCAGCGTGAACCGCGCGAAGGTGGCATCGTCCGGCGCTTCCGCCAGGAGCACCATGTCGTAATCGCCCATGGTGAGGTAGAATCCCTTGATGCCGCCGCCGAGCGCTTCCGCCGCCTTGCGGGCCGCATCGAGGCGCTTCGGGGAATCCTTCACGGAACGAAGGCCCTGGTCGGTCCAGTTCGCCAGCACGATGTAAGTCGACATGGCTCTCCTCCTCCCGGTTCCGGGCAGGGTGGAGATGAGCGAGGCGATGCGGGTCCGCCCCGCTCCCGGCCTGCCGACAGGCCGGCCTGCCCGTCGCCGCATCCGCATTCCGGGATGCGCGGGCCGGAGCCTCCGCCCGGGCGCCGGCGGTGTCAAGCAGGCGGCTGGAGCCGCTTCAGCAGCGCCTGCGCGGCCATCGGGGCGCGGACCTTGTCGCCCGCGATGAAGAACACGAAGACGTCCCGCTTCGTCGTCTCCGGAGCCGTATTCGACAGCGAGGGCAGCCCCTCGGGCGCCTCGCCCCGCTCCCAGGCCTTGGCCCGCCCGGCCCAGAGATCGAGCTCGGCCGGGGAATACCCGTCCGGCTCCGCCTCCCGGCAGCGCTGGAGGCGCGCATAGACGAAGTCGCCGACCGGGTCGGCGATCGCCGGGTAGTCGTCCGACTCGGCAAAGACGACCGGCACCCCGTGCCGCCGCAGGATCTCGACGAGGTCGGGCGTCAGGAATGTCTCGTGCCTGACCTCGAGCGCATGCCGAAGCGGGCGGCCGCCGCGCTCCTTCGGCAGGAGCCGGAGGAAGGCGTCGATATCCTCCGGCTCGAACTTCTTGGTCGGGGCCAACTGCCAGAGCAGCGGGCCGAGCTTGTCGCCGAGTTCCAGCACGCCGGAGCCGATGAAGGTCTCCACCGCGTCGCCCGCCTCGGCGAGCTTCTTGCGGTTAGTGACGAAGCGGTGGCCCTTCACCGAGAAGACGAAGTTCTCCGGCGTCTCGGCCGCCCACTTGCGAAAGCTCTCGGGCGATTGGGTGCGGTAGAAGGTGCCGTTGATCTCGATGGCGGTGACGTGCCGGCTCGCATGCTCCAGCTCACGGGCATGCGGCAGGCCCTTGGGGTAGAAGGTCCCGCACCAGGGAGCGAAGGTCCAGCCGCCAATTCCGACCCTGATCATCCGCACCCGTGCTCCCTCTGCCCGGAGCGCATCTTGCCCTGATTGCACGGCGACGGCGACCCGGTCTCTGCGAGGTTCGGCGGTGCTGCACTCCGGCAGCGCCCTGCCCCGGCAACCGTACGGGAACGGGACCCGGTCTGGCCGGTTCACGCTCCATCACCGCCGCATGCTGCGGCGCGAGGAGCTCAAAGCCATGCCGAATGCCGTGATCGAGGAAGCCCAGCACCTGTTCTCGGGCGAGCAGAACCTGTCCTTCACCGAGCGGAGCGTGTCGGTGGTCGGCGGATTGGCGCTCGCAGCCGTCGCCGCGAAGCCGCGCCCGAACAAGCTGCTGAGCCTTGTCGCCCTCGTTGCGGGCGTGGCGCTCGCAATCCGCGGCGCGACCGGTCACTGCCCGGCAAAGGCCGCGATCTCGGGCGATTACCCCGAGGCATAAAAAAAGCCGCCCGGGATGCCGGGCGGCTTCATTCTCGGGCGCTATGTCGGCCCTACACCGACAGCGCCGATGTCATACCATCGGGCGGGACGCGGACCGCCCGGCGATCAGCCCGTAGATGAACAGCACGACGATCGCGCCGACGACGCCGCCAATGAACCGGGCTCCGTCATTCGGGCCGTACCAGCCGACGAGCTGACCAAGCCAAGTTCCGACGAACATGCCGACGATGCCGAGGATGGTCGTCAGTATGAAGCCTTGAGGCTCGTTGCGACCTGGCATCAGGAACTTGGCAACGACGCCGATGATGAAACCCAGAATGATCGTCCAAATGATACCCATCGTGGCGCGCTCCGGCTGCTGAGACGCCCGTGCAACGCCCCGGATGCGGCGGAGTTGCACGCCGACGGTCAAGCTTGGAAAAAATTGACCGCAGCGGGGTTCTTGCCCAAGCTTCGAAGATGGCCGCACCGACCGAAATCACCTCGCCCGAAACACTGCACGGCCTCTACGGCGAGCCAAGCGAGAATGCGGTCTACAAGGAACTCGACCGGCTGATCCCCGAATACCGGGTGTTCATCGAGGCCTCGCCCTTTCTGACGATCGCGAGCGCAGGTCCAGACGGGCTCGACTGCACGCCGCGTGGTGACGCGCCGGGCTTCGTACGCATCGTCGACGACCGCACGCTCATGATCCCCGACCGGCGCGGGAACAATCGGGTCGATACCCTGGGCAACATTCTCCACGATCCGCGGGTCGGGCTCCTGTTTCTCATTCCCGGCTGCGGGGAAACGATCCGGGTCAACGGGCGGGCGAGGATCTCCGTGGATCCTGAGCTGCTGGCGAGTTTCGTGGTCGAGGGCCAGGCGCCTCGTTCGGTGCTCGTGGTGGAGATCGACAGGGTCTACTTCCAGTGCGCGAAAGCAATCATGCGGTCCCAGCTCTGGGACCCGTCCCGGCATGTCGAGCGCAACTCGCTCCCGAGCCCCGGCCGCATCCTGAAGGCCTGCACGGCAGGCCGCATGGATGCGGAGGTGATTGATCAGGCCTATCCGAGCCGCCTGAAGGCAACGATGTGGTAGCCGAGCGGCCTCCTGACTCTTTCGCGTGCAACGGCTAGGACGGCATCGCCGCCCTTCGCGGCCGAGGAAGGATTGAATGAGCATCGAGCGGATCGAATGCGGGCCCCGCATGAGCAAGGCGGTGGTGCACGGTGACACCGTGTATCTTGCGGGCCAGGTGGCGGATAAGGCTGCGGGCGGCAGCGTCACAGATCAGACGCGCGAGATCCTCGGCATCATCGATGCGCTTCTGGCGAAGGCCGGCACGGACAAGACGAAGCTCCTCTCGGCCAATATCTGGCTGACCGACATGGCGACCTTCGCCGAGATGAATTCCGTGTGGGACGGCTGGGTCGCGGAAGGCTGCTCGCCGGCTCGCGCCACCGTCCAGGCACAGCTCGCCGCGCCTCAGTTCAAGGTCGAGATCGCGGTGATCGCCGCGCGCTGATCCGAGCGCAACGATCTCGCCTCCCTGGCGTTGACCCACGTCAGTTTCAGGGAGAGCGAGATGGCGAATGCCGGCTACGGCAATCACGAGGACGCAGCCGCGGCCGGTGCGGCACGTCCCTCGGCGAAGTCCGCCTCCGCAAAACCCGCCGCGGGCTCCCGCTCCGTTCCGGATACGGGCGGGAGCGGCTCTCATTCGGAAAGGCGGGATCCCGGTTCTTCCAGCCCGAGCCCCGAAAACCGGCGTGATGAATCGACCCCCGGCTCGGGCGCGCTTCCGAGCGGCTCGCCGCAAGGCGGAGACGTCGATCCCGGCACTGGCTGAGGAGTGCGCTGCCATGGGCGTGACCAGCAACACCGCGAACAACCAGCCCGGGCAGGGCCAGGGTACGATGCGGGATGCTGGAAAGAGAACAGACGCGCCGCCTCTCATGCCCAAGGCCCGCACGAAGCCGGACGCGTCCGGCGAGACTGAGACTTCTGTTCAGGGCGGTGTAGAAAAGGGCCGGACAGCCAACGCGGAGCGGTGACGTGATCACCCTCTATACCTGGACGACGCCGAATGGACGCAAGGCGTCGATCATGCTCGAGGAGCTCGGCCTCGAATACGAGGTGAAGCCGGTCGACCTCGGCAAGGGCGAACAGTTCGAACCGGCATTCCTCAAGATCTCACCCAACAACAAGATCCCGGCGATCCTGGATGCCCGCGGGGCAGGCCCGCCGCGGGTCGTGTTCGAGACGGCCGCCATCCTGATCCACTTGGCTGAAGGCTCGGGCAAGCTCCTGCCCATGGGCGGGCCGCGCCGGGACCGGACGCTCGAATGGCTGGTCTGGTCCGTCGCGGGGCTCGCCCCCATGCTCGGGCAGTGGAGCTATTTCGCGCTTCGAGCCGAGGAGAAGGTCCCCGCTGCGATCGATCGTTTCACGAAGGAAGCAATCAGGCTCTTCGGCGTGCTCGATAGGCGGCTCTCGGAAGAGCCGTACCTGGCCGGCGAGTACAGCATCGCGGATATCTCAACCTACACCTGGACCAAGGCTCTGCACGCCAAGCTGCGCGAGCATGCCGGGCCAGATTTCGAGCCAAGCCCCGCAACAGACCGCTGGCTCGCCGAAGTCGGTGCACGTCCGGCCGTTCAGCGGGGCATGGAGGTGCCGAGGATCTAGCCTGCCGTGTGTCCTTGCAGGAGTGCACGACGGCCCTTGCAGGCGGTGCCTTGCGGCGGCGGACGCCCGGTGGCCATGTCCCCTCCATCGAGCTCGTCCCGGAGGACGTGGCTCACGGGGACCAACCCATGCAGCTCACCGGCATTCACCATCTCACCGCCATCACGGCAGACGCGCCCGGCAACCACGCCTTCTACACGGGCACCTTGGGCATGCGGCTCGTGAAGAAGACCGTGAACCAGGACGACGTCTCCGCCTATCACCTCTTCTACGCCGACGGCCTCGCGACTCCCGGATCGGACCTGACCTTCTTCGACTGGCCGGCCCCGCGCGAGCGGCGCGGGACGAACAGCATCGTCAGGACGGCCCTTCGCGTATCCGGCGCGACCGCGCTGATGCGGTGGACCGAGCGGCTCGGACAGGCGGGAATCAGCCACGACGGCATCGCAGAGCGAGACGGCCGCCTCACGCTCGACTTCGAGGATCCCGAGGGCCAGCGCCTCAGCCTCGTCGACGATGGTGGCCGCGGCGAAGGCCATGTCTGGGCGAAGAGCCCGGTGCCGGCCGAGGACCAGATCCGCGGCCTTGGGCCGATCACGATCAGCGTGCCCGATATCAACCGCACGGATGTCGTCCTGCAGCAGCTCATGGGGATGCGGCCGGTCCGCGAGTACCGGATCGGGGACAGGACGGTCATCGCCTATGAGATGGGCGAGGGCGGGCCGGCGGCCGAGCTGCACGTCGTGATCGACCCGAACGCGCCGGCCGCGAGCCAGGGCGCGGGCGGCGTTCACCACGTGGCCTTCCGCATTCCTGACGCGGATTACGAGGCCTGGGCCGACCAACTCCGCCAGAAGCGGGTACCTTCCAGCGGGCCCGTCGACCGCTTCTACTTCCGCTCGCTCTATTTCCGCGAGCCGAACGGCATCTTGTTCGAGATCGCGACGGACGGGCCGGGCTTCGCGGCCGACGAGCCGATGGACAAGCTCGGCGAGAAGCTTGCCCTGCCGCCCTTCCTGGAAGGACGGCGGGCGGAGATCGAGCGGGGGCTGAAGCCGCTCGCGACCTGAGCCCTAGGGGCGTCGGCCAGCACCGGCGCCCCTCCATCACAAGCGCTTGATCACGGCTCCCGCTACGCTTGCTCCCCCTGGATGGCCCGCTTAAGTGAGAGAACATTAAGCGAACGTACGATGGACGAGCGGCTCACGAGGAAACTTCGCATCCTGGCCGATGCGGCGAAATACGACGCTTCCTGCGCCTCCTCGGGCGCGCCGAAGCGCTCGGCCGGGCGAGATGGAATCGGGTCCACCAACAAGATCGGGATCTGCCACTCCTACACGCCCGACGGGCGCTGCGTGTCTCTGCTGAAGATCCTGCTGACGAACTACTGCCTGTTCGACTGCGCCTATTGCATCAACCGCCGTTCCTCGAACGTGGAGCGGGCGCGCTTTTCCGTGCAGGAGGTCGTGGACATCACGATCGCCTTCTACAAGCGCAACTACATCGAGGGACTGTTCCTCTCCTCCGGCATCATCCGCTCGCCGGACTACACGATGGAGCAGCTGGTGCTGGTCGCGAAGACGTTGCGGCAGCAGCACGGCTATCGGGGCTACATTCATCTCAAGACGATTCCCGAGGCGAGCCCCTGGCTGATCGAGCAGGCCGGCCTTTGGGCGGACAGGCTCTCGGTCAATCTCGAGCTGCCGACCGACGAGGGCCTGAAGAGCTTCGCGCCCGAGAAGCAGGCCGGGACCATCAAGGCCGCAATGGGCCAGATGCGCGAGCGCATCGACGAAGCGAAGGCCGAAAAGCGTTCCTTCTCGCCGGCCGGGCAATCGACCCAGCTCATTGTCGGGGCCGATGCAGCCAGCGACGCGGACGTGCTGCGCACGACCGCAAACCTTTACGATCACTACGCGTTGCGCCGAGTCTATTTCTCGGCCTTCAGCCCCATCCCGGACACGACGTCGAAGCTGCCGGCCAAGGCACCTCCTCTGCAGCGCGAGAACCGGCTGTACCAAGCCGACTGGCTCCTGCGGCACTACGAGTTCGAGGTCGAGGAGATCGCCTCCGCGACCGAAGGGGGCATGCTCGACCTCGAGGTCGACCCGAAGCTCGCCTGGGCGCTGAAGAATAGGGAGCGCTTTCCGGTCGACGTGAACAAGGCGGATCGCGAGATGCTGCTGCGAGTGCCGGGCCTCGGGGCGCGCGCGGTGGACAAGATCGTCAAGGCACGCCGGCACACGACCCTTCGGCTGGATGATCTGAAGCGGCTCTCGGGCGCCCTGAAGCGGAGCCTGCCCTTCCTGATCGCGGCCGACCACCATCCTGCCGGCACGACGGACCAAGCCGACCTCCGCGCCCGGCTCGTTCAGCCCGCGGCCGAGCAGCTGGCCTTGTTCTGATGCGCGAGGTTGCCCTCAGGCCCGGCGCCGATCTCGACGGGTTTCGCCGGGCCGCCCGGTCGCTGGTCGCCGGGGACGTCGCACCGGGCGCGGTCGCCTGGAGCACGGCCGAGCCAGACCTGTTTGGGGCCGAGCCGGTCGCGGAGCCTGGACCGGATGCACCGCCACTTCGCCTGCCGCGCGCAGTCGCCGAGCTGGTCGAGGAGGTCGTGCCGCACAGCGATCCGGAGCGCTACGCCCTTCTGTACGATGTGATCTGGCGCGTTGCCCATGGCCAGCGCGGATTGCTGGAGATCGGGAGCGACCCGGTCGTGCATCGCCTCGAGCTGATGCGGAAATCGGTCCGGCGCGACATCCATAAGATGCACGCCTATGTCCGGTTCCGGCAGCTCGATACGGCTCCCGGCGAGCCCGAGCACTACGCCGCCTGGTTCGAGCCCGACCACTTCATCCTCGAGGCGGCGACGCCGTTCTTCGCCGAGCGCTTCCGGGCGATGCGTTGGAGCATCGTCACGCCGATCGGGACGGCCGTTTGGGACGGGCACAAGCTCCGCTTCGGACCGCCGGGCACCCGGGCCGATGTGCCGGCAGACGATAAGTTCGAGGCGGGCTGGACCGGCTACTACGAATCCACCTTCAACCCGGCCCGCGCCAATCCGAAGCTGATGCAGCAGCACATGGCGAAGAAGTACTGGCGCAACATGCCGGAGGCCCAGGCGATCCCGAGCCTCATCCGATCCGCCTCCTCGCGCGTTGAGCGGATGCTGGAGGAGGAGCCGACGGTGCCGACCAAACGCATGCCGGAAGGTGCGCTCGCCGCCATGATGGATCAGGCGCCTGCCAACCTCGCGGAGCTCAATGCCATTATCAAGGCGTCCGGCCCGCTCGTGCCGGGCGCGACCCAGGCGGTCGTCGGCGAGGGACCGGAGCATGCCGGCATCGTCTTTGTCGGCGAGCAGCCCGGAGACGAAGAGGACATCCAGGGCCGGCCCTTCGTCGGTCCGGCCGGGCGGCTGCTCGACCGCGCGCTGGGCGAGGCGGGCATCGAGCGCAAGGACGTCTACCTCACGAATGCCGTGAAGCATTTCAAGTTCGAGCAGCGCGGCAAGCGCCGTATCCATGCGAAACCCACGGCCGGCGAGGTCAGTCATTATCGCTGGTGGCTGATGCGCGAGCTGGAGCTGATCGAGCCGAAGCTCGTGGTGGCGCTCGGCGGGACGGCGGTGCTCGCGCTGACCGGCAAGCAGGTTCCGATCACGCGCGCCCGGGGCCCGGCGAAGCTGCTCGAGGATTTCCAGGGCTACATCACCGTGCACCCATCGTACCTGCTGCGACTGCCGGACGAGGATGCGAAGCGGAGCGCCTATGCGAGCTTCGTGGACGACATGCGCCGGATCCGGGAACTCGGGAAGGCGGAGCGGCCCCGTTTGGCGGCGGAGTAGCTAGCCGTAGCGGTGCAACTCCGCCCCATGCCGCTTCAACCAACGCTCGGCCTCGTCCGTTTGCGGGCAGAGGGTCTTGAGCAGCGTCCAGAACCGGTTCGAGTGGTTCAGCTCCTTCAGGTGCGCCACCTCGTGCGCAGCGAGATAGTCGAGCACGAACGAAGGCGCCATGATGAGCCGCCAGGAGAAGCTCAGGGTGCCGGTCGAGGAGCACGAGCCCCATCGGCTCTTCGTGTCCCGGATCGCGATCCGCCGCGCCGGGATGCCGAGCGCGCCGGTGTGCTTTGCGACCGCCTCGCGCAGGTCCTTGCCAGCCTCGCTGGTCAGGTAGCGCCTGACGCGGCCCGGTATCGCGTCGCTGAAGCCGGAGACGAGGAGGACAGGCCCGAGCTCCGCGTCGACCTCGGCCTTCACGAGCGCGCGCATGCCCGGCCTATGCTCGATGCGATGGGGGATGCCCCGGACGGGCACCTCGGATCCGGGTACGAACCCGACCCGTTCGGGCACGCGGGCGATCCGTGCCGCGATCCAGCCGCCATGCGCCTCCGCGAAGGAACGGGCCGACGCAAAGGTGACATGCTCGGGAACCGTCAGCACGACCTGGCCCGTGGCACTCGACACGCGCAACGTGAGCCGGCGAAGGCCTGGCCGGCGACGCAGCGCCACTTCGAAGCGCTGGCCTGCATGGTCCACGTCGATTGCGGAAGGCTCGGCCGTCCGGGTGCGGCGGAACAGAAGCGGCATGCCCCTGCCTGCCTGCTCGGCAGCGATTTGTCAGCTCCGCCGGGACGCGCAGCCCTCGTTAAGCCACAGGAACGAGAGCGGCCCGGCGCGCGCGGGGCGCCTTCACGACGGCCGGGCGCCGCTCATGCGTCGCGATGAAATCGCAAATCCGCGGGGCGATCTCGGACCGGAACCGGGATCCGTTGAAGACGCCGTAATGCCCCACACCTTTCTGGAGGTAGTACACTTTCCTGTCGGCTGACAGGTTGGGAGTGAGCTCAAGCGCTGCCTGGGTCTGGCCGACGCCGGAAATGTCGTCCTTCTCGCCCTCGACGGCCATGATGGCGCAGCGGCGGATCGCAAGGAGGTCGACCGGATCGCCGCGGTGGAGCAGTTCACCCTTCGGAAGCTCGTGGTCCACGAACACCTTTGCGACGGTCTGGAGGTAGAACTCCGCCGTGAGGTCCATCACGGCGAGGTACTCATCATAGAAGTCGCGGTGCTTCTCCGCGGCGTCCCCGTCTCCGTGCACGAGATGGTTGAACATATCCCGATGCGCCGTGATGTGGCGATCGAGGTTCATGGCCATGAACCCCGAGAGCTGGAGAAACCCCGGATAGACCTGCCGGCCGAAACCCGGATAGCCGAACGGGACCGTGTGGATGCAGTGGCGCCGGAACCACTCGACGCCCCGCTTCTCGGCAAGCTGGTTCACGGCCGTGGGAGAGCGGCGGGTGTCGATTGGCCCACCCATGACGGTGAGGGAGCGCGGTATCGCCGGCTCGTCCTCTGCCTCCAGGCGGGCGACCGCGGCGATCGCCGGCACGGATGGCTGGCAGACGGCCATCAGATGGAGGTCCGGACCCAGGTCCCGGCACATATCCATCACGTAGTCGATGTACTCGTCGAGGTCGAAGCCGCCCTCCGCGACAGGCACCATGCTGGCGTCGGTCCAATCGGTGATCATGACCTCGTGCGTCGGCAGGAATGCCTCGACCGTGCCGCGGAGCAGCGTAGCGTAGTGGCCGGACATCGGGGCGATGATCAGGAGCTTCGGCTGGCGGACCCGTTTTGCCGTCGGGCCGCGCCGGAACGCGATCACGCGGCAGAATGGCCGCGACCAGATCACCTCCTCAGAGACAGGCACACGTTCGCCGCCCACGAGGGTCGAACCCAGCCCGAAATCCGGCTTTGCGTAGCGGCGCGTCGTGCGCTCGAACATCTCGCAGGCCGCCGCGACCGTGCGGCCAACGGGCGTATAGGTCAGCGGATTGGCGGGATTGTTCAGGGCGAGACGCGCGAGGTCGGAGGCAGCCCTGGCTGGAGCCAGGATGGCATGGGCGGCATCGAACCAGTAATAGGCGAGGTCCATCGACACTCCTGAACCCGGGCCGGCTGCCTGAAGCGGGCCGAGCGTCAACCCAAAGTCACAATTGCGGTTCCTTAGATCCTACGCGGCGCTCCCTTTCTTCAAGGTGAACTCACCACGATCATTGGGCATAACGCTAGCGGCGCAGGCTGGTGGGCGCGGGTTTCAGTGCCCATGTTGTCCTGCAGCCTCACTCTTTGGTTCTAGCTCTCGCTGAACGGCGAGGAATTTGGTTGTGCCGAGCCTGATCACAAACCCGCCGGAGCATCCTGCGACAGGCGCCATCGGCCGGGATGCTCGCCGGCTTAAGCTCGACACGCTTGTGCGGCTGCGCTGGCTCGCGGTCGCGGGCCAGTCGGCGGCGGTCGCCTTCGTCCATTTCGAGCTGGGGTACAAACTGCCCTTTGCGCTCTGCCTGGCCGTGATTGCCCTGGCGGCTCTCGTGAACCTCTGGCTGGGCCTGAAATGGCCGGCCAGCCATCGGCTGGGCGAGGACCTCGCGACGTTCCTCCTCGCCTTCGACATTTTGCAATTGGCGGCGCTGCTCTACCTCACCGGCGGTCTTCAGAACCCCTTCGCAATCCTGTTCCTCGCGCCGGTTCTCATCTCCGCGGCCGCGCTCCCGCCCGCCCGCACAGTCGGACTCGGCCTCCTGGCGGCGGCCTGCGCGACCCTGCTCCTCTTCTATCACTACAAGTTGCCCTGGAACCCCGCCGACGGCTTTGAGCTACCCCGTCTGTATGTGGTCGGCGTCTGGAGCGCGATCCTCCTCGCCATCGCGTTTACCGGCGCTTTTGCCTATCGGATCGCCGAAGAGGCGCGCCAGCTCTCGGCTGCCCTCGCCGCCACCGAACTTGTCCTCGCCCGCGAGCAGCACCTGTCACAGCTCGACGGGCTGGCCGCCGCTGCCGCTCACGAACTCGGGACGCCGCTAGCCACCATCGCGCTCGTCTCCAAGGAACTCGATCTCCAGGCTCCCGAGGGTAGTGCCCTCAAGGAGGACACGAGCCTCCTCCGTGAGCAGGTCGAGCGCTGCCGGTCGATCCTGTCCAAGCTGACTTCCCTCGGCGACGAAGAGGGAGGGTTCCTCGAAAGCATGACGCTCCGCCATCTGATCGAGGAGGTCGTCAGCCCCGAACGGTCGCTCGGAGTCGACATCGAGGTCGTGTGTTCGGGTGAAGGCCCCGAGCCCGTCAGCCGGCGCTCGCCGGGGCTTCTCTATGGCCTGGGCAATCTCGTCGACAATGCCGCCGACTTCGCGGAGAGCCGTATCGAGATCCGGGCGCATTGGACCCCGCACGAGGTGGCCGTCGAGATCCGGGACGACGGGCCGGGTTTCCCGCCGGAGATCCTGCTGAGGCTGGGCGAGCCTTATGTCACAACTCGCGGCCGCGAGCGTTCGCAGGATCCCGAAAGCGGCTCCGGCTTGGGCCTTGGGCTCTTCATCGCGAAGACGCTGATCGAACGCTCGGGAGGGCAGCTGACGCTGTCCAATGCTGCGCCCCCGGATCGAGGCGCCATCGCTCGCATTGTCTGGCTCCGGACGAGCTTCGAAGAGAAATCAGCAATCACAACAACGGGATCGACGGCTGCCCCCCTAAAAGAAGTCGAGATCGTTTCTATATAGAGGGAACCAAAAGCCCCGATCGAGGATCGTAACGTGGCTCACCCACAGATCGCCATGAACGAGAGCAACGCTCCTATGTCGGCTCTCACAGAAAACTCCCTTCTTCTCGTCGATGACGATCGCGCGTTTTCGACCCGGCTGGCCCGCGCCATGGAGGCTCGCGGCTTTGAGGTGCGAGTCGCGGAAAGCGTCGCGGAGGGCGTCGCCCTGATCGAGGAGAAGGCTCCTGCCTACGCGGTCATCGACATGCGCCTGGCCGACGGGAACGGTCTCGACGTGATCGCGCGCCTGAAGGAGCGCCGCCCCGACGCGCGCGGGGTCATCCTGACGGGTTATGGAAATATCGCGACCGCCGTGACGGCCGTGAAGCTCGGCGCCTTCGACTATCTCGCCAAGCCTGCGGACGCGGATGAGATCCATGCCGCCCTGAAGGCCGAGCCGGGCGAGCGCGCCAGCCCGCCCGAGAACCCGATGTCGGCCGATCGTGTCCGCTGGGAGCACATCCAGCGCGTGTACGAGCTGTGCGGACGGAATGTTTCCGAGACCGCCCGTCGGCTCAACATGCATCGCCGGACGCTCCAGAGGATCCTGGCTAAGCGCGCCCCGCGCTGAAAGCCGGCAGCTCAGTCCATCCAGCCGGTCGCGCCGGCTGGATCTACGAGCCCGTGGTGGCGGTTCGCGGCTGCGTGCGCAAAGCGGAGCAGAACCGCCTTCCGCCGGGCGGCTGCCATCCGGTGCTCGGGCGCCTCTCTGATCAGAGCGGCTCCGTACCCGTCCGCCACGATCAGTCCCGCTCCCTCCGGGAGCACCTCGGTCGGGAAGCGATCGCTGACCGCGAAGAAAAGCCGGTCGCAGAATTCCCGGTAATCCGGCCACTTCGCGTCGGCGCGAAAATCCGCGAGCGAGGATTTCACTTCCAGGATCCAGACGCAGCCATCCTGGCCGATCCCGACGATATCGGCTCGGCGGCCGGAGGCCAGCGTGAGTTCCGTGACCGAGGCATATCCCATCCCCGACAGAAGCCGCCGCGCACCGGTGCAGATGGCGAGTGCGGCGGATGATTGCCGCCCGTCGCTCGGAACTGTGAGGGTATGGCTATGTAGCGCAACGGCCATGGCGCGTTCTGGTCTGTTCACGATTCGTTTATGGCATCCTGTATCCGGTCGGCGCGAGTGTCACGCCCGGAGACGAGTTTTCGGGCGGTTCGCCCGTTGCCGTGGGAGCGCACCCTGTCTAACCTGACAGGAAGTCGAGGTCAGGGCGCGGTATGGAGCGCGATCCGGTTCGTTTCGTCTGGCGGTCCGCGCCGGGTCTCAATATTTCACTTCTGGCCATCGCCGTCGTCGCAATCCCGAGTCTGTGGATCGTGCTCGAGCTGCTGCGCGTCGCCATCGACGATGCTGCGCTCGGCCGGGGCTTCGAAAGCCGGCCGGCGATGCATTTCATGCGGCTCGCGATCTCGCTCCCGTCCCGCCTCGCCGAGGCGCCGGTGGTGCTGTTTGGCGGCCTCCTCCTGGAGAGAGGGCCGCTCATCCAGGCGCTGGCGGGCGTGCTGCTGGTCGCAGCGCTCGCCGTCGGCGCCTTTCTCGCAGGCTCCAGCCTGATCCGCGCCGAAGTGGGTCGCCGCGCGCTCCGCGGGCTCGAGCTTCGGCTCCTGGACGGCATTGCGACAGCGCCACCAGGGGCCGCGGATACCGTTCGGAATGCGGCTGCCCTCGCCGGAAGCGCACTGGCCGAACAGCAATCCGTCCTTGGCCGCGCTATCGGCGTGCCCTCGCTGTGTGGCGCCCTGCTGTTCGCGGCACTCTCCTATCTTGCACTCCTCGATTGGCGGCTCGCCGCAACCGCCGTGACGGGCATTGCAGTGTTCGGCTGGGCGAGCCGCGCCTGGAGCTCCTGGATCCGGCAGGTCAACGCGGCCGACAGATCATCCGATGCTGCGCTCCGCCGTGCCCTCTCGACACTCGCCGAGAACCTCTCGGCGCTTGCGGCACACGGCACCGCCACTACGGAGCAGCGGCGGATCGCAACCGAGATGGAGCCCATGCGGGCACTCGGCGACAGGGCTCGCCGGCATGCGATCCTGCTCCTCGGCGTGACGGTTGCATTGGGGGTAGCCACCATCGCCGGCGTTCTTGGTCTCGGCGCGTGGCTCGGAGCGGCTGGTGCACTTTCACCGGGCAAAGTCCTCTCCGCGGCGGCTGCGGCGGCCTTCGCCATCGTGGCCCTCCAGGGCCTCCTGCAATGGCAAGGGGAGCGCGACCAGCTTCTGAAGCTCTTTGCCGAGATCGCCCGCCAACTGGGCTCGTTCAATGCGCGGCGCCGCGTTCGGCAAGCCCCTGCTCCTCTTCCTGCCTCGGGCGTGATCTCGGCGGAAGACGTCACTGTCGAGGGGACGCTTCGTGGCGGCAGGCTCATGGGCCTCGACCTCAGCCTGTCTCTGCCGTCGCGTGTGGCGCTCATTGGCGATCCGGATTCCGGCGCGCGAACCTTCGCGAGCCTGCTCGGCGGCCAGATCAGCCCGCGGGCCGGGCAGGTCACGTTCTCCGGCGTCAGCATCGAAGATGCGGAGCCGTCCGATCGCGCTCGGCGGCTGGCGTTTTCGGGAGGCGAACCCCTCCTCCTGCCAAACAGCCTGCGTGCCAACATCCTCTACGGCTGTCACGACCCGGAGGCGGCGGACATCGAGGATCGCCTTCTCTGGGCGGTGGAGGTGGCGGGCCTGCGGGGCTTCGTTTATCGCCGCGGGCTTGCCGGAATGATCGACGCGCGACGCGAGCCGGGTCTCGCGGCGGCTATCGTGTCGGCGCGGGCTGGGATCCGCCAGGAACTGGAGAGGTCCGGGATCGCTCATCTCGTCCAGCCCTTCGACCCCGCCCGTTACAATCCCCACGCGACGATCGGCGAGAACATCCTGTTCGGGGTCTCGCTCGGAGACACGTTCCGCGAGGAGAATCTCGCAAGCCACCCCTTCATGCGCAGCCTGCTCGATCGGGAGGGCCTGACGAAACCCTTGGCGGAAGTCGGTGCGGCCATCGTCAGGAGCGACCTGGAGATGTTCTGGGGGCTCCCGAGCGGAAGCGCCATCGTGGGCCGGTTCTCGCTCCTCTCTCCTGCCGAGCGCGAGGACTTCGAGGCCATCCTCGAGCGCCAAACGGGCTCCCAGCGCAGCACGGCGTCTGCGCGTGACGCCGCCCGGCTGATCGGGCTGGCGATGCGATACACCGAGAGCCGGCAGCGACTGGGCCTTCTCGGCCCGGAACTGGAGGACCATCTGCTTCGGCTGCGCCAGGCATTCCAGCGTGAGATCCCCAAGAGCCTGCAGCCTTCAATCGAGTTCCTGCATCCGGACCGGGTCTGCTCCGCGACGAGCGTGCTCGACAATCTCCTGTTCGGGCGAATCGCGGAGGATCAGGCCGAAGCGCGAGCCCGGGTGGTCGCGGTCGTGCGGCATGTCCTCGAGCAGTTCGACCTCACGCGCGAACTCATGCGGGTGGGCCTGCAGAGCCGCCTCGATCCCT
>JAFAEL010000234.1 GCA_023423995.1 Pseudomonadota bacterium | reverse complement strand
CCCGTACGGCCCGCCACCCCGACCACCGATCCAAGGCAGCGGCCGGTCAGAGTGATCCTTCCGTCGCCATACCAAGACTGGCGGGACCGGTGAGAGATCCTGCCGGGCTGCCGCGACCTCGATGGAGACCCCGATGAAGTGGCAGGTGCGACGATCGCGGTACGTGCTGGAGGATCGTTGGATCCGCGTGCGGGCTGACGATTGCGTCACCCCGCGGGGGACGGAGATCTCGCCGTTCTATGTCCTCGAATATCGGGATTTCGCCCACGTGGTCGCGACCGACGAGGAGGATCGGGTCGTTCTTGTCCGGCTCTACCGTCACGGTCGCGGCGAGGTATCCCTCGAGCTTCCGGGCGGGATCATGAACCCGGGCGAGACGAACCCCGTCGCGGCCGGCCTGCGCGAGTTGCAGGAGGAGACCGGCTACGCGGGGGGCACGGCTCGAAAGCTCCTGACCCTGGCCCCGAACCCCGCCAATTTCAGCAACGGCCTGCATCTGATCCGCGTGGAAGGTGCGACGGCCGGCCCTCGCCAGATCGATGAGGCCGAGGAGACGGAGGTGGTTCTTCTCTCGCGCGAGGAGGCGCTCGCGGCAGCGAGGTCGGGCGGCATGCTGAATGCGCAGCACGTCGGATTGCTGTTCCTCGCCTTAACGGCCTCGGCGCCTTCGTCACGAAGCGAGGCGGTCGAAGCGGCCGCCCCGGCAGATCCGGAGCCAGGGCAGCCGAGACCGGACTGGCTCAGGCGCTAAGGATGCGCTCCGGACGGTGCACCCGGCTCTCCCTGACGAGCCGCTTGGCGCGCCGAAGCTGCTTTGCGACCTTCCCGAGGGCGGTGCGGAAAGCGAGGGGGACGTCCTTTCCCTTGGCTTCGCCGGTCATCATGTTGAAGCCGCCCATCTGCATGTTCACGGAGCAGCGATAGAACCGGCCCTCATGGGCAACGTGCACGGAGGCAGTGGTCAGGTTGCCGAGGTGTTTCTTGGCGATGCGCCTGATCTCGTCCTGCGCGGCCTGCGAAAATCGCTCACCGAGTTCCACGTTGGAGCTGCCCACCGTGATGTTCTCGTCGCTCATACGTCCTCCTCTTGTCCAGGGAACTGAACGCCCGGAAGCCGAAGGGGTTCGTCTCCAGGAACAAACAATCGCGGCCGGATGGGCTTCGGGTCGCGGATCGCCGGAGAAGGAGCTTGGGAATGGTGTCAGGGCCCGCCGTGCGGGGCGCGAGCCTAGCCGCGGCGGCGCCTGGAAGAGGGGCCGCCGCGGGTAGAAGCTTGCGGGCGCCGGACCGGCCGAGGCGCTTTCGCTCCCTCAGGTAAGCAGGGCCGGAGCCCGCCGTTGAGTTACCAGGTTCCGGTGTTCGGCATCGACTTCCAGGGTTCGGCCGGCTCCTTCGAGCCGCCCTTGTGCAGGAGCTCGATCGAGATGCCGTCCGGCGACTTGATGAAGGCCATGCGGCCGTCGCGCGGCGGGCGGTTGATGGTCACGCCGGCATCCATCAGCTTCTGGCAGGTCTCGTAGATGTCATCCACGTTGTAGGCGAGGTGCCCGAAATTGCGACCGCCGGTGTAGGTCTCCGGGTCCCAATTGTAGGTGAGCTCGACGGTCGGAGCCTGGTCCCGCTTCGCCCGCTCGACATCGCCCGGCGCGGCGAGAAACACGAGGGTGTACCGGCCGGCCTCGTTCTCCATGCGCCGGACCTCCACGAGGCCGAGCTTGTTGCAGTACCAGTCGAGCGACTGATCGAGATCCTTCACGCGGACCATCGTGTGCAGATATTCCATGGTTCGTCCTTTCAGGCGGTGGGCTCAGGGCCGAGAAGCTTGCGGATGGCGGGCTCGAGTGCCCGCGGATGAGCACGGGGCGCAAAGCGTGCGGTAACGTCACCCTGCCGGTCCACGAGGAACTTCGTGAAGTTCCACTTGATACTCCTCGTGCCCAGGATGCCGCGCTTCGCCGATTTCAGAAACGCGTAGAGCGGGTGAGCGTTCGGGCCGTTGACCTCAAGCTTGGCGAAAACCGGGAAGGTCACGTCGTAGGCGACCCGGCAGAAGGTCCGGATCTCCTCCTGATTGCCGGGCTCCTGGGAGCCGAATTGGTTGCAGGGGAAGGCCAGCACCGAGAAGCCGAGCGGCTCCAGCTTCCGATGCAGCTCCACGAGCTCCCCATATTGCGGCGTGTAGGCGCAGAAGCTCGCCGTGTTCACGATCAAAAGCACTCGTCCCCGGTAGCGGCTGAGGGGCACGCCCTGCCCTTCCCCGTCCTGGACCTCGAAATCGTAGATGCTCGGCACCTGTCCGCAACGCTCCAAACGCGCCTCACGCGTTGCGGCGCAACGCCGGCTCGGCGATAACGCACCGATCATCAAGAGCCTAGGCCCGGACGTGCGCACGGACACGCAGACCATCACCCGTCTCGAGGATTACCGTCCGACCGACTACCTGATCGACACGGTCGAACTCGACATCCAGCTCGATCCCGCTGCGACGCGCATCCGCTCGGTGCTGCAGATCCGGCCCAATCCCCTCGGCGTCGCGGCGGCCCCGCTCGTCCTCGACGGGGACGAGCTGATGTTCCGCGGCCTCTGGATCGACGATGAGCCCGCCTCCGCCGACGTTTACGAGGCGACCCCTCAGGGCCTGACGATCGCTCGTCCGCCCGGCCGTCCGTTCAGGCTGACGATCGACACCGAGGTGAACCCGAGCGCCAACACGAAGCTGATGGGGCTCTATCGCTCGAACGGGGTTTATTGCACCCAGTGCGAGGCGGATGGTTTCCGCCGCATCTCCTACCTGCTGGACAGGCCGGACGTGCTCTCCGTGTACACCACTCGGATCGAGGCGAGCCGCGACGACGCGCCGGTTCTGCTTGGCAACGGCAACCTGCGGGAGCAGGGCGAGGCGGAAGGCACCGGGCGCCACTTCGCCGTGTGGCACGATCCGCATCCCAAGCCGGCCTATCTCTTTGCGGTCGTCGGAGGGAACCTCGCCCGGACAGGCAAGACCTTCCGCACGATGAGCGGCCGCGCGGTCGAGATCGCGATCTATGTCGAACCGGGCAAGGAGGAGCGCTCCCACTACGCCCTCGACGCGCTGGCGCGCTCGATGCGCTGGGACGAGCGCGTCTTCGGCCGCGAATACGACCTCGATGTCTTCAACGTCGTCGCCGTGTCCGATTTCAACATGGGCGCGATGGAGAACAAGGGCCTCAATATCTTCAACGACAAATATGTCCTGGCGAGCCCCGAAACCGCTACGGATGCCGACTACGCCAATATCGAAGCCGTCATCGCACACGAATACTTCCACAACTGGACCGGCAACCGGATCACCTGCCGCGACTGGTTCCAGCTCTGTCTCAAGGAAGGACTGACGGTCTTCCGCGACCAGGAATTCTCGTCCGACGAGCGCTCGCGCGCGGTGCATCGCATCGGGGAGGTGCGTACGCTGAGGGCGCGCCAGTTTACCGAGGATGCGGGCCCCCTCGCCCACCCCGTCCGGCCGACGCGTTACCGCGAGATCAACAACTTCTACACGGCGACCGTCTACGAAAAGGGCGCCGAGATCGTCCGCATGCTGAAGGTCCTCCTCGGTGAAGCCGAGTTCGCGCGCGGCATGGACCTCTTTTTCGAGCGCTGCGACGGCACGGCCGCAACGGTCGAGGACTTCCTCGAATGCTTCGCGGAGGTCTCCGGCCGCGATCTCCGGCATTTCCAACGCTGGTACGAGCAGGCCGGCACCCCGACCGTATCGGTCCAGACTGCCTATGATCCGGAGGCACGAACCTACCGGATGGAGTTCCGGCAGGAGACCCCACCGACGCCGGGCCAGCCGGAGAAGAGTCCTCTCGTCGTGCCCGTCCTGCTCGGGCTTGTCGGAGAGGCCGGCCAGTTGCTCGAAGCGTCGAGCAACAAAGTGCGGGAAGATGGTCTCTTCGTCCTCGAGACGAAGGCCGAGAGCATCACCTTCGAAGGGATCGATTCCCGACCGGTTCCGTCCCTCCTCCGGGGCTTCTCGGCACCCGTCCGGCTCGAGCTCGATCTGCCGGACAGCGATCTCCTTGCGCTGCTCCGCCACGACCGGGACCCGTTCAATCGCTGGCAGTCGGCCCAGACGGTCGCGCTTCGCCTTCTCACCAGCCTTGCCGAAGCGCCCGCCAATGGAAGCTCAGCCGAACTCGCCGATGCGATTGGCACCTTCCTCGATCGCTCGGGGCTGGAGGATCCGGCGTTCGCGGCGATGATCCTGGCTTTGCCCGGCGAAACGGAGATCGCGCAGGAGATCGGCCGCGACGTCGACCCTGACGCGGTTCACGCCGCCCGGCAGCGCGTCAAGGCGGAGCTCGGCCGCAGCCTGGCGCCGCGCCTCCGCGATCTGCGGGCCGCCATGCGGGGCAGCGGCGCCTATTCGCCCGACGCGGCAAGCGCCGGACGACGCGCCCTCGGCAATGCGGCGCTCGATCTTATCGCGGCGGGCGACGCGGGCGAGGGCGAGCGCCTCGCCGCAGCACAGCTCGAACAGGCCACGAACATGACCGATCGGCTCGCAGCACTCGCGACGCTGTCGCTCATCCCCGGACAGACGCGCGAGGCGGCGCTGACCCGCTTCGGCGAGTCCTATGCGGCCGAGCCGCTGGTCCTCGACAAATGGTTCGCCCTTCAGGCAGCGATCCCGGAGGAAGGCACCCCCGGGCGGGTTCGCGCCTTGATGACCCACCCCGCCTTCGCGTACTCGAACCCGAACCGGGTGCGCTCGCTGATCGGCAGCTTTGCGATGGCGAACCCGACGCAGTTCCATCGGGAGGACGGCACAGGCTATGCGCTCCTCGCCGAGACGGTGCTGGCGCTCAACGGCACCAATCCGCAGATCGCGGCGCGGCTCCTGACGAGCTTCGGTACCTGGCGTACCGTCACCGCGGCGCGGCGTGCGCAGGCTAGGTCCGCTCTCGAGCACATCGCAGCCGCCCCAGCGCTCTCGCCTGACGTCCTCGACATCGTGCAGCGTTCGCTTGCGCCTGCGTAACCATTTGGCACGACTCATGATTTCGGCGAAGTGAGTCGCGCTCGCAACAGCCTATAAAACTTAACGAGACTTTACCGGAACCCTGGACAAGTCAGCTCTCCTCGATTCTATTGTTCTCGATTCGAGAAGATGCGGCACGTCTTCCCGAACTGGGGCAAGATGAGCAGGGGAGCTCGCATGGGCGTGGACGCCGCCGGCGTTGCCACACGGTTGCATGAGATTGCGAGCAAGTCGGGGCTCGTCCTTGCCCCCGTTCTCCGGAGGTTCTGCGCGTCTGCCCTCAGGGTCGAGTACGTCGGCCCGGCACTCGTGGCAGCAGCCCTGCTGTGGTTCGCTCCAAGCCTGATCCTGGGTTCGAAGACGGGCCGGGACGCCACCTTGTCGGAGGAACTCGCGAAGGCGGAACTGACCCTCGCGGTGCTGGCAGACGAACTGACCCGCATCAGCGGAGCCGGGCTGCTTGGCACCTCCTCCCTGGAGCGAGCGATCCGCCGGCTTCCGGCAGCCGCGCAATCGACGGGGCTATTCCTCCTCGCCGACCTGACAGGCCGCGTGGTCGCCACCCATCCGCCCGCGGAAGCTGCACCGGCCCACATCAACGATGTCATCGAGGAGGAGCAGCCGCTCGCGATCCTGGCCGAACGAGCCGGCGCGATGCGCATGAGGCTGGGAGACGGAACGGACGCGCTCGCGGCGCTCCGGAACCTTCCCGGCGGCCAAGTCGCGATCGTGAAACCCGTTGCCGAGATCAAGGCTCTGCAAGGCCCCGGCCCGGCCTATTCGGCTGCCGCCATCGCGGTGATCCTGGCCGTCGCCGGCCTGGGCGGTGTCTGCGTCGCCCATGCGAAGGGCGCTCGCAGCGCACGCCGCGCCTGCGCCCGGATGGAACGGCGGATGGACACCTCCCTGACCCGCGGCCGCTGCGGCTTGTGGGACTGGGACATCTCGCGCGGGCGGATCTACTGGTCCAGCTCGCTCTACAGCCTTCTCGGATACCAGCGTCGGGACGAATACCTGTCCTTCGGCGAGGTGAACGGGATGATCCATCCGGATGATGGAAACCTGTTTGATCTCGCCGAGCGCGTCGCCTCGTCGGAGGTGAAGCATCTCGAGATCGATTTCCGCATGCGCACGGCGGATGGCGGTTGGATGTGGCTGCGGGCCCGCGCCGAGGTGGTGATCGATCCAGAGGAAGGCGGGCGCCACCTCGTCGGGATCGCGGTCGACATCTCGGACGAGCGGGGCTTCGTCGAGCGCAGCGCGACGGCCGACATGCGGCTGCGCGATGCCGTCGAGGCGATCTCCGAGGCCTTCGTCCTCTGGGATGCGGACAATCGCCTGGTTCTCTGCAACTCGAAGTTCCGGAACTTCCACGACCTATCGCCGGAGGCGGTCGTGCCCGGGGCGACCTATGCAGAGATCATCGCGGCGGGACGCCCACCTCGCGTCACCTCGCACGTGACGCACGAGCAGACGGACGGTCGCGGCTCCCGCACGCTGGAGGTCCAGCTCTCGGATGGACGGTGGCTGCAGATCAACGAGCGCCGGACCAAGGATGGCGGATACGTTTCGGTTGGAACGGACATCACCGCCCTGAAGCGTCATGAGGAGAAGCTTCTGGAATCCGAGCGTCGCCTGCTCGGCACCGTCAGTGACCTCAAGCGCTCGCGCCACACGCTCCAGATCCAGGCCCAGCAGCTTGCCGACCTAGCCGAGCGCTATCACGAGCAGAAGGGCCAGGCGGAGAGCGCCAGCCGCGCGAAGAGCGACTTCCTGGCCAAGGTGAGCCACGAGCTGCGCACGCCACTGAACGCCGTCATAGGGTTCGCCGAGGTGATGCAGCGCGAGATGTTCGGCCCGCTCGGCAATGAACGCTATCGCGACTACGCCAGCCACATCCGCGGCAGCGGCCTCGACCTGCTCGCCGTCATCAACGACATCCTTCAGATCTCGCGGATCGAAGCCGGTCACGTGACGCTCACCACGGCGCCCATCGACGTGGCCGAGGTCGTCAACGACGCCATGGCCACCGTCGCAGAGTGCGCCCGAGCAAAAGGCGTCTCGCTGGTCTGCTCCGTTCAGGCCGGGGGCTACGTCCAGGCCGACGAGCGGGCCCTGCACCAGATCCTCACGCAGATCCTCGACAACGCGATCAAGTTCACCCCGGAGGGGTCCGGAGTGGTTCGTCTCCGGGTTGCGCGCGCCGGTGAAGCGATGAACTTCTTCATCGAGGACAATGGGGCCGGCATCCCGCGCGAGTTCATGCCGCGCATTGGCCGACCGTTTGAGCAGGTGGGGTCGGAGTTCAACCGGGCGCAGAGGGGCTCGGGGCTGGGACTTGCGATCGCTAAGGCGCTGACCGGGATGCATCGCGGCGGGTTGCGCATCCGATCGCAGGAAGGCGTCGGGACGATCGTGCTCGTCAGCATCCCGCTCAGCGATCCGACCCGTTCGCCCCGGCCTTACCTCGAAGCGGCCGAATAGGCAGCGTCACGGCGCGTCTTCCTTCCCCAGCACGTGAAGGAAGGTTGACCGCACCTCGGCCCGGATCTCGCCAAGCCGAGCCGCGAGTTCCTCCGGACCGGGTGCCCCGACGAGCGCCGCCAGACGCCGGAGCGTCGCCGGCGGAGCGCTCTCGTCCGTCGCATCCGACATCGTCAGCCGCTGCCAATGCACAACGTCGTCCAGAATCCGGCAGGCCTCGAGCAGTCGCGCAGTCGCGTCCTGCTCGAGGATGCCGAGGCGACCGGCCTCGGCGAGGACATCCGGCGTTCCGATCCCTACTAGATCTGGATGTTCCGCTGCCCAATTCAGAACGAGAGCCTGCGCGAGGAAATCCAGATCCATCGTGCCGCCGGCTGCATGCTTGAGGTTCCAGGGATCTTCCTCGCCCTTCTCCCGTGCGACGAGCTCGCGCATCTCCATCACCTTGGCGAAGACCTCGTCTCCACCTCTGACCTGCGCGAGGGCAGCCCGGATGGCAGATGAAGCCTCCTCGCCGAGGCTCGCATCCCCGGCGACCACGCGGGCGCGCGTCAGAGCCATGTGCTCCCACAGCTCGGCCTCGCGCTGCTGGTAGGACAGGAAGCCGTGGAACTGCGACGCGATCGGCCCCTTCGTGCCTGATGGCCGCAGCCGCATGTCCACCTCATAGAGGCGGCCACGCCGGGTCGGCACCGTCAGGGCGGCGATCAGGCGCTGGGTGAGGCGGGTGTAATACAGGACGGCGTCGAGCGGCCGGCGGCCATCACTGCTGCGACGAGCCGCGTCGAAATCATAAAGGACGACAAGGTCGAGGTCCGAGCCAGCGGTCAGGTCGCGAACGCCGAGGCGCCCGAGCCCGAGCACCACGATCCGCCCTCCTGGGACGGTTCCATGCTCCTTCGCGAACTCGCGGGATACCCAGTCGAGTGCCGTCCGGACTATGCCCTGCGCGATCGCCGCGAAGGCGCCACCCGCCTCGGCCGGGGAGATGACCCCTGACAGGAGACGGGCTCCCGTCGCGAAGTGAACCTGCCGGAAGGCGTCCCGCAACCGATCGAGGAACTCCTCCGTGGCGGATGGCGAGCCGACCAGCGCGCGGATCTCAGCCTCGGCCGCCTCCTCGTCCCGCGCCGGGCTGGAAAAGCTCGGATCCAGCATGGCGTCGAGCACATGCGGGCTCACAGCGACCGTCTCGGCCAGGCGCGGCGCGCTTCCGAGGAGGTCGGCGAAGAGGAGCCGCAGCTTTTCGTGCGAGCGCAGGATGGTGAGGAGTTCGACCGCAGCCGGCATGCGCGCGAAGGCGCGATCCAGTCGGGCGAGTGCGCCGTCGGGATCGGCAGAGCCGCCGAGCGCGGCAAGCAGAGCCGGCGTGAGCTCGGTCAGCACCTCCCGGGCGCGCGGGCTGGTCACGGCGGCGCGCCGGCCGAAATGCCAGCCCCGGACTGTCTCGGCGGCAGCCTCGGCCTGCCGGAATCCCAGCCGGTTGAGGGTGGCCACGGTCGCCGGATCGACCGCCGCCCCGGTGAAGACGAGGTCCCCGAGTTCGGAGGCGAGTTCCGGCCCTTCCTCGAAGAGAAGTCCGTAATGATGCTGGACGCGCCGCGCCCGAGTGGTCAGGTCGGCCGCAAAGGCAGGCAAGTCCTCGTAGCCGCAGAAGCGGGCGAAGGCCGACAGTTCGTCGTCCCGCGACGGCAGCCGCTGCGTCTGCTCGTCGGCAACCATCTGCAGGCGGTGCTCGACCGTTCGCAGGAACCTGTACGAATCGGAGAGCTCGTCCCGCGCCTCCGCGCTGATCCAGCCCTCCTCGTGAAGGGCGCTCAGCATGTCGAGCGTTCGGCGTCCCCGGAGTTTGGGCCGGCGCCCGCCGAAGACGAGCTGCTGGGTCTGGACGAAGAACTCCACCTCGCGGATCCCGCCACGGCCGAGCTTGATGTCGTGGCTGGCGACGGCGATCTCGTCATGACCACGGATCGCATGGATTTGCCGCTTCATCGCGTGAATGTCCGCGATGGAGGCGAAGTCGAAGTACTTGCGCCAGATGAACGGGGCGAGATCCGCCAGGAAGCCCTGGCCGAGCGAGATGTTGCCTGCCACGGGACGAGCCTTGATCATGGCCGCCCGTTCCCAGTTCTGGCCGACGCTCTCGTAATAGACGAAGGCGCCGGGCAGCGATACGGCAGGCGGCGTGGAGGCAGGGTCGGGGCGGAGGCGGTAATCCACCCGGTGCACATAGCCGTCGACCGTACGCTCCTGCAGGAGCTTCGCGACGTTCTGCGCGAGGCGCGTATAGAGCTTGGCCGGAGGCTCCGGCGAGGCGGAGGCCATGTCCGATCGTGGGTCGTAGAAGACCACGAGGTCGATATCGCTCGAGAAGTTGAGCTCCCCGGCACCATGCTTCCCGAGCGCCAAGAGCGTGAGCCCGGAACCGACCAGATCCGATTCCGGCGCGAAGCCGGGTGCCTTTCCGGCCATGGCTAGCTCCGCGAGCGCGATGTCGACCGCGCTCTGGACGGACGCGTCCGCGAAGTCCGACAGCGCCGCCGTAACCTGCTCGACGGTCCAGACGCCACCGAGATCCGTCAGGGAGACGAGCAGCGCGTGGGCGCTCTTGTTCCGCCGGAGATCCCGCATGGCTTCGTCGCGGGAGAGATCTCCGGCAACGAAAGACGCGCCGATCCGGCGCTGGGCGGCCACGATAGCGGCATTGGCGGCCGCCGGTTCCTCCCCGGCCAGCCGCTCGAGCCGCACCGGCTCCGCCGCAGCAAGTTGGCGGAGGTAGGGCGAGTAGAGGTTCGCGAAGCGCACAAGGCCGGCAAATGGAGCCTCGCCCGCAGCCAGGGCGTGATGGGCAGGCGGGCGGACGAGTTCCGCAAGCGGACGAGTTCCCTGGGTCATACCGGAACCGCGGCCTGGCGCTGGGGAAGGGAGAGCTGCACTTCGAGCCCCGGCTTGTTGTCGTTGAGGCTGAGCGCCCCGCCATGCAAGCGCGCTATCGCCGCCGCGATGCTGAGCCCCAGCCCGAACCCGGGGCGCGAGCGCGCCTCTTCGAGGCGGACGAAGCGGCCGAGCACGCGATTGCGGTCGTCTGCGGGGATGCCGGGCCCGCGATCCCCCACAGTGATGATCACGGCGTCACCCTCCTTTCGCGCCTTGACGGTTACGGGCGCCTGCGGACTGGAGGCTTCCGTCCCATACTTGATCGCATTGTCGACCAGATTGGCCACCGCCTGGCCGAGAAGCTCGCGACTGCCGTGAATGAGAAGCCCCGGTTCGACCTCCAGCTTTAGCTCGGTTCCGGCCTCCTCGGCGACGGGTTCGTAGAGATCCGCCACCCCGCGTGCTACCTCGGCGGCATCGAAATCGGCCATGCCCTCGCTCTGGTGCCCCGCTTCGAGGCGGGCGATCATCAGAAGCGCGTTGAAGACGCGGATCAGGTTATCGCTCTCCTCGATCACCCCGTCGAGCGCGGCGCGGAGTTCGTCGGGACCCATGGCGCTCCTGAGCGCCTCGTCCGCCCTGTTCCGGAGGCGGGTCAGCGGCGTCTTCAAGTCGTGCGCGATGTTGTTCGACACCTCCGTCAGGCCGGTCATCAGTTCGCCGATCCGGTCGAGCATCGCGTTGAGGTTCTGCGCGAGGCGATCCAGTTCGTCGCCGGTGCCCGCAATCTGCAGGCGGCCGTTCAGGTCGCCCGCCATGATCGTCTCGGTGGTGGCGGTCATGTCGTCGACGCGCTTCAGGACGCGGCGCGTGACGAACCAGCCTCCCAGACAGCCTAGTATGCCAATGAGGAGGAGAGAGAGGCCGAAGGCACGGCGGATGATGTCCCGGATCCGGATGCGCTCGTCCACGTCGCGCCCGACGAGAAGGCGAAAGCCGCCCGGCAAGACAAAGACGCGCACGATCGCCTTATGCTCGCGCGCTTCCTCATCGGTGCGGGCATAGGTCACCTCCCGCTGGCCGGCCTCGTCCAGCGTCCCGGGCGGCAAGGCGCCGACATTGCCGGCGATGCGCTCGCCCTGGAAGTTGGTGACGAGGTAAAGGGAGGCTCCAGGCTGACGCGACCGGCGATCCACGATCGCGACGAGCCGCCGGATGCCGCCGAGCCGATACTGCTCGGCGAGCCCCGTGATTTCCGCCGAGATCGTGTCCACGATCTGCCCATCGAGGACCTTGGTCGCGTTCCAGGCGACATAGCCCAGGATCACGAAGGCGAAGATCGCGAACGTGACAAGATAGGCAAATGACAGCCGGAAGGCGGTCGTGCGGAAGAGCTTGGGAAGGAAGCTACTTTGCGGTGTCACGGACCATGTACCCGGCGCCACGGATCGTGTGGATGAGCGGCCGATCGAACCCCTTGTCGATCTTGGACCGAAGCCGGGACACGTGCACGTCGATTACATTGGTCTGCGGGTCGAAATGATAATCCCAGACATGCTCGAGCAGCATCGTGCGCGTCACGACCTGACCGGCGTGGCGGACGAGATACTCGAGAAGGCGGAATTCGCGCGGCTGGAGAGGGATCTCCTGTCCGCCGCGGGTCACCCGGTGCGACAAGCGGTCCAGCACCAGGTCGCCGACGGTATAGCTCGTCGCCTCTCCGCTTCCCCCGCCGCCCCGGCGGCGCGCGAGAACCTCCACCCGGGCAAGCAGTTCGGAGAAGGCATACGGCTTGGGAAGATAATCGTCGCCCCCTGCGCGGAGGCCCTTCACGCGGTCATCGACCTGACCCAACGCAGACAAGATTATGGCGGGGGTGTCGACCTTCTGCTCCCGGAGCGAGCGGATCAGCGACAACCCATCGAGCTTAGGCAGCATCCGGTCCACGACCAGCACGTCGTAGGCGCCCTCGCGTGCCAGCGCATAGCCATCCAGCCCGTCGGGTGCCGCATCGGCGATATGACCGGACTCGCGGAACGCCTTCGCGAGGTATTCGCGGGCTTCCTGATCGTCTTCGATGATGAGGATGCGCATATCGGTCATGGTAGCGCGCCAAGATGCAAAACGGCAGGCCGGATCGACGATCCGGCCTGCCGCCACGAGCCGCAGAGCTGGCGGGGGGCGACATGGCAGCCCCGCGTCCCGTTCCCTACTCAGAGTGCCTGGTCGGAGTGGGGGTTTCCGCCGTGCGCCCTTGGGATGGACAAGAGATAGGAGACGGCCCCTTACGGCGCTCTCTCGACGGGATGAAATCTTGGTAACGTTGGCCGGCACTCAGGGCGCCGCGCGAACTCAGAAGATCGCTTCGAGGCCCGCGAAGACGGCGTACAGAAAGCCGAAACTCAGGGCGAGACCGCCGAGCCCGACTGCGACCCCGCCAACGACCAGAACCCCGTCTCGCTCCACCAGGCCCAGACCGACAAGGCAGACGGCGATCCCAAGAGGGATCTGGCCGATGATAGGGGCTGCGACGAGGAGGCCCAGCGCGAGCAGGATCAGCACCACGCCAAGAAGCCGGAGCGCGATCGGCGTCTCCAGGAACTCGATGCGCGGCTTCGACCAGCGTTCGAGCTTGTGGAGGATCGGCAAGGCGCGGGATACTGCGCGGTCCACCGCATCCTGGGGGACCGACCGACGAAGCAGCGCCGCCGGAAGCCAAGGCGTCGGCCGGCCAGCCGCGAGCTGGGCCGCAACCAGCGCAAGAAGAAGCCCGCACACGAATGGGATCGGCGGCGGCATGGGGAGGCAGTTCGGAAGGCCGAGCAGAACGACCAGCAACGCGAATGCTCGATCGCGCAGCACGGATACGATGTCGGCTACGGTCAGCCGCTCGCCCGCGTTCCGCGCCAGGGAGGAGAGGACCGCGGTGATACGCGCTTCAGGAAACAACCGGGGGATCGCCGCTGGGTGGAAACGGCGCCACCTCTAAACCAGCGGGGCGCGCGGGCCAAGTAGCGGCACGCGGCGGCGTTCTGCCCCGCCGTCAGTGCAGCGTGAGTTCCCCGTTCACCGCCCGAAACGATGCGGGCTTAATCAGGCCGGCATGAGCGATCTCGACCGAATGTAGCGGGCCTTCGAGCTCACGCTGCCAGAAAGCGAGAAACTTGTTCAGGACGGGAAAGCTGGGCGCCAGATCATATTGCTGCCAGACGAAGGTCTGGAGAACCCGAGGGTGGTCCGGCATCCCGTACAGGATCCTGGCCGTCGTGAGGCCATAACCCTGGAGCTGGCGGATGAAATCCTCGGAGACCATGCAACCTCCTTGTGAATCAGCACCGTAGCGAGCGGTCAACGACTATACTCGCCGATGCGCTACAAGATTCAAGCCGCAACAACTGAACTCGCGGCTAAACAGAAGGCAACGCTAGCAATCAGATACAGAGAGTGCCAAGAAACCGTCCGGTAAATACATCGACTCTCGACCCAGGGATCCTTCGAACGCGGGTTGGTCGACGATGGTTCCGACAAGGGGCGCCCGCCCGCGCACGCAATCCCCGGGCCGCGAAACCTCTGGACAGGAGATCCGAATATAATTTCAATATAGCTCCTGACATTCCCTGACGCCTCCTCCAGACTTGAGTATCACCCGTGTTGCGTAATTCGGGTCATTGCGCCGCCTGTCTGGCCTCTATTTCCCTGCACTTCCTGCTGTCGCCGATCGAAGGAGCAGCCGCGGCGGATCCTGACCGCCTGCTCTTCGTCCGACCCGAGGACCTGCGGACGGTCCTGTTCAGTCAAATCGACGCAGGCCGGTCGGTGTTCTTCACGCTGGGCGCGAAGCAGACTCTCGTTGGCCCTCTGGACCGCACGGGCTTCGTCGTCATGGAGACGAGCGGCTTCGGCATCACGCACGAGCGCTTCAGGCGTCAGGAACTCAATCTCCCGGCAGTCCGCTTCACTACCCAGACAAGCGTGCTGGTCGGTCAGCAGTGGAACCTTGGACCGGTTTTCCTGTCCGCCCTGATCGGGCCGGAGATCCTGCATGAGCAGTTAACGATCGCCGGACAGGTTCAGGGGTTTTCCGAGCCAATCTACGGGGCGAAGGGGCTGATCGAGCTTTGGGCCCACCCGACACGAAACACGATTCTCACCGCAACCCTCACCGGAACCACCGCCAAGGCGAGCGTGTCGGGCCGAGGCTCGGTCGGCTATCGTGTCTGGAACAACCTTTTCGCCGGACCCGAGATCTCGGCTTACGCGACGGACAGCTACCAGGAAACGAAAGCGGGCGCTCACCTGACGGGCTTCGCGTTTGGCATCCTGCAAGGGCGGGTTTCCGCCGGCTGGATGGTGACAGACGATCGCCGCCGAGGATCTCCCTACGTCTCCGTCGCCGCCTGGGCGAGGATGTAGGCCTATTCCTCGCCGACGGGCCCGAGGGCCATCAACTCCGGCTCCAGCGGCTCCTCGTCATCGCCCAGGGCCTCCGCATCGGAGGGCACCGGAACGAGGTCGGCCGGCAGTTTGCCTTCCAGCAGCCCAAGCCCCTGCAGTTCTTCGAGGCCAGGCAGGTCGGTGATGGCGTTGAGACCGAAATGATTGAGGAATTCGGGGGTGGTGCCGAACGTGACCGGCCGGCCGGGTGACTTGCGGCGCCCGCGCATGCGGATCCAGCCGGTCTCCAGCAGCACGTCAAGCGTGCCTTTGGAGGTGGTGACGCCGCGGATCTCCTCGATCTCCGCGCGCGTCGTAGGCTGGTGGTAGGCGATGATGGCGAGCACTTCCATCGCGGCCCGCGAAAGCTTCTGCGGCGCGCCCGCATCCTCTGCCAGCACGAAGGCGAGGTCGGTCGCCGTGCGGAACGCCCACTTTCCCCCGACCCGGACGAGGTTGATGCCGCGCCCCGCATAAAGACGCTCGAGATCTGCAAGGACGCGAGCGGGATCGGCGGCTGCCGGGAGGCGCGCCGCGACGGCGTCCAAGCCGAGCGGCTCGGGGGAGGCGAACAACACCGCCTCCGCGATCCGCATCGCCTCGCCATGCGCAGGCGGATCGGCAGGACGGTTGTCGACGGCAAGCGTCAGCATGCCGCGTGCGGGCAGCCGAGTGGTCAAGCCGGCACCTCCCGTTTCCGCACCATGAGGGGGCCGAAGGGCGTGTCCTGGCGCAGCATCGCCCTCCCCTCCCGAACGAATTCCAGCGTGGCCGAGAGCGCCGAGGCGAGCACGGTCGCGCGCATCCCGGGCTCGACGACGTAGCGGAGCAGGTAGGAATCCAGCGTCATCCAGTCGCCAGCCTCGCCAACAAGCCGCTCGAGGGCAGCACGGGCGTCGACGAGGGACCAGAAAGGCCGCTTGGCAACGGTCACGTGGCTCGACGAGACGCGCTGCCTCTGCCGTGCATAGGCGGACAGGAGATCGTAGATCGACGCGGTATAGGTTGGTGTCCCGACCTGCACGCGGGCCTCGAAGGCCCCACGCCCGAACACCTCGCGCCCGAGTTGCGGCCGCTCGGAGAGAAGCCGGGAAGCCTTGCGGATCGCCTCGAGCCGGCGGAGCCGGTTGGCCAGCGCCATGGCGAGTTCGCTCGCACTGGGGCCTTCGGGCTTCGGCGGCTCAGGCAGGAGAAGACGCGACTTCAGATAGGCCAGCCAGGCCGCCATGACGAGATAATCGGCCGCGAGTTCGAGCCGCATCGTCCGGGCCGTCTCGACGAAGGCCAGGTACTGCTCGGCGAGCGCAAGGACGGATATCTCGTGCAGGTCCACCTTCTGACGCCTCGCCAGGTCCAGCAGGAGATCGAGCGGACCCTCGAAGCCGCCCACGTCGACGACGAGCAGCGGATCGCTTTCCGTGCGCTCGATCTCAGCCTGGAAGGGAACTGCCTCCGACATCGCTCACGCCTGATTCGGCCAGGAGCCAGCTTGACGCCTCAGGCGGCTTCGGCAAGCGCCGCCTCGAACCCCCGGCGTGCATCCGCAATGTCGAAGCTCGCCTGCTTTCCCGCAACCCTGGCCCGGGCCGCCTCGAAGCGGCGCAGGGCCTCCCCGGCAAGGGTCGGGGCGGCCTCGGCGACCGCGCCAGCCTCGTCCAGATTGCCGTTGCAATGGAGAGCCACGTCGCAGCCGGCGCGGAATGCAGCCTCTGCCCGCTCCCGGAACGAACCGCTGAGCGCCTTCATGGAGAGATCGTCCGTGAGCAGCAATCCGTCGAAACCGAGTTCGCCCCGGATGATCTGCCCTATGACCAAAGGCGAGGTCGTGGCCGGCCGCTCGGGGTCGATCGCCTCGTAGACGACATGCGCCGTCATGCCGACCGGCATGTCGCGCATCGCCCGGAAGGGCAGGAAGTCCTGCGCCCGGAGTTCGTCGATGCTCGCCGACACCCGCGGCAGGCTCTCGTGACTGTCGACTGACGCCCTGCCATGGCCGGGCATGTGCTTGATGACCGGGAGCACGCCGGCCTCCATGAGGCCCTCGGCGGCTGCGCGTCCGAGCATCGCGACGATAGCGGGATCCGTGTCGTAGGCCCGGTCGCCGATGATGTCGTGCGAGCCGGGAATCGGAACGTCGAGAACCGGCAGGCAGTCGACATCGATCCCCACGGCCCGCAGGTCATGCCCGATCAGCCGCGCGCCTGTCTGAACGAGCCTGCGCCGCCCGTCGATATCGCTCGCGAGCCGCCCATAGGTCCGCCCGGCGGGGTATTTCGGCCAATGCGGCGGACCCAGCCGCTGCACGCGACCGCCCTCCTGGTCAACGAAGATCGGCGCGTCTGCCCGGCCCACCGTTTCGCGAAGCGAGTCGGTGAGCGCGCGGACCTGGTCCGGATCCGCGATGTTGCGCCGGAACAGGATGAAGCCGACCGGATCGGCGTCCCGGAAAAAGCTCACCTCGTCGGGGGTGAGGGAGAAGCCGGAGCAGCCGGCGATGAAGCAGCGAGGCCCCGTCACATGTGCCTCGTCAGTTCGCGACGACGAAGCACTGGCCGCCGGAAGACTTGAGGCGCGTGCAGAGCGTGTTCGCGTCCTCGCGCGAGAGGGGCGTCACGCGGATGCGGTAGACCGTCCGCCCGTTGACGTTCCCCTCGGTCACCGTGGCGGGCTTGCCGCCGAGTTCCGTCGGGTACTTGTCAGCGAGTTGCTCGTAGGCAGTCCGCGCGGCGGCCTCGGTCGGTCTCACGGCGATCTGCACCGCATAGGTTCGGCCCGCGGGAGAGATCGCGGCCGTGTCCTGATCGGCTCCCTCGGGGGTTGCCGCCGCCTGCTGCGCGGGCCTAGCCGGGCGGGCGGGG
>JAFAEL010000233.1 GCA_023423995.1 Pseudomonadota bacterium | reverse complement strand
GCCCAGCACCTCCGGCGGGGTTTCCCAGACGAAGGCGTCGAGACGCCCGGTGACGGGCGAGACGGGAGCCCAGGTCTCGGAGACGACCCCGTCCGCGATCCAGGCCTTGTCGCGCGGCGCGTGGGCGGCGCGGGCGAGCCATTCCCGGACCCGGCCCGTCGCGCCCTCGGCCTGTTCCACCTCCGCCATGGCGAGGCAGACGCGAACCGTGGGGCGCTCCTCCAGGAGAGGACGAAGCGCGTCGCGGGCACGGCCGGGCTCGCGGGCATCGAGGGCGGCCCGTGCGATCGCGAGGCGCGATTCGGACGACCAGCTCGACAGCCGGGCCAGGGTCTCCGCGCGGCGCAGCCGGTCCATGGCCGAATCGCCGGACCGGAGGTTCAGATAGGCGGCGGCAAGGTCCGGATGCTGAATCTGGCGCCAGGCGGTCTCGACGATCTTGGCGGCACGGCGCAGGTCGCCCTTGCGGGAAAGCTGGCGCGCCGCGAGGACGACGGCCGGGACGAGGTCCGGTGCGAGGCGTACGGCCTCGAGCGCGGCATCGAGCGCCCGGTCGGGATCGCTCTGCTCCTTGGAGAGGGCGTCGGCTGCGTGGAGCACGGCCCGCTGGCGGCGGGAGGCGGCGCGGTCGAGCAGGCCGAGCGAGGCCCGGCGTTCGACGCTGCGCAGGGCCGCCGACCAGTTCCCTTCGGCGGAGTAGGCCTCGAGCACGGCGTCGCTCGCCCACCCGACCGAGGGGGCAAGCCGGGCGGCTTCCTCGGCATAGTTGCGCGCCGCGGGCAGGTCGCCCGAGCGACGCGCCTCGACGAAGAGCCCGCGCAGCCCCAGCACGCGCGTCTCCGGCACCTCCGTCATCTCGCGGAACGCCGCCTCCGCGGCATCGCGATTGCCGGCGGCCTGCGCGGCCTGGGCCTTCAGCAGGAGCGCCAGGGGCTGGTGCCCGAGGAGGCGCTCGGCCTCGTTCGCGTAGCGCCGGCCCGTCGTCACGTCACCGGCCCCGACCGCGATGATGCCCCGCGACAGGGCGGTCAGGCCGCGCTCGCGCTTGCGGCGGCGCGAGCCTTCCCCGACGCGGCTAGGAATGCGCAGGATGCCCCGGATGATCGCCCAGACGAGCGACAGCAGCATCGCCAGGACGACGATCGCCACGACGCCGATCGCGAGAGAGGTCGTGTATTCGCGGCCGGCCCACGTGAAAGAGATCGTCTCCGGATTGTCCGCGAGCCAGACGGCGCCCGATGCCGCCACGGCGAAGAGTGCGAGGTAGAGGAGAACGCGCCACATGCGAGGAGACCCTGGGTCAGCGGGACGGCGCGTCGAGCGCGGCGAGTGATTCGGCGCCGATCGTCTGGGCGGCGTTGTCGGCGGCGATGCGGGCCTTGAGACGCGCGCCCCATTCGGCAGAGACGCGTCTCGGCTCGTCCGGGAGGGATTCCCAGGCGGCCGCTGCCTCCCCGAGGGCGCCCCGGTTGAGCGCGGCCTCGATGCGGCCGACGAGGCCCGGGACGTCCCGCCCGCTGCCATCGCCGACGGCCCGCACGGTGACCACCTTCTCGGCGACCCGCATGAGGCGATCGGCGATCGAGCCGGACGGCCCCTGGGGCTGCTCCGTGATCTTGTCGGCGAGCGGCTTGAATTCCGCCGCGAGCGCCTGGGCGCTCGGGGCGGCCTGGGCCGCGAAGGGGCGGAGCGCCTCGACCGCCGGACCGGAGGTGCCTAGCCGCTCGAGCGCGGACAGGGCCGGGCCGAGCGGGCGGCCGCTGCGCAGATCCTGTCCGATCTGCCCGGCTACCACGGCCCGCAGGGCCGCCTGGAGCAGCGACGGGGGAAGTTTCGCGACCTCGGCCGACAGCTTTGCAATCGCCTCGCCGTTGGCCTGGACGCGCCCGTCCAGGCCGGTCGTCGCCGCCTGCACGGCTCCGATCGCCGCCGTGACCGCACGCTGGCGCTCCTCGGCTCCGTTCTGCGCGTTCTGAAGCGCGGCCTTCAGCTCGTCGATTGCGGCGGACGGAGCCGCCTGGGCCAGCCGTCCGTCGACCGCATCCAGGCGGCTGCCCAGCCTGTCGAGATCCTCCCGGACGGCGGGATCGGTCTGGGGCGGAGCCGGAGTAGCGGGCGCGGGCTCGGCTGGTGCCGGGCGGCTCGCGAGCTCCGCTACCTGCCGCTCCGCGCCCTCGGCGGCGCTCCGGGCCGCGGCCACGGTGTCCGTGAGGGAGCGCACCTGATTCTCAAGCGTGCCGATCCGGCCTTCCAGCGCCTCGTTCGCGGGCTGCGCCGCGCCCGGGGGCGGTGCGGCCGGCTGGGGTCGCGTTTCGAGCGCGGCCAGCCGGCTCTCGTAATCGGCAGGGGGCTGGCGCCAATAGATATCCGCGCCGACCGCGAAGGCGGCGCCGACCACGCCGCCGATGAGGCTCGCGGCGATCACGCCGCTGGCGCTCCGCTTCTCCGGAGCGGGAGGCGGGGGCGGGATCGGCGGAACGGACGACGTGGTCCCGCCGACGGGAGCCGTGTCGAGCGCGGGCGAATCGGCCGGCGCAGCCGGCGCGTCCGTCGGGATCTCCTCGTCGGGCGTGGGCTTCGGCGTCGGAGCCTCCTCCGCTACGGGCACTTCCTGAGGCTTGGCGGCCTGAGGCTTGGCGGCGCCATCCAGACCGGTTGCGGCGATCGGTTCGATCGCGGTCTGCGCCTCCGAGACCTCGTCCGCCACGGAAGCCTCGGCCTGCTGCGAAGAGGAGAACTCCGCCTTCGGCAAGTCGATCACCGGCGGTTCGCGGCGGTAAGGGTCGCTCGGGCGGCGCGATCCTGGCTTTCGATCCTTCATCGTGAGCGCGGTTCCAATGCTGTCCGGCAATCGAAGCTTGGCGGATTGGTTCCGTCCTTAGCACCCCGATTGTGGCGGCTGCGAGCCCGGAGGGCGTCCGGCCCTCGCCAGGAGCGCGAGGAGGGATTCCTCGTCCGGTCGTTGTGCGATCAGGATACGGATCCCGACCAGGGAGCGCAGCCCCTGCGCGACGTCCGCCGACAGGCAGAGATGCACCGTTCCGGCGACCGCCTCACCGAGGCCGGCCTCGCGGATGAGGCTTGCCACCAACGCGGCGCTGCGGCGGGAATAATGGAGGATGACCTCGGCCTGGCCGCTCCTCAGGGCCTCCCTTGCCTCCTGGGGGAGGGAGCGGGCTGCAACGGCCTCGTAGCAGTCCCACACCTGGAGGTCGTACCCCGCATCCACGAGCGACCGGGCCGGTTCCACCTTGCGGTCACGCCCTGCGGCGTAGAGCAGCCTTGCTCCCGAGGGCACGGAGGCCCGGATCAGCCAGACGAGATCGAGGCTGTCGCCCGCCGCTTCCTCGACGCTTGCGAATCCGGCTCCGCGCAACTGGTCCGCCGTCCTGCGGCCAACCGCGAAAGCGGTAATCCGTGAGAGCCGCTCCCGCTCGGCCGCCAGCGCGGGCACCGCGTTGGAGCTGGTGACGAGGAGCGCATCGAACGGGCCGGCCGGCACGGGTTCTTCCGTGGGCACGACGTCCAGCACCGGTGCGCGCAACGCTTCGTGGCCGAGCGCGGCGAGCCGGCGCGCTGTCGCTTCGGCCTGGCCCCTCGGCCGGGTGACCAGGACCTTCACGGCTCAGGCCTGCAGCATCCCCGGCAGCAGCCGGTTCTTGATCTCGTGCCCGGCCTGGTGGCCGAGGCGCTCGGCGTCACGGGCGACGCCCTCGAGAGCGATCTCGACCGCATCCGTTCCGTCTGGGCGCAGGACGATTCCCCGGAAGCGTATCGTCCCGCTCTCGACGCGGGCATGGCCCGCGATGGGCGTGCGGCACGAACCGTCGAGCACGGCCAGGAAAGCGCGTTCCAGCGTCAGCGCGGCCTCCGTCTCCGGGTGGTTGATGCGCGCGAGCATCTCCCGCGTGCGGGCGTCCCCGGTTCGGGCCGTGATGGCGATCGCCCCCTGGCCGACGGCCGGCAGCATCTCGTCGATCGAGAAGATCCGCGTCGCGTGCGTTTCCATCCCGAGGCGCTTCAGGCCCGCCAGCGCAAGCAGGGTGGCGCCCGCCTCGCCGCGCTCCAGTTTCTGGAGCCGGGTGCCGACATTCCCGCGCAGCAATCCCACCCGGAGGTCGGGGCGCGCCCGCAGGACGAGCGCCTGCCGCCGCGGGGATGCCGTACCCACCACCGTTCCGGGCGGCAGCGCCTCCAGGCTGTCCGCCAGCCGCGAGATGAAGACGTCCCGCACGTCCTCTCGGGGTAGGAAGGCCGCGATCACGAGGCCGTCGGGAAGGAAGGTCGGAAGGTCCTTGGCCGAGTGCACGGCGAAGTCGATGCGCTCGTCGAGCAGGGCGGCATCGAGTTCCTTGGTGAACAAACCCTTGCCGCCGGCCTCCGCGAGGGCCCGGTCCTGAATTGCGTCGCCAGTTGTGGTGAAGGGGCGGAGCGTGAGCGGCCCCGCGTCGCAGCCGAGCGCCTCCGCGAGGCGCGCCTGCGCTTCCTTCGCCTGCGCCATCGCAAGCGGCGAGCCCCGCGTGCCGATGACGAGGGTCGGGATCTCGGACAAGATTGAATCTCCGCGGCCGCTTTGCCTCGCGCGGCCCTGCCGCGTTATAGGCTGGCGCTGCGTTCCGCGCGAGGCGTGGACGATCTCCCTTCAGGACTAGACGCAACCCATGCTTGTTCTCGGGCTCGAGACCACTTGCGACGAGACGGCTGCCGCGGTGGTTTCTCTCGGAGCCGACGGGCGCGGCGTGATCCTCTCCAACGAGGTCTTCAGCCAGATCGCCCAGCATTCTGCCTATGGCGGGGTGGTGCCGGAGATCGCGGCCCGCGCCCATGTCGAGATGATCGACCGGCTGACGGCCCGGGCCTTGTCGGCTGCGGGCGTCGGCTTCGGGGATCTGTCGGGCATCGCGGCGGCGGCCGGGCCCGGCCTCATCGGCGGCGTTCTGGTCGGCCTCACTACCGCGAAGACGCTGGCCCTCGTCACCCAGAAGCCGCTGATCGCCGTGAACCATCTCGAGGGGCATGCCCTGACGCCGCGCATGACGGACGGCATCGGCTTCCCCTACCTGCTGCTTCTCGCCTCCGGGGGGCACACCCAGCTCGTCGCCGTCCGCGGCGTGGGCGAATACCTGCGCCTCGGCACGACGGTGGACGACGCGATGGGCGAGGCGTTCGACAAGGTTGCCAAGCTCCTCGGCCTCGCCTACCCGGGCGGCCCCGAGGTCGAGCGCGAGGCGGCGCGCGGCAACCCGGAGCGCTTCCAACTGCCGCGCCCGATGCTCGGTCGTCCGAAGCCGGACTTCTCCCTGTCAGGCCTGAAGACGGCGCTTCGCCTC
The DNA here is from genome assembly GCA_023423995.1 of Pseudomonadota bacterium. Taxonomy (GTDB): domain Bacteria; phylum Pseudomonadota; class Alphaproteobacteria; order Rhizobiales; family Beijerinckiaceae; genus Enterovirga. Next base: position 25,279 of record JAFAEL010000233.1, on the reverse strand, counting down.
GAGGCCGAGCGCGTCGCGCCCCTCAACGGCACGGACGTGGCCGATCTCTGCGCCTCGTTCCAGGCGGCCGTGGTGGACGTGGTGGTCGACCGCACCCGCGTCGGCCTCAAGCTCTTCCGCGAGCAGGTCGGCCATCCGACGGCCCTCGTGACGGCCGGCGGCGTCGCAGCGAACGGCGCCATCCGGCGCGCGCTCTCGCGCCTTGCGGGCGAGGCGGGTCTGAAGCTCGTCGCGCCCCCGCTCGAGCTCTGCGGCGACAACGGCGCGATGATTGCCTGGGCGGGTATCGAGCGGCTTCGCCTCGGGCTCACGGACGACATGACGGCGCCCGCCCGGGCGCGCTGGCCGCTCGGCAGCCCGGATCCCGCACCCGTAACCGTCTAGCGCTCGTCACATGGGGGACGCGATGCGTACCATCGGGGTCATCGGGGGTGGCGCCTGGGGGACGGCGCTCGCCAATGCCGTGGCCTCGGCCGGCAAGGCGGTGGCCCTGTGGATGCGCGATCCCGATGCGGCCGCCCGGGCCGAGCTGTCGCGCACCAACAAGCGCTACCTGCCCGGCGTCCGCCTTCTCGACCGGATCGGCGTCACCTCCCGGCCGCAGAGTCTCGCGGGCGCCGAGACGATCCTCCTTGTCGTGCCGACCCAGAGCCTGCGGACGGCCCTCGCGAATTTCGCGGGCGTGCTGCCGCCCCGGACGCCGCTCGTGATCTGCTCCAAGGGCATCGAGCGCGGCACCAACCTGTTTTCCAGCGAGATCGTCCGCGAGCTCCGGCCCGAGGCGCCAGTCGCCATCCTGTCCGGTCCGAGCTTCGCGGCGGATGTCGCGCGCGGCCTGCCGACTGCGGTGGCGCTCGCCGCCGCGGACGAGGACCTCGCCCGCGCGCTCGCCGCCGACCTCTCCGGGCCGACGCTGCGCGTCTATCACGGCACCGACATCCGCGGCGTGGAGATCGGCGGCGCTGCCAAGAACGTGCTCGCCATCGCGGTCGGGATCGTCGAAGGCCGCAAGCTCGGCGAGAGCGCCAAGGCGGCCCTCACGGCCCGGGGCTTTGCCGAGCTGCTCCGGTTCGCGCAGGCCTATGGCGGCAGGCCGCACACCCTGATGGGCCTCTCCGGCCTGGGCGACCTCGTCCTCACCTGCGGGTCCGCGCAGTCGCGCAACTTCTCGCTCGGCCTCGAGATCGGGAGGGGCGCGCCGGATGCGGGAGGCGGCAAGCTGGCGGAGGGCGCCTTCACGGCGGACGCCCTGATCGAGCTCGCCCGTGCGCGGGAGGTCGAGATGCCCATCGCCGAAGCCGTCGCGGCCGTCCTCGCCGGGAGGCTCACGGTGGACGATGTGGTGGAGAGCCTGATGGCGCGGCCGCTCAAGGCCGAGTAAGCCGGCCGGGAACACAGAGGGGAAAGGTCATGGCGCATTGGCTCTACAAGTCGGAGCCATCGTCCTGGTCATGGGACGAGCAGGTCGCCGCCGGCGAGAAGGGGACCGCCTGGACGGGCGTCCGCAACCATCTGGCGAAGAAGCATCTCCAGGCCATGAAGCTCGGCGAGCGCGGCTTCTTCTATCATTCCAACGAGGGCAAGGCCGTCGTCGGCATCGTCGAGGTGATCCGCGAGTACTATCCCGACCACACGGACCCGACCGGCCGCTTCGGGATGGTGGACCTGAAGGCAGTCGAGCCGCTGCGCGAGCCCGTCACCCTGGAGGCGATCAAGTCCCAGCCCGAACTCGCCGACATGGTGCTGATCAAGAACTCACGGCTCTCGGTGCAGCCGGTCACCGACGAGGAGTGGCGAATCGTCTGCCGGCTCGGCGGCCTCTAGGGCTTCCGCGCGGCTCGTCCAGTCGCGCCAGAGCAGGACGAGGGCCGCCATGATGGCCGGGCCCAGGAAAAGGCCGAGCAGCCCCCAGGTCTCGACTCCACCCAGGATCCCGAGAAGGACCCACAGGAAGGGCAGCTTCGTCGCGCCCCCGATCAGCGCGGGCCGGATGAAATGGTCGGCCACGAACACGACCGCAAAGCCGAACGCCACCACGGCGACGGCCGCCGTGACGGAGCCGGCCGCGAGCAGCAGGATCCCCACGATGCAGAACACGACGGGCGTCGCGAAGGGGATCATGGCCGCGATGGCGGTCGCCGCGCCGAACAGCGCCGGATGCGGCACCCCTGCCATGAGATAGGCCAGCCACATCAGGACGCCCTCGCCGAGCCCGACCAGGACGAGCCCGTCGACTGTCCCGTGCACGGAGGCGATCGCCTGGCGCCCGATGCGTTCGCCATGCGGCCCGAAGGCCCGGTGGCTGGCGGCGAGCATCTGCGCGCCGACCTGCTCGCCGTCCCGGTACAGGAAGAACAGGGCGAGCAGCGTGAAGGCGAAGACGACGACCCGGTGGACGAGCTGCCCGCCCAGCTCGCGCGTGTAGCCGTAGAGCGAGGCGTGGTTGAGCCTGCCCAGGAACTCGGAATAGCCCGCCGGATCGGCGAGCGTCTCGCGCCACCAGGAGACCGCCTGCGCGCCGATGACGGGAAGACCGCCCAGCCAGCCGGGCACCGCGATTCCGTGCTGCCGCGCGTCTTCGAGAGCCGCGTAGATGACGCGCGCCTCGCGGGCGAGTTCGACGCCGGCAATGCCGAGCGGGATGAGGACGAGCAGCGCCGCCGCCGCCGTAAACAGGGCGGGGAGGGCGATGTCATGGCCCCGGGCCGGCCAGCGCGCCCGCGCGCGGCGGTAGAGAGGCCAGGTGGCGATCGCCAGGATGGCGGCCCAGACGAGCGCCGGCAGGAAGGCCTTCAGGGTCCAAAGGCCGAGCAGCACGAGGATGATCGCGAGCGCGAGCCTCGCGCGACCCTGGAACCGCCACGTCTCGGCGCGAGCGGCCTCCTGACCTGCAGCCTCGTCCCTGGTCATCGTGGCCTCGAACCCACATGTGTCGGGCGGGAAACTGCCCGAGCGCCGGCTCCACGGCAATGCAGGGAAGTTTCAGGCGCAGGGCGCTCGCAGCCGGTATATGGACCGGCTCGAAGCGAGGGCGAACGCCCTCCAGAGGAGACAGGTTATGCAGGAACGTCGCCCCGTGATGCTGGTCATTCTCGACGGCTGGGGCTGGCGCGAGGAGCGGGCCGACAATGCGGTGCTCCAGGCGAAGACTCCCAGCTTCGACCGGCTCTGGGCGGAGGCTCCGCATGCCTTCCTGCATACATCCGGCCATGACGTCGGGCTGCCGGACGGCCAGATGGGCAATTCCGAGGTCGGGCACCTGAATATCGGTGCGGGCCGGGTGGTCATGCAGGACCTGCCGCGGATCGGGAGCGCCATCGCGGATGGAAGCCTGGCGAAGAATCCCGAGCTTCTCCGCTTCATCGACAAGCTCAAGGCGAGCGGCGGGACATGCCATCTCGTCGGGCTCGTGTCGCCGGGCGGCGTGCATTCGCACCAGGACCACGCGGCCGCGCTCGCGCGCGTCGTGGCGGAAGCCGGCGTGAAGGTCGCCGTCCATGCCTGGACGGATGGCCGCGATACTCCGCCGCGTTCTGGCGCCGAGGATCTGAAGCGCCTCGCGGCCGCGCTGCCGCAGGGCGCGACGCTCGCGACGGTGTCAGGCCGCTATTACGCCATGGACCGCGACAAGCGCTGGGAGCGCGTCTCGAGGGCCTATGCGGCCATGGCGGCCGCCGAAGGGCAGCACGCTCCAGACGCCGCGACCGTCATGCGGGACAGCTACGCCCGGGACGTCACGGACGAGTTCGTGGTTCCGACGGTGATCGGCGATTTCGCCGGGATGCGCGATGGCGACGGCCTCCTGTCGTTCAACTTCCGGGCCGACCGGGTGCGCGAGATCCTGGACGCCCTGCTCGATCCGGGTTTCTCAGGCTTCGAACGCGGACGCGTGGTGAAGTTCGCGGCCGCGCTGGGCATGACGCAGTACTCCACGGAGCTCGACCGCTTCCTCGCCACCCTCTTCCCGCCGCAGGACCTGAAGAACGTGCTCGGCGCGGTGGCCGCGAAGGCCGGCCGGACGCAGCTCCGCATGGCGGAGACGGAGAAATATCCGCACGTCACCTACTTCCTGAACGGAGGCGAGGAGCGACCGTTTCCGGGCGAGGAGCGCATCATGGTGCCCTCCCCGAAGGTCGCGACCTACGACCTGCAGCCGGAGATGTCGGCGCCCGATCTCACCGAGAAGGCCGTCGAGGCGATCCGGTCCGGCAAGTTCGACCTCATCGTCCTGAATTTCGCCAATGCCGACATGGTCGGGCATACGGGCAGCCTCGAGGCCGCCACCAAGGCCGTCGAGGCCGTGGATACGGGGCTCGGCCGCATCGCCGAAGCGGTGCTCGCGTCCGGCGGCGCGCTCCTGGTCACGGCCGACCACGGCAATGCAGAGCTGATGCGGGACCCCGTCACGGGCGGCCCGCACACCGCCCACACCACGAACCCCGTCCCGGTGATCCTCGCGGGCGTGAAGGGCGCGACGCTGCATGACGGCCGTCTGGCCGATCTGGCCCCCACGCTGCTGAAGCTGATGGGCATCGAGCAGCCGCCAGAGATGACCGGCAAGCCGCTGCTGGATTGAGGCCGGTCTTTCAGGGGCCGAGCAGAAGAGCGTCGATGTCGCGTGCACCGTGTACGATGTGCAGGACGACGACGGCGTTTGCCTCGACCCGGTAGAAGATCAGGTAATTCCCGACGGCCGTTCGACGAACGCCGTGTTCTTCCCGCCCGGGTACGAGCGGGAAGCGCTCGGGCATCTGGCTGAGGTTGCGGCAACGCCCTTCGATTTCGGCGACGAAAGTTAAGGCACGTCGGGGCGAATCCTGCGCGATCCGATCGCCAACCTCCCTGAGCTGCCGCCGAGCCGCGGCGGTGAACCGGACCTTCACTCCGGCTGCGTTGCTACAAGTGCCTCGTAGCGCGCCTTCAGCTCGCCGAAGACCTCACCGGCTTCGAAGGTGCGGCCCGCCTCGGCATCCTCGATCCCTTCCGTCATAGCGGCATCGAGAAATCGGCGACGCGCCTCGCGTTGTTCCAGGAGCCGAATGCCTTCGCGCAGCACCTCTGCCTCGTCGGCGAACCGTCCGGTGCGGATCAGTTCGGCGACCGCGGCTTCGGCATCGCGCCCAAGATCGGCAGCAATCATGGAACCCCTCCGGTCCCGGATACATCGCGGGCCCCCAAAGGAAGATCAAGAGAGGCCATTTGGCGCTCTCAGCCCGATGCGCCGGTGTCGTCGAGTGCGAGCAGGGCGGCGTTGCCACCGGCCGCTGCCGTGTTGATGCTGACCGAGCGCTCCGCCACGAGCCGCCACAGCGGATAGCGATACGGCACCGCTGGCCGGATGATCGGGACGATGGCCTCGGTCTCGGAGGCGAATGCCTGGCGGATCGCGGCCGTCTTCTCGGGGCTGAGATCGACCAGGACGGCATCCGCGGAGGTTTCGACCGGGTCGGTGGAGATCCGGAGAAGGTCCGAGCCGAGGGCGCCGGCGATGGTCCGGGCAGCGTCGCTGTCCGGCAGGATCACGCGGTTTCCCGTCCCGATCGCGGCGGCGACCTGCGCGATGAGCGCGGGCAGGTCCTCGGCCAGGCAGGCGACGCAGCCGCGCGGATGGAGCGAGAGCGTGTCGCGCTCGCCCGTCGGGCCCGGCAGTTCCACGGGCTCGCGGCCATAAGGATTCCGGCGCGCGGCCTCGATCACGGCCAGGAGATAGGGGCGTCCCTCTTCGCCGGAGCGCTCCCTGTCGGATGCGAGTCGGGCCAGCCTGTCCAGGGCCGTCGCGGCTTCGCGGGACGGCTTCGCCCTGCTCGGCCAGGGCGGAGTGGAGCCGCGCACGAGCCGGTGCAGGTAGAATGGGCCGCCCGCCTTCGGGCCGGTTCCCGAAAGGCCCTCGCCCCCGAAGGGCTGGCTCCCCACCACGGCCCCGACGATGTTGCGGTTCACATAGACGTTGCCGGCCCGGATGGCCGCGAGGACCGCATCCACGGTCTCGTCAATCCGGGTATGGACGCCGTGCGTCAGGCCGTAGCCCGCGGCGTTGATGCGGCGGACGAGGTCAGGCAGGTCCTGGCCGCGGAAGCGCACGACATGGAGGACGGGTCCGAACACTTCGCGCCGCAGCGCTTCGATGGAGGGCAGCTCGACGAGGGTTGGCGGCAGGAATGTGCCCGATGCGGCCTGCGGCGGAAGCGGCAGCTGCACCACCCGGTGGCCCGCCTCCCGCATCTCGGCAACATGCCGCTCAATCCCGGCCCCGGCGTCGGCATCGATGACCGGCCCGACATCGGTCGCAAGGTCGAGGGGCGAGCCGACCCGGAGCTCCCTCATCGCTCCTTCGAGCATCGCGACCGTGCGGTCGGCGATGTCCTCCTGCAGGCAGAGGATGCGGAGCGCCGAGCAGCGCTGGCCGGCGGAATCGAAGGCGCTTTCGATCACGTCCGCCACGACCTGCTCGGGCAGGGCCGACGAATCGACGATCATCGCGTTGAGGCCGCCCGTTTCGGCGATCAGGACCGGGTCGTCGTCCCGGACCGAGAGCGCGCGTTCGATGCTCTTCCCGACCGCGGTCGAGCCCGTGAACACCACCCCGCCGATGCGCGGGTCGGAGACGAGCCGCGCGCCGACCGTCTCGCCCGGGCCGGGCAGGAGCTGGAGCGCTTCGGGCGGGATGCCCGCCTCATGGGCGAGCCGGACAGCGGCAAAGGCGACGAGCGGCGTCTGCTCGGCCGGCTTTGCGAGCACCGTGTTGCCCGCCACCAGAGCGGCCGCGACCTGCCCGGTGAAGATCGCGAGCGGGAAGTTCCAGGGCGAGATGCAGACCATCGGGCCGACCGGGTCCGTGCCGTCGAGATCGGCCCGCGCCCGCGCGGCGTAGTAGCGGCAGAAATCGACGGCCTCACGGATCTCGGCGACGCCGTTCCGGGCCGTCTTGCCCGCCTCCCGCATCATCATCCCGACGAGGTGGAGCCTTTCCCGTTCCAGCAGGTCCGCCCAGCGCTCGAGATGTGACGCCCGCCCGGCGGGGCCCAGCTTCGCCCAGCCCGGGAGGGCTTCCGCAGCCGCGCCGACGGCGAGTTCGACGTCATCCAGGGTCGCTTCTTCGACAAGCCCGACGAGGTCGTCGCCGTCCGCCGGGTTGCGGACCTCCGCGACATTCCAGCCCGAGGCTGCGGCGGCGCTCGCCAGGATCGGTCCGGCCCGGCGCACCTCCCTGTCTGCCGCGAGGACAGCGCCTAGTTCGGCCAACTCCGCCTCGGCGGCGAGGTCGAAGCCTGCGGAATTGCGCCGGTCCGGAAACAGGCCCAGCGGTCCCGGGAGCCGGCCATGCGGGCGCCCACCCTCCTCCCGGACGGCTGCGACCGGATCGGCGATGAGGCTGTCGAGCGGGATGGTCTCGTCCACCACCTGGTTCACGAAGGACGAGTTGGCGCCGTTCTCCAAAAGGCGCCTGACGAGATAGGCGAGCAGCGTCTCGTGCGGCCCGACGGGAGCGTAGATCCGGACAGGCAGGTCCGGCCCGACGATCTCGTCGTAGATGGTCTCGCCCATGCCGTGCAGGCACTGGAACTCGTATCGCGCATTGCCGGCCATCGCCCGGATCGCGCCGATCGAGAAGGCGTTGTGGGTGGCGAATTGCGGGTAGATGGCCTCCGGCGCGGCCAGCATCGCCCGCGCGCAGGCGAGATAGGACACGTCCGTGTGCCGCTTGCGGGTGAAGACCGCGTAATCCGCGAAGCCGCCGAGCTGGGCGAGCTTGATCTCCGAATCCCAGTAGGCGCCCTTGACGAGCCGGACCATGAGACGCCGCCCCGTACGGCGGCCGAGATCGGCCAGCCAGTCGATGACCGGCCGGGCCCGCTTGCCGTAAGCCTGGACGACGAAGCCGATGCCGTCCCAGCCCGCCAAGGCTGGATCGGTCGCAAGCGCCTCCAGGATGTCGAGCGAGATCTCGAGCCGATCCTGCTCCTCGGCGTCGATGTTGAGGCCGATGTCGTAGCTCTTCGCGAGCAGCGCTAGCGACTTCACGCGCGGCAGCAGCTCGGCCATCACGCGCTCACGCTGCTGGCGCGAATAGCGTGGATGAAGGGCGGAGAGCTTGATGGAGATGCCCGGCCCGCCGACGATGCCGCGCCCGGCGGATTCCCGCCCGATCGCCACCACGGCCTCCGCATAGGCGCGCATGTAGCGCTCGGCATCGGCGGCATTCACGGCCGCCTCGCCCAGCATGTCGTAGGAGAAGCGATAGCCGCGCCTTTCGCGCGCCTTGGCGCTCGCCAGCGCCTCGGCGATCGTCTCGCCGGTCACGAATTGCCGCCCCAGCATGCGGATGGCGAAATCCGTCGCCCGCCGGATGAGCGGCGCGCCGCCCCGCCCGAGCAGCCCCAGCAGCGAGCCCCCGAGTTCGCCGGCAGAGTGGGTCGGCACCAGCCGGCCCGTGATGAGGAGGCCCCAGGCAGCCGCATTGACGAAGAGCGATGGCGAATGCCCGACATGCGCCGACCAGTCGCCGCGCCCGATCTTGTCGCGGATCAGGCGGTCGCGCGTCGCCTCGTCCGGCACGCGCAGAAGCGCCTCGGCGAGGCACATCAGGGCGATGCCCTCCGTGGAGTCGAGCGAGAACTCGTGCATCAGCGCATCGACGCCGCTGGCGGACCGGCGCGCGGCGCGGACGCTCAGCGCGAGTCGGCGGGCCAGGTCCTGCGCGGCCGTGAGCTGTTCGCCCGTGAGCGCGGCCTCGTCCGCCAGCCGCAGGACATGCGGGCGCTCATCGACACGATGGCAGGCCGCGATGGCCTGCCGCAGCGGTGTCCCGGATGCCGGCGCGGCCTGGAAGCCAGCGGGGAGGCGGGGCGGAAGCCGTTCAGGGTCGAGAGCTGCGGACATGCGGACCTCCGGCGAGGGAACGCTGCACTCGAACCGGCTTGATCAAAGGGGGGCCCGCTCGGGGCCCCCGGGCGATCAGATCCCGCCCATGCAGAGATACTTGATCTCCAGATAGTCATCGATCCCGTAATGGGAGCCCTCGCGGCCGAGGCCCGATTCCTTCACGCCGCCGAAGGGGGCGATCTCCGTGGAGATGATGCCCTCGTTCACGCCGACGATGCCGTAATCGAGCGCCTCGGCGACGCGCCAGACGCGGCCGATGTCGCGGCCATAGAAGTAGGAAGCGAGGCCGAACTCGGTGTCGTTCGCCATCCGGATCGCCTCCTCCTCCGTCGTGAAACGGAAGATCGGCGCGACCGGCCCGAAGGTCTCCTCGCGGAAGATCTTCATGTCGGGCGTGGTGTCGGCGAGCACGGTCGGCTCGAAGAAGGAGCCGCCGAGGCCCGAGCGCTTGCCGCCCGTGACCACCTTCGCGCCCTTGGCGAGCGCGTCCTCGACATGCTCCTCGACCTTGGCGACCGCCTTCTGGTCGATGAGCGGCCCGATCAGCGTGCCCTCGCCGAAACCATCGCCCACCTTCAGGTCCCGGACCGCCTCGGCGAGCCGCTTCACGAAGGCGTCGTAGATGCCGTCCTGGACCAGGATGCGGTTGGCGCAGACGCAGGTCTGGCCGGCATTGCGGTACTTGGAGGCGATCGCGCCCTTCACGGCCGGCTCGAGGTCCGCGTCGTCGAACACGATGAAGGGGGCGTTGCCGCCGAGCTCCATCGAGGTCTTCTTCACGGTCTTGGCGCATTGCTCGAGGAGCACCTTTCCGATCTCGGTCGAGCCCGTGAAGGTGAGCTTGCGGACGGTCGGGTTGGAGGTCATCTCGCCGCCGATCTCCGAGGCCGATCCGGTCACGCAGGACAGGACGCCCTTCGGCACGCCCGCGCGCTCCGCGAGCTCGCAGAGGGCCAGCGCCGAGAAGGGCGTCTGGCTGGCGGGCTTCAGCACCATCGTGCAGCCGGCCGCGAGCGCCGGGCCCGCCTTGCGGGTGATCATGGCGGCCGGGAAGTTCCAGGGCGTGATGGCCGCGCAGACGCCGATCGGCTGCTTGATGACGACGATGCGCTTGTCGGTCCCGTGCGCCGGGATGACGTCGCCGTAGATGCGCTTTCCTTCCTCGCCGAACCACTCGATGAAGGAGGCCGCATAGGCGATCTCGCCCTTGGCCTCGGCGAAGGGCTTGCCCTGCTCGGCCGTCATGATGGCCGCGAGGTCATCCTGGTTCGCCATCATCAGGTCGAACCAGCGGCGGAGGATCTGGGCGCGTTCCTTGGCGGTCTTTGCGCGCCAGGCCGGGAGGGCGGCTTCCGCGGCCTCGATGGCGCGGCGCGTCTCGGCCGCGCCCATCTTCGGGACGGTTGCCAGCGAGTCGCCCGTCGAGGGATTATCGACCGTGATGGTGCCGCCGCCATCGGCATCGAGCCAGGCGCCGTCGATGTAGCATTGCTGCCGGAACAGCTTCGGGTCTTTCAGCGCCCGCGTTCCGGTGCGGATGTCCATATAGGTCATAGGCGGTCTCCCTGGATTTGCGGAGACCTCTAGCACGCCGCCGCGGCGGCGTCCGCTCGTGTTGAGCGGGTCAGTATTTCGCGCTGATCACCTCGCGATAGCGGCTGCCATGGCCGTAGCTGTAGGACACGGGCAGCGGAGGGGCGTTGTAGAGCACGCCGCGGGGCAGGTATGGCTCGCGATACTCGACGATCTCGACGACGTGCTCGGCATAGACGGGCCCGGCGTGATAGCCGTGGTGACGGGTATGGTGACCATGATGCTGGCGCCAGCCGGGCATGTCGGCCGCAAGCGCCGGGCCCGCGAGGGCCAGGGTGGTCGCCGCGAGGAGCGCAGCCTTCAGCTTCATCCGGGTCTCCTGATCGGTCGGTGTCCGGGTGAGCCTCGGCGCCTCGCCTTGCGATCTGATTGACGACCGACACCGCGCCTTCGCGATGGTTTGCGCTTCCCTAACGCGCCCTCGCCCGCCTGTGATCCGCGGCCGCAGCGCCAGCCCGGAACCTCCCCCACCATCTCCGGTTGACCGCCGATCGCAACCGCGCGTCCGGAGCCGATCCCCCAATGCTGCCCGAAGAAGACAGCAACCATGAGGTCGAGAACATCGTCGACCCGAAAGAGGCCGCCGAATCGGCCGGGCTGCGCTATGTCTCCGACGAGCGTCCGGGTATCCGCCGCCGGAGAGCCGGGAAGGGCTTCGCCTATCTGGGTGCCGACGGCAGGGCCGTGAAGGACGAGAAGGTCATCGCGCGGATCCGCAAGCTCGCCATCCCGCCCGCCTATACGGATGTGTGGATCTGCCCCCACGCGAACGGGCACATCCAGGCGACCGGGCGCGATGCCAAGGGCCGCAAGCAGTACCGCTACCATCCGAAGTTCCGCGAGGTGCGGGATTCGACGAAATACGAGCACATGCTCGAATTCGCCCGCGGGCTGCCCGAGATCCGCGCCAAGATCGCCGACCACATGAAGCTGCGCGGCATGCCCCGCGAGAAGGTTCTCGCGACCGTCGTCTACCTCCTCGAGAACACGCTGATCCGCGTCGGCAACGACGATTACGTGAAGCAGAACAAGAGCTACGGCCTCACCACCCTCAAGGACCGACACGTGAAGGTCGAAGGGTCGGAGCTGAAGTTCCAGTTCAAGGGCAAGTCCGGCAAGACCTGGAACCTGCAGATCCGGGACCGGCGCATCGCGAAGATCGTGAAGCAGTGCCAGGACCTGCCCGGCCAGGAGCTGTTCCAGTACCTCGATGACGACGGCACCCGGCAGGACGTCACCTCGGCGGACGTCAACGCCTACCTGAAGGAGATCACCGGCCGCGAGATCACGGCCAAGGATTTCCGCACCTGGGCGGGCACTGTGCTGGCCGCCATCGCGCTCACGGAGTTCGAGACCTTCGACTCGGACGCCAAGGCGAAGAAGAACGTGCGCGCCGCGATCGAACGCGTGGCCGGCAGGCTCGGCAACACGCCGACCATCTGCCGCAAGTGCTACGTCCACCCGGAGGTTCTGCACTCCTATTTCCAGGGCGACCTGATGCTCGACATCAAGGAGGAGGTCGAGGAGGAGCTGCGTGATAATCTCGCGACGCTGAAGCCGGAGGAGGCGGCGGTGCTGTCCCTGCTCGAGGCGCGCCTCAACCGCGATCTCACGGAGACCCTACGGAAGGCTGCCGCCGCGGCCTGACCGGGATCGTACGGACCGGAACGCCCACCGTTCCGCGAGGCTTGTAGAGGGACTTCGCGGGAGCTTCGATGCGCGTCCACCACCTGAATTGCGGCTGCATGTGTCCTGTCGGAGGCGCGCTCTTCGATGGATTCAGCCGCGGCGTCAGGGGCACGCTCATCTGCCACTGCCTCCTGGTCGAGACCCAGTCGTCCGGCCTCGTCCTCGTGGATACCGGCTTCGGCACCGGCGACATCGAGCAGACCTACCCGCGGCTGAGCCCGCTCTTCGTGCACCTGAACCAGATCCAGCTTGAGCGCCGCTACACGGCGCTGGAGCAGGTGCGGCAACTCGGATTCTCGCCGTCCGACGTCCGCCACATCGTGCTGACGCATCTCGACTTCGATCATGCGGGCGGGCTGGAGGATTTCCCGGACGCGACCGTTCACGTGATGGTCGACGAGATGGAGGCGGCTCGCCGCCGGCACGGCTTCATCGCCCGCAACCGTTACCGGCCGCAGCAATGGGACGGCGTGAAGCATTGGCGCTTCTATGGCCACAAGGGCGAGCGGTGGTTCGGCTTCGATGCCGTGAGCGATCTGGACGGCCTTCCGCCCGAGATCCTGCTGGTTCCGCTTCCGGGCCATACCTGGGGCCAAGCGGGGGTCGCCGTCGGCGCTCCGGAGGGGTGGCTGCTCGACGCGGCCGATACCTATTTCTTTCGGCACGAGATGGACCGGCCCACGCGCCACGCGCCGCTGGGCGCGCGGGGTTACCAGCGCATGATGGCTGTCGATTTCGACCTGCACCTGCACAATCAGGCGCGGCTGCGAGACCTTTCGATGGACGAGGCGGCGGGCGTGCGCATCTTCTGCAGCCACGACGCGGTGGAGTTCGCGGCCCTTTCGGGGCTCCAGGGCTTGCCCGGGCTGGGCTAGCGGATCCCGTCCCGGGAATCGCAGCCTTGCCCATCCGGGGGATTGCAGGCCCACTTGCCTGGGCTTTCAATCGCGCTTGTCGCGGGGAGGTTGCGTAATGCTGGACGCCCTCATGCTGTCGCGGATCCAGTTCGGATTCACGGTCGCATTCCACATCATCTTCCCGGCCTTCACGATCGGTCTCGCGTGCTGGCTGGCGCGGCTGGAATTCGAGTGGCTGCGGACGGGCGACCAGCTCTACAAGAACCTCTACAAGTTCTGGGTGAAGGTCTTCGCCGTCTCCTTCGGGCTCGGCGTCGTCTCCGGGATCGTGATGAGCTACCAGCTCGGCACGAACTGGTCCCGGTATTCGGAGTTCGGCGGCAACGTCCTTGGCCCGCTGATCGCCTACGAGGTAATCACCGCCTTCTGCCTCGAGGCCGGGTTCCTCGGCATCATGCTGTTCGGCTGGGACAAGGTGGGCGACCGGCTCCACTTTCTGTCGACCTGCTTGGTGGCGATCGGGACGCTCATCTCGGCGTTCTGGATCCTGTCGGCGAATTCCTGGATGCAGACCCCGGCCGGATTCCGGGTCGAGAACGGGATCGCGCTGCCGGTGGACTGGTGGGAGATCGTCTTCAATCCGTCCTTCCCGATCCGCTACGCGCACATGGTGCTCGGCTGCTTTCTCACGACGGCCTTCGCGGTCGGGGGGATGTCGGCCTGGATGCTGCTCCGGCATCCGCATGACGCCCCGGAGGGGAAGCTTGCCGGTGCGCGCCGGTCGCTGTCGATGGCGATGTGGTTCGCCGTCGTGATGGTCCCGGTGCAGTTCGTCTTCGGCGACCTGCACGGCATCGGCGTGCTCAAGTACCAGCCGACCAAGCTCGCCGCGATCGAGGCGAACTGGGATCGGACGGCAAACATGCCGCTCCTGCTTTTCGCCATCCCGGACGAGGCGGCCGAGAAGAACGAATACGAGATCGGCATCCCGAAGCTCGGCAGCTTCATCCTGACCCACTCCTTCGACGGCGTGGTGCCGGGGCTCAAGGAGGTGCCGCCGCAGGATCGGCCGCCCGTCTGGCCGGTCTTCTTCTCCTTTCGCATCATGGTCGGCCTCGGCGTGCTGATGCTCGTCGTCTCGCTCTGGAGCCTCTACCTGCGCTGGAAGGGCACGCTCTTCACGGACCGGAAGTTTCTCTACGCGGCCATGCTGATGACCCCCTCGGGATTCGGGGCCGTGCTGTTCGGCTGGTTCGTGGCCGAGATCGGGCGCCAGCCATGGGTCATCTACGGCCAGCTCCGGACGGCAGACGCCGTTTCCCCCGTCACGGCGGAGGCGGTCGGGACCTCGCTGGTCGCGTTCATCGTCGTGTACGCGATCATCTTCGGCTTCGGCAGCTATTACCTGGCCAAACTTCTCCGGCGCGGGCCCGACCCGGTGGAGACCATGCCCGGCGAGCAACTCGGCAAGATGCCCAAGCGGCCCTTCTCGGTGCCGAACGAAAGCCTCGAGGGCGCGCCGGGGCGCCGCGTCCAGCCAGCCGAATAGGGGGCAGCGATGTTCGGTTTCGCCAACGACCTTCACGGCTACGCGTTCTGGCTCCCGCTCATCTGGGCGGGGCTGCTTGCGGTCGCGGTCATCATGTACGTGATCGCGGACGGGTTCGACCTCGGCGTGGGGATCCTGTTCAACGCCGCGCAGGAGCGGAGCTGGCGCGACCGGATGATGTTCTCGGTGGCGCCGATCTGGGACGGCAACGAGACGTGGCTGATCCTCGGCGGCGTCGGCGCGTTCTGCGTGTTTTCGGTCGCCTACGCGATCATGATGCCGGCGCTCTACATGCCCATCATCCTGATGCTGCTCGCCCTGATCTTTCGAGGCGTCGCGTTCGAGTACCGCTTCAAGGCGGAAAGCTCGCAGCGCGTCTGGGATTACGCCTTCCACTACGGCTCGCTCGTCGCGACCTTCGCGCAGGGGCTCGTGCTCGGCGCGTTCATCCAGGGTTTCAAGCATTCGGGCCGCGTCTTCACGGGCGGCCAATGGGACTGGCTCACCCCCTTCAGCGTGATGACCGGCATAGGCCTCGTCTGCGGCTACGGCCTGCTCGGCGCGACCTGGTGCGTGATGAAGACCACGGGCGAGCTCGAGCTCTGGGCCCGGCGCAAGGCGATCACCTCGCTCTTCGCCACGATCGTCTCCATGGGGATCGTGTCCGTGTGGGTGCCGTTCCTCGGGCTCTATATCGAGGAGCGCTGGTTCTCCTGGCCAAACATCGCCTTCCTGTGGCCGATCCCGCTCGTGACGGCTTTGGTCGCCTACCTGATCTGGAAGACGCTGCAGGAGGGCCGGCACGTGGCGCCGTTCCTGCTGACGATCGCCCTCTTCCTGCTGGGCTTTCTCGGACTGGGCGTCAGCCTGTTCCCTTATATCGTGCCGCCGGACCTGACGATCTGGCAGGCCGCGAACACGGTGGAATCGCAGATCTTCGTCCTGGTCGGCTATGCGTTCGCGGTCCCGATCACCTTCGCCTATACGGGCTATGCGTATTGGGTCTTCCGCGGCAAGGTGGCCGAAGACGTCGTAGCCGACGCCTATCACTGACCGGCGCTGCTGCGGTGCCCCGGTTCGCCTGGTTCGTGCTGATCTATCTGGTCAGCCTCGCGGCCTTCACGGCGCTCGTCTACGGGCTGCGCGCCCTGGTGCCGCGATAGGCGTCAGGCAGGCTGGAAGCCGAGGCGCTCGTCGCGCCTGCGGATCCACTGCACGGCCGGAATCGTGAGGGCCACCATCCAGAGCTTGCCGAGGATCTGCCCCGGCAGGAAGTCGAGGCTGCCGAAGGCGAGGTAGAGGAACACGGCCGAGTCCACGGCAAGGCCGACGACGCTCGAGGCCACCACGGCCGTGACGAAGCGACGTCGCTGGAGCGGCGTATAGACGAAGAAGTCCGCGAGCTCCGACAGGAGGAAGGCGGTCGTGGAGGCGACCACGATGGCGGGCGGCGCAACCAGGGCCGAGAGCAGGGCGCCGATCAGGATGGCCGCGACGCCCGCGAAGAGGCCGAGCCGCCGCTGGAGGAGGTCGCGCAGCACCAGCGCGAGGCCGACCATCAGCACCCCGGACGGTGCGTGGATCCCGGGCGCCACCGGGATCAGGCACGGTCCGTTCGGCACGCAGGACGTCCCGACATTCCCGATCAGCCAGTTCGCGGCGGGAATGGTCGCGTTGAAGAGCACGAAGGCCGCCAGGCCTTCGGCGCGCAGACGTGTTCTGGTCATGCCCGGCATATCCATCGGCCGGTTTCAGCAAGAGTAACGCGCGGCGGTCAAGCGAGCGCCGAGCGTAGCTGGTCAGCGCGCGATGCGGGTGCCCGTGATGCTCGTATAGATGGAATCGAAGACCGGATTGAGCTGCTCGACGTTCTGGACGTCGTAGTAGTTGCTCGCATTGGAGGCGCAGTCCCGGAGCAGGCTCGCATTGCCCTCGATGATCCGCGCCGTGAACACCACGATGCCCTCGCCCTTGATGGCGTCGCAGACCTGGCGCGTCCGCGCATCCATGGCGGCGACACTGCCATGGTTCCGGCTCTTCGTGTTCTCCCCGTCGGTCATCAGGATGATGTACTTGGTGAGGCCTTTTGCCCCGAAGGACAGCGCGTTGGTGATCGGCTCCGCGGGCGACAGCAGGTGGTAGCCCCAGACCAGACCGATCGTGAGATTGGTCGTGCCCGACGCCGCCATCGCGTCGATCGTGGAGTGGAGCGCGGTAAAATCGGTGGTGAGCGGAACGATGGGCGCCACGATGCAGGGCGTCGTGCGGCTCGCATCCGCCCCGAACGTCGTCTTCGGGTTGCCGGAACTCGGCGGCGTGTCGCGAACGTCGTTCGGCTGGTCGCGGTCCCAGATGCAGCCGGAG
Organism: Pseudomonadota bacterium; assembly: GCA_023423995.1. GTDB lineage: Bacteria > Pseudomonadota > Alphaproteobacteria > Rhizobiales > Beijerinckiaceae > Enterovirga. The sequence continues at coordinate 8,344 of JAFAEL010000233.1, read as the reverse complement.
GTCGCCGGGTTCGTGGTCCAGGGCGAGGTCTGGGCGGGGTCCACCCACCAGGACGTCTTGAGCGTCCCGAGATTCACGTCCGTCTCGAACGGCACGATCCCGATGCGGATCGCGTTGCTGCCGCTGGCGCTCGACTGCATCTTGTTCAGGAAGTTGTGCGCTGCCGTCTTCAGGGTCGGGAGCTTGTTCGCCTGGTTCATGGACCCGGTGTTGTCGAGCACCAGCACGATCTCGACCTTGGTGTCGCCGAACAGGGCCTCCGACCGGCTCGCGACCGGCATGGACCTGACGCCGAGGACGTTCATCAGCGTCGTCGGCACGCCGGCTGTCGCGTCCACCCGGACGCGGTCCGACAGGAAGGTGATGTTGACGCTCAGGTCGGTGATCTTGTCGGACGCGAAGGTCTTGCGCAGGAACTCGGTCGCGGCGGCGCTCGACAGGTTCGAGCCGCTCATCTGCTCGTTGTTCTTGGCCGCGAGCAGGGCGGCGCCATCGACCGCGCGCTGGAGATTCGTCTGGATGGAGGCCGCGCGCGAATAATCCAACGCCATGCCGACCGCCCCGATGAGGACCATCGCCGCGAAGGCGAACATAAGCGCGACGCTGCCCCGAGCGTCCCGACCGAAACGTCGCACGATGCTCGACATGACCGCCATCCGGAACCTGCCGGACGGTACGCTCGCAACCCTTTCGGACGGGTTGCCGCGTTCGCAGAGCTGAGTGGGGCGCGCTGCCGGGGTTAACGGTTCGTCGCCGCGCGCCACCGCGCGAACCCGTCGGCGCGGAGCTGGCAGGCCGGGCAGGTGCCGCAGCCATAGCCCCAATCGTGCCGGTGGGTCCGGTCGCCGAGGTAGCAGGTATGGGTCTCCTCGACGACGAGCCGCAGAAGCTGATCTCCGCCGAGCTCCTCCGCGAGCGCGAAGGTCGCCGCCTTGTCGCGCCACATCAGCGGCGTGTGCAGGACGAGCCGCGTCTCGAGGCCGAGATTGAGGGCGACCTGCATGGCCTTGATCGTGTCGTCGCGGCAATCCGGGTAGCCGGAATAATCCGTCTCGCAGACCCCGAGCACGATGTGGCGGCAACCGCGCCGGTAGGCGAGGGCCGCCGCGAGCCCGAGGAAGATCAGGTTGCGGCCGGGTACAAAGGTCGTCGGCAACCCGCTTTCCGCCGTCGCGATTTCGACATCGCGCGTAAGGGCTGTGTCCGAGATGGTTCCCAGCACGTCGAGGGGCAGCAGGTGATCCGGCCCGAGCCTTCCCTCGCCCAGCGCACCGGGTTGGGAGAGCGCCGCCCGGATGCCGGCGCGGCATTCGAGCTCGACCGCGTGGCGCTGGCCGTAATCGAATCCTATCGTTTCGACCTCGGCGAAGCGCTGCAGCGCCCAGGCCAGGCAGGTCGTCGAATCCTGCCCGCCCGAGAACAGGACGAGGGCCCGGGTCTCGGAGAGCGTCGCGGTCACCGCAGGCTCACAGGGGTCAGTCGAACAGGCTGGAGACGCTCGACTCGGTCGAGGTGCGGGCGATCGCCTCGCCCATGAGAGGCGCGATGGTGATGACGCGGATGTTGCCGGCGACCTTCACGGCCTCCGTCGGCTGGATCGAGTCGGTCACCACGAGCTCCTTCAGCTTGGAGTTCGCGATGCGGGATACCGCGCCACCCGACAGGACCGCATGGGTGATGTAGGCGTAGACGTCCTTGGCGCCCTGGTTGAGCAGCGCCTCGGCCGCATTGCAGAGCGTGCCGCCCGAATCGACGATGTCGTCCACGAGGATGCACGAGCGCCCCGCCACGTCGCCGATGATGTTCATGACCTCCGATTCGCCCGGGCGCTCGCGGCGCTTGTCCACGATCGCGAGGGGAGCGTCGATGCGCTTGGCGAGGGCGCGGGCGCGCACCACGCCGCCGACATCCGGCGAGACCACGACCTTGTCGGTGTGGTTCATCCGGTCCTTCACGTCCCGCACCATCACGGGTGCGGCGAAAAGATTGTCGGTCGGGATGTCGAAGAATCCCTGGATCTGGCCGGCATGCAGGTCGAGCGTGAGGACGCGGTCGACGCCGGAATGGGTGATGAGGTTCGCGACCAGCTTGGCGGAGATCGGCGTGCGGGCCGACGGCTTCCGGTCCTGGCGGGCATAGCCGAAATAGGGGATCACGGCCGTGATGCGGCGGGCCGAGGCACGGCGGAGCGCGTCCGCGATGATGAGCAGCTCCATCAAGTGGTCGTTCGTCGGATACGACGTCGACTGGAGCACGAAGACGTCCTCGCCGCGGACATTCTCGCCGATCTCGACGAAGATCTCCATGTCGGCGAAGCGCCGGACCGTGGCCCGCGCAAGCGGCACCTTCAGATACTGGGAAATCGCCTCCGCGAGCGGTCGATTCGAGTTCCCCGCAACAAGCTTCATCGGAAGGTATTCACGCGACAGATAATGAGGAGCTGCGAAGAGCAGCCATCGACGCCGCGCTCTTAGCAGCGTCACGTCACCGTCACAACAAGAAGAGTTCGCACCTGCAACATAGGTCGGCGCGGGGCCATGGCGGCAAAGGGGCGCTTTCCCGGGTGTGTACGCCCGCCTACATCAGGCGCGATGAGTCGTGTCGCTGCCAACGACGTTCCCCCGGATATTCTCGACGATGAGCGGGACCAGGAGGAGCTTGCCCCCGAGGCCGGATCCGGGATCGAGTTCGATTTCGAGGCGACGCCTGCCTCGCTCGAGGCCGGCGCTGCGGTGATCCGCCGCTTCTGGGCGACGCTGCCGGCAACCCCGGGCGTCTACCGGATGATCGATGCCAAGGGCGACGTGCTCTATGTCGGCAAGGCGAAGAGCCTGAAGGCCCGGGTCGGCTCCTATGTCCGCGGCAAGGGGCACTCGAACCGGATCGCCCGGATGATCGCCGAGACGGCCTCGATGGAGTTCGTCACGACGGCCACCGAGACGGAGGCGCTGCTGCTCGAGGCGAACCTCATCAAGCAGCTCAGGCCGCGCTACAACGTCGTCCTCCGGGACGACAAGTCGCTGCCCTACATCCTGCTCACGGCCGATTCCGAGGCCCCGCAGGTCGTCAAGCATCGCGGCGCCCGCAACCGGAAGGGCTTCTATTTCGGGCCCTTCGCGAGCGTCTGGGCGGTGAACCGCACGATCAATGCGCTCCAGCGCGCCTTCCTGCTGCGCTCCTGCTCGGATTCCTACTACGAGAACCGGACCAGGCCCTGCCTCCTGTTCCAGATCAAGCGCTGCTCGGGCCCATGCACGGGCGAGATCGATCTGGCAGAATACGGGACGCTCGCCGAGGAAGCCCGCGCCTTCCTGTCCGGGCACTCCAGCGCCGTGAAGGAGCGGCTCGCGGCCGAGATGAACCATGCCGCCGAGGAGCTCGAATTCGAGCGCGCGGCCCGGTACCGCGACCGCCTCGCGGCCCTCTCGGCGGTGCAGTCCACGCAGGGCATCAACACCCAGAATACGGAAGAAGCCGACATCATCGCCATCGATGAGCAGGCCGGGCAGTTCTGCGTGGAGGTCTTCTTCTTCCGCAACCACCAGAACTGGGGCAACCGCGCCTACTTCCCGCGGGCGGACAAGACCGTCTCGCATGGCGAGGTGCTCGCCTCCTTCGTGGCGCAGTTCTACGACGACAAGCCTCCGCCGCGGCTCATTCTCCTGTCGGAGGAGGTCGAAGAGTGCGCCTTGCTCGCCGCTGCCCTCACCGTGAAGGCGGGCCGCAAGGTCGAGATTTCCGTTCCCAAGCGGGGCGAGCGGCGGCAGCTCGTCGACGGAGCCCTCCGCAACGCCAAGGAGGCGCTCGGGCGCCGCCTCGCCGAAACGTCGAGCCAGGCCAAGCTCCTGGGCTCTCTCGCAGCAGCGTTCGGCCTGCCCCATCCGCCGCGCCGGATCGAGGTCTACGACAATTCCCACATCATGGGCACGAACGCGGTCGGCGCGATGATCGTCGCCGGACCGGCCGGGCTGATGAAGACGCATTACCGCACCTTCAACATGAAGTCGGAGGAACTCACCCCCGGCGATGATTTCGGCATGATGCGCGAGATGCTGCGGCGTCGCTTCGCCCGGCTGGTCAAGGAGAATCCGCGGGAGGCGCTCTCCTCCTTGCCGGACGCGTCGAGCGGGAGCAGAACGGAGGAGCCGGGCCGCGGCGGCCCCGACGACGTCCTTTCCGGGGCGTCTCTCGCCCCCGACTCCTCCCCGCAAGCCGCAGGAGAGCAGGCGCAGGCCGAGCCGCCGCAGGCCGAGCCGCCGGACCCCGAGGCCTTCCCGGCCTGGCCGGACCTCGTCCTGATCGATGGCGGCAAGGGCCAGCTCGAAGCGGCCCGCTCGGCGCTCGAGGAGGTCGGCGCGACGGGCGTCGCGCTGGTCGGCGTCGCGAAAGGCCGCGACCGGGATGCGGGCCGCGAGACCTTCTTCATTCCCGGACGGGAGCCGATCCGGCTGCCGCCGCGGGATCCGGCCCTCTACTTCGTGCAGCGCCTCAGGGACGAGGCGCACCGCTTTGCGATCGGCGCGCACCGGGCGAAGCGCAAGCGCGAAATGACCAAGAGTCCGCTGGACGAGATCCCGGGCATCGGCCCCGCCCGCAAGCGGGCCCTGCTCCACCATTTCGGGACCATGAAGGCGATCCAGCGGGCCGCGCTCGACGACCTGATGCGGGCCCCGGGCGTCAACGCCGCGACGGCCCGTACGGTCTATGATTTTTTCCGGGGTGGCGGGGGATGATGAAGCTCATGGACGGCCCCATGTTGACGCTGTCCCTCCCCGCATGCTTCCTCGGACCATGACCCTGGCTTCGCCGATGCGACGATCCCCGGCGCTGACCCTCCCGAACGTCCTGACCTATGCGCGGGTGGCGGCCGTCCCGGTCGTCGCGGGTCTCCTGTTCTGGCCGGAGGACTTCTGGTCCCGGTGGATCGCCCTGTCCTTTTACGTCGCGGCCGCGATCACGGACTATTTCGACGGCTACTTCGCGCGCGCCTATGCGCAGCAATCGGTGCTGGGCCGCATGCTCGACCCGATCGCAGACAAGCTGCTGGTGGCAGCCTGTCTGCTGATGCTGACGAACGACCATTCCATCCAGGGCGTGCACCTCTGGGCCGCGATCGTCATCCTGTGCCGCGAGGTTCTCGTCTCGGGGCTGCGCGAGTATCTGGCCGAGCTCAAGGTCGGCATGCCGGTCTCTCGCGTCGCGAAATGGAAGACGGCCTTCCAGCTCGTCGCGATCGGGTTCCTGATCGCAGGCCCTGCCGGGGAGGCGATCCTGCCCGGCACGATCACGATCGGGCTTACCCTCCTGTGGCTTGCGGCCGCGCTGACGATCTACACGGGATGGGACTACCTGAAGACCAGCATCGAGCATGCGATGAACGGGTCGTCCTAGGATGAAGCTCGTCTATTTCGCCTGGGTGCGCGAGCGAGTCGGCCAGGCCGAGGAGGATGTCGCGCTGCCGGCCGGGATCGCGACCGTCGCGGACCTCGTCGCCTGGCTCAAGACCCGCGGCGAGGGCTACGCCCACGCCTTCGAGAACGAGCGCGTGATCCGCGTCGCCATCGACCAGAGTCACGTCAAGCCCGAGGCGGCGATCGTGGGTGCGCGGGAGATCGCCTTCTTCCCGCCCATGACGGGCGGCTGAGCGCCGCGCCGTGACACCGCGGATCGGCATCCAGCGCGAGGATTTCGATCCGGCCGCCGAACTCGACAGGCTGACGCTCGGCCGAACCGATATCGGCGCCGTCGCGAGCTTCGTCGGCCTCTGCCGGGACGAGCAGGGCCGCCTTTCCGCGCTCGAACTCGAACATTACCCCGGGATGGCCGAGGCCGAGGTCGCGCGCGTCGCCGCAGAGGCCCTCGATCGGTGGCCGCTTCTCGGCCTGACGGTGATCCACCGCTACGGCCTGATCCGGCCGGGCGAGCGCATCGTGCTGGTGGCGGCGGCCTCGTCGCACCGCGAGTCGGCGTTCGGGGCCGCCGAGTTCCTGATGGACTTTCTCAAGACCCGAGCGCCGTTCTGGAAGCGGGAGCATCTTCGCGGTGGCGAGGCGGGTGAGTGGGTGGATGCCCGTGAAGCCGACGATCGGGCCGCCTCCCGCTGGGCGATTTCCCAGGGCGCATGAACCACGTCCGGCATCTCCGCGTTCAATTCCCACTACGTCGCAAAGGACGGCCACCATGTCCGGAGCAAAACCCATCCTCGCGGTTGCGGCTGGGATGCTTGCCCTGCTGACCTTCGCGTCAGACCCGGCTCTCGCGCAGCGCGGCGGAGGCGGTGGATCGGGCGGGCGTTCGGGCGACACCTTCGTGGACGACGCGCAGAAGAACCCGCGCTTCATCGAGCCCGGCGCGCAGAACGATCCGGCCCGGTACCGGATCGGCGCTCCCTACGAGGGATATGTCGACCGGCAGATGGCGGCCCGCGGCTACTACCATCCGGGCAGCGGCTATGCTCCGCCCCCACGGCGCGGCCGGGTCTACGTGCAGCCCTACTGAATCCCCGCTGGCGGCCCCCGCCCCTGATTTCGCCGGGCTGCCATTCGCGCGGCTGCATTGCGGCAGGAGCTTTGCCGTGATTGTCTGCGCACCCTTCCTACCAGGATCGACGGCGTATGACGCGGACGAGCCTCCTCTCGGGCCAAACCTTGCTTGATGTCTCCGACCGCGGGAATGCCGCCGGCACGGCGGACCCGGCCCAAATGAAATTCGGCATCGGCCAGCCCGTTCACCGCCGGGAGGATCCCGTGCTGGTTCAGGGCCAGGGCTGTTACACGGACGACATTTCGCTTCCCGGGCAGGTCTATGCCGCCTTCGTGCGCAGCCCGTATGCGCATGGCGAAGTTCGCGGCATCGACACCGAGGCCGCCCGCGAGATGCCGGGAGTGCTCGGCGTGTATACGGCCGCCGATCTGGACGGCTACGGCACTTTTCCCAACGGCCTGTCCTTCAAGAACCGCGATGGTTCGCCAATGAAGAAGCCGGCGCGTGAGGCGCTGGCCCGCGACCGGGTCCGGTTCGTCGGCGACCCGGTCGCCTTCGTGGTCGCCGAGACCCAGATGGAGGCGCGGGAAGCCGCCGAGGCCGTCGCGCTCGACATCGAGCCGCTCCCGGCCGCGATCACGGCCGAGGAGGCGGTGGCCGAAGGCGCGCCCGTCCTGTTCGAGGACGTGCCCGGCAACGTCTTCTTCGACTACCATTACGGCGATACCGACGCCGTCTCACAAGCCTTCACGGGGGCGGCTCACGTCGCGAAGCTGAAGCTCGCCAGCCACCGCCTCGTGGTCAACCCGATGGAGCCTCGCGCGGCCCTCGGGGAATACGAGCCGGAGAGCGGGCGCTACACGCTGCACATGGGCAGCCAGGGAGCCTTCCCGATGCGGGCCGGGGTCGCGGCCGCCATGAACCAGCCGGTCGAGAAGATCCGAATCCTGACGCCCAATGTCGGCGGCTCCTTCGGCATGAAGTCGAGCCCCTTCCCCGAATATGTCTGCCTGCTCCATGCCGCGAAGGCGCTGGGCCGCCCGGTCAAGTGGACGGACCAGCGTTCGGAGAGCTTCCTGTCGGACCACCATGGCCGCGGGCTCGAGGTCGAAGCGGAACTCGCCCTCGACGCGGAGGGCCGCTTCCTCGGCGTCCGGATCGAGGGCCTGGCCGATTTCGGCGGCTATCTCACGCCGGTCGCGCCGCTCTTCTCCTCCATCAACATCGCCAAGAACGTCGCCTCGGTCTATCGGACGCCGCAGATCCAGGTCGACATCCGCTGCGCCTTCACCAATGCCGTGCCGGTGAGCGCCTACCGGGGCGCCGGGCGGCCGGAAGGCAATTACATCATGGAGCGGCTGATCGAGGCCGCCGCCACCGAGATGGGACGCAACGCGGTGGAACTGCGCCGGCTCAACCACATCCGGCCGGACCAGATCCCGTACGAGACGCCTGTCGAGACCACCTACGATTCCGGCGAGTTCACGGCGCTGCTCGACAGGACCCTCGAGGCGGCGGATTGGAACGGTTTCCCGGCCCGGGAGGCCGAGAGCCGGGCGCGCGGCAAGCTGCGCGGGCGCGGCATCGGGCAGTACCTGGAGGTGACGGCACCGCCGCAGAACGAGATGGGCGGCATCCGCTTCGAGGCCGACGGAACGGTGACGATCCTCACCGGCACGCTCGATTACGGCCAGGGCCATTGGACGCCCTTCGCTCAGGTCCTGTCGGCGCATCTCGGCGTGCCCTTCGACAAGATCCGCCTCGTCCAGGGCGATTCGGACCAGCTCATCGCGGGCGGGGGCACGGGCGGCTCGAAATCGATCATGGCGAGCGGGGCGGCCATCATCGAGGCGTCGCAGAA
>JAFAEL010000121.1 GCA_023423995.1 Pseudomonadota bacterium | reverse complement strand
TCCGGGACAACGCGAACTTCAGGACCGACGAATATGGCGGCTCGATCGAGAACCGCATTCGGCTCCTGCGCGAGGTCACGGCCGCGGTCGTGGACGTCGTCGGTGCTGGCCGAACGGGCGTCCGCCTCTCGCCGAACGAGGAGCGGCAGGGCGTAAACGACAGCAATCCGGAGCCCCTGTTCGAAGCCGCATCAGCAGCCTTGTCCGAGTTGGGGATCGCCTTTCTCGAGGTGCGCGAGCCCGACTATGACGGTACGAACGGAAAGGCCGAGCGTCCGCCAGTGGCTCCAAGGATGAGACGGGCGTTCAAGGGCGCTTTCGTACTGAACTCCGATTACGATCAGGAGAGGGGCCAGGCGGCGCTCGATGCCGGCCTCGCCGACGCGATTTCGTTCGGGCGGCCATTCATCGCCAATCCGGACCTTCCGAGGCGCTTCGCGGAGCGGGTACCGCTGGCTTCCGACGACATGGAAACCTGGTACGCGGGCGGAGCGCGCGGGTACATCGACTACGCTCCGATCGGCTGAGCCTCGCCAAGTCTCGTCGACCAGCGTCGCAGCGGTCACTCGCCGTCATCTGTTGATCGTCCCATCCTCTGGGTTGCGGCAAAGCAGAGGCTGCAGAATCGATCGGATCTTGTTGAACAATCGACTTGGCGGCGGCTCGAATACCGTCCACCATGCCCTTCGATCCGGTGACGCTCGCACGATCACTGGACGAAGGGAGGAATTACATGATCAGAAGGTCAGTTGTCGGGTTCTTACTCGTATTGGCGGCCATGCTGGCGCTTCCGGCAGGTCAGGCACGCGCTGCCTTCCCCGATCGACCGATCACGCTGATCGTCCCATGGGCGGCAGGCGGTGGAACCGATGCGGTCGCACGGATGATCGGCCTGATGCTCGAGAAGGAGCTCGGAGTGCCGGTCAATGTGGTGAACCGGACCGGAGGCAGTGGTGTCGTAGGCCACCAGGCAATCGCGTCAGCCCAGCCGGACGGATATACGATCGGCCTCATCACGCTCGAGATCAACATGATGCACTGGGTGGGCCTGACGAAGCTCACCTACGAGGCCTATACCCCGCTCGCCCTGATGAACGCGGATCCGGCAGCGATCCATGTCAGGGTGGATTCACCCTTCCCGACCCTCAAGGAACTCCTGGCTTTCATCAAGGCCAATCCCGGCAAGCTGAAAGCCTCGGGCACCGGCCAGGGCGGGAGCTGGCATCTCGCGCTCGCCGGCATGCTGAAGTCGCAAGACATCAGCCCGGCCACCGTTCCCTGGGTGCCGAGCACCGGAGCCGCCACCGCGCTGACCGATCTCGCGGCGGCCGGCGTCGACTTCGTATCGTGCTCCCTGCCGGAGGCCGACGCTCTGATCCGGGCAGGAAAGATCCGAAGCATCGCGCTCATGGCCGACAAGCGCGCCAAGAATTTCCCCGATGTTCCGACCCTGGCCGAAGCCGCGGGATCGGATTGGAAGAAGGGTGTGTGGCGAGGGATGGTTGGCCCAAAAGGTCTCTCGCCCGAGCTTGCAAAGCGCTACGAGGCATCGCTCAAGAAGATCTATGACAGCAAGGAGTTCCAGGACTTCATGAATTCTCGCGGCTTCGAAGCAGTCTGGGCGGAGGCCCCAGCTTTCGGAGCTTTCATGGCCAAGGACAACGCTGAAATCGGCGAGATCCTGAAGGAGATGGGCCTGGCCAAGTAGAGTTAGCGTAGCGCTCGGGTTCTGAAATCTGGCGCCAGGCGCATTCTTTCCCTCAGGTTGCCAGGCCTTCAGTGACACATCTCAGGACGGCTGGGGCGCAGCCCCCAGCCGGCTCTTCCTGCTCCTCGCCAACCGAAACTTCCGCCATCTCTCGGGCGCCAACGTTCTGGGCCCAGACCCTATGCAGACCCGACGCCAGACGCGATGGCACCCCGAGCGGAGAAGTGTGCAACAGGCGACTGATGGCCACGCTCACGGCAGAACGCACGATTTCTGGAGGTCGAGACGTCCTTCACTCCGCAGCCGTCTCTGCGACGGCTCTCGCCCGGCGGGCGAAGTCCGGGTAGCCGATGAAGTGCTCGAACTCATCGACCGAGCCGCGGACGGACTCGATACCGTCGGCCGAACCGCTCTGACGGAAAGCCGCGAGTGCGTCGCGCACGGCGCTATAGGCGGCCTGGAGCGTGAAACCGTAATAAAGGACGATGTCGGCCCCGGCGGCCTCCTCGTCGCGCGTCGAGGCGCCCGGCTTGTCCGTGATCATGACCTTTGCACTGAGCCTCGGCCTGATCTCGGCGAGCATCTTGGTGCTTATGCCGGACGGCATCACGAGGTCCGCGCCGGCCTCCGCGAAGGCGTTCATGCGGCGGATGCCTTCCTCGACATCCTTGAACAGGTAGATGACGTCGGTGCGAGCCACGATGAGGAAGTTCGGATCGGTGCGGGCCTCGCATGCGGCGCGCAGCTTCGCCAGCGCCTCGTCGAGCGTCGCGACCTTCGGCGGCAGGTCGGTGTGCTTGCCGAAGGCGTGGTCCTCGAGGTGGATGCCGGATACGCCGGCTTTCTCGAAGCCCCTTATGGTGCGCCAGACGTTCACGGCGCTGTTCCAGCCGTTCTCTGCATCGGCGAGGAGCGGGATGTCGACCGCATCCGCCACCGCGGCGGCATGGTCGAGCATGTCGTTCAGCGTCACGATCCCGACATCAGGCTGGCCAAGCCGCGCGGCGGCGGTCGCATAGCTGCCGACGTAAACCGCTTCGAAGCCAGCCGCCTCGACCTGCTTTGCGCTCAACGGATCGTGCGCGCCGGGCACGGTCAGCATGCGCCCGGATGCTATCCGGTCGCGCAGGGCGCGGCGCTTCTCTTCTGCCTTCTTCATCGGCCTGCCTCAGATCGGAAGACGAGTCATTTCCTGACTGTCGGGCATGTCTCGCGTCAGCAGCGTGACGGTGCGGTAAGCATCGTGGACCGCATCGCCGATCCGACGGACCTCGCGCCCGTCGCCGATCGCGAAGGTGCGGATGCCGCAACCCTCGAGCTCTTCCGCCATCCCGGTATCCGGCAGCCGCCCTGCAGCCAGAAGGACGCGGCGGGCCGGCAAGGATAGGAGGTTGGCCTCGCGTCGCAGCACCACATGGTCCGCCGCGACCGAGACGAGTTCACAGCCCGTCTCGATCGTGATGCGGGAATGCGCCTCCAGCCGCTCGAGCAATCGGCGCCGATAGACGTACTGGGCCCGACGCGCCAGGCGCCGGCCGGGCGAGCGGGCGACCAGCGTGACCTCCGCACCCGCTTCGGCGGCATACTCGGCGGCCTCGCACCCGGTCTCACCCGCGCCATAGACGACCACCGGGCCGTCGCCGAGCGGCTGGATCCCGGCCAGCACGTCGTAGGCATGCGCCACGTGAGGCGCCCCGATTCCCGGCACGTCGAGGCGGCGGTCGACCGCGCCGGTCGCCACGATGGCGACATCCGGCTGGAGCGCCGCGACATCCTCGGGTGCGGCGTGCTGGCCGAGCCTGACCTCGATCCCGGAGCCGGCGAGGCGTCGCAGGAGATAGTCGCGATACCAGCGGAACTTGTCCTTGTCCGGCGGCGCGGCGGAGGCGAGGAGGCCCGGCGCCAGCCGCCGGTCGCGCTCGAACATCGTCACGCGGTAGCCTGCTGCGTCGAGCAGGAGGCCCGCCGCGATGCCGCCCGGCCCGCCGCCGATCACGGCAGCCCGCCCGGCGGATTCCAGGCGCCTGGGCCGCTTCTCGGTCTCGCGCCCGGCAAGCGGGTTCTCGGCGCATCCGATCCGCTGCCCCTGCAGGAGCTGATCGACGCACCAGTTGCACGAGGTGCAGGGCCTGATCTCGTCCGGAGCGCCACGCGCCGCCTTGGCGGGCCATTCCGGATCCGCGAGGAGCGCCCGGCCGAGCGCGACGAAGTCCGCCGATCCGTCCGCGACGGCTTTTTCGGCGACCTCCGGCTCGCGCAGCACGCCGACCGTGATCACGGGCACCGACACGAGAGGCCGGATGGCGGCCGCGAGCGGCACGCGCCAGGCCTGCGGCGAGGAGACCGGGTCGACGTTGCGATCCATTCGCTCTGCCGTGCCGGTGGAGACGTGCAGCGCGTCCGCGCCGGCCTCAACGAAGCGCGGCGCGAGCCAGCGAGCCTCGTCGAGATCGGTGCCGCCCTCGACGAACTCCTCCGCCGAGAAGCGAACGATGACCGGCGCATGGCCGGCGCCTGCCTTGACCGCGGCGATGACGGCCGAGGGGAAGCGGATGCGGTTCTCGAGGCTGCCGCCATAGAGATCCGTGCGCCTGTTGCTGGCAGCGGACAGAAATCCGCCGAGGAGATAGCCATGCGCGGCGTGGATCTCGACCGCGTCGTAGCCGGCCGCGATGGCCCGGCGCGCAGCGGCGCCGAACCGCGCGACGATGAGGTCGATCTCGTCGGGCGCGAGCTCGCGCGGCTCCTCCCGGTAGACCTTGCAGGCGATTGCGGAGGCCGCAACCGACTGACGGCCATCGGTGTATTTGCGAAGTGTCTGGCGGCCTGCGTGGAAGAGCTGCAGGCAGGCGCGCGCTCCCGCCTCCTTGATGGCGCTCGCGAGTCGCGCGTGGCTGGCGATCAGCCCGTCGTCGTCGATCGCAAGCTGGGGTGCTCCGCCGAGGCCGAGCGGACGATCGACGCAGGCATATTCGACGATGACCATCCCGACGCCGCCCTGCGCTCTGGCGCGGTAATAGGCCAGGATGTCGTCGGACACGGTCCCGTCCGGCCCGGCGAGGTTCGACTCCATCGGCGCCATGACGATGCGGTTCGGCAAATCGAGCGTGCCGATCCGACCGGTCGAGAAGAGATGCGGGTAGGGGGAGTTCGCTTCCACCTCGGCTCGTCGATTGCGGGTCAAGCTCGCGCGCCCTCACGGGCGGCCTGGGCCGCCAGTTCGGACGCCATCTCCCGCAGCACGTTCCGCTTCACCTTGGTGCCGTTCGGACCATCGGTGACCGGCAGTTCGGGGATCTCGAACAGGTGGACCGGGACCTTGTAGACCGCAAGCTCGCGACGGCAGCGAGCGATGATCGCGTCCGCATCGATGCTGGCGCCGGGCTCCGGCACCAGGAAGGCCACCGGGCGGGCGCCTTTCTGGCTCGCGAGCTCGACCACCTGGCATGCCGCGACGCCCGGCTCCTTCTTGACCACTTCCTCGATCTCGACCGGGCTGACCAGGTAGCCGCCGACGCGCAGGATATCGCCCATGCGGGTCAGGAAGGTGAAGCCGCCATCGGGTTGGCCGATCCCGAGATCTCCCGTCCGCAGGTAGCCGTCTGCCGTGAAAGCCTCGCCCGTGCGCTTCGGGTCATCGAGGTACTCGATCATCATGTTCGGCGACCGGATCTGGATCTCGCCGGCTTCGCCCGTGGCAGCCTCCTGCCCCGTGTCCGGGTTGGCGATGCGCATCGCCGCGTCCGGGCAGACAAGGCTACCGCCGCCCTCGGCGCGCTCCGCGAGCGGTGCATCCGCCGGCCGCGCCGCCACGAAGGCGAGTGTCTCGCTCAATCCATAGAAGCCGCGCATGCGCACCCCGCGGCGCTCGGCCTCGGCGGGCAGCGCGGTCAGCCCGGGTGTGAAATTCGCGTGGCCGAACATGCGGAGGCTCGGGAAGGGGCGCTCGCCCTCCGCCGCCGCCAGCATCTTGTCCAGCATATCGTTCGTGCCCATCACGTGCGTCACGCGGTGGTCCTGCACCAGCCGCGAGGCCTCGGCTGGGTCGAACGCATCGACGAGGACGATCGGCACCCCGGCCGCGATGCTGGTCAGGGCGATCGTAAACCCGAAGCCGCCGCAGAACGGGATCGCCAGCAGCATGGAGCTGCCGGGCTCGAACCCGATGACGCGCGCCGAGTCCTCGACGTGACGCGCGACGCGCTCCTGGACGTGCTTGACGATCTTGGGCAGGCTCGTCGTGCCCGACGTGGACAGGAACAGGCACGGGTCGCCTGCCTGCCCGGTCAGGGTGGTCTCCCGCGCCGTGGCGAGCTCCTCCAGCATGACGTGCCGTGCGCTCGGCACGATCGGCTCCCGACCCGCGGCGCTGCCGCAGCAGACGACCAACTCGACGGAGGCGAGTTGAGCCGGGTCGGTCTCCCGAACGGCCTGAGCGCAAGCGCCCCCGCGCAAGTCCGGCGAGAGGACGATAGCCCGGCTCGCGGTGCGCGAGACGAGGTCGCCGATCTCCTTGGGACCAAGTCGCGGATTCAGGGCAAGGACACCAATCCCGAGACCCCAGGCCGCGAAGGCGACGGCCAGCCAGTCCGGCGAATTGTTCAGGTACAGCGCCACGCGGTCGCCTCGCCTCAGGCCGGCCTCATGCAATCCGGACGCGATCGCTCGGCTCCGCGACGCCAACGCGCCGTAGCTCACCCGGCCGTCCGGCAGGATCAGTGCAGTGTCGTCCTGGGGCAGCCGCGTCAGGAGCTCGAAGAGCGGACCCGACATCAGAGATTCACTCCGGGCGACCAACTGGATGCAGGAACGGGTGTCACGGGGCGTCCTCCCGCTTCGCCGCGCCCGGATGGAAGTCGAGCAAGGCACTTGCGAAGCGCAAACATTCAATCATGATTGTTTTTTGCTTGTCAATCATCGCCGATGATACAAGGAAGTGTATGTCGCTGCCCTCGGGCAAGGCGGAACGCGAATGCGAGGGGTCATGGGGACGGTGTCGCGGAATTCCGCAAAGGCCAGGGTGTCCGCATCGGACGCGGCTCCGCCCGACGATCGCACGGCCTACACGGCAGTCGGATCCTCACGCCAGCTCCGGCAGGAGAGGGGGGTGGAAACGCGCGAAAAGCTGATCTCGGCCGCGATCGACCTCATGAGCCAGGAGGGTTACGCAAGCTTCTCAACCCTCGGCGTCGCGAAGGCTGCAGGCGTTTCGCGCGGGGCGCTCCAGTATCACTTTGATTCCAGAGAGTCCTTGCTTGTCGCCGTCCGGACCAGGCTGGCAGAGGAGATGCGGGAGAAGATCGCGCCGGACAAGCTGTCGAGCCTGAGCATCTCCGAGCGCGTCGACGCCATGGTGAAGTACTATTGGGACGTGTTTGGCAGCCCTCGCTACGTTGCTGCGCTCGAGATCCGGATATTCGGCCGCTTCAATCCCGAGCTGAGCGCACAGGCAGCCTACGAGCTCGGCTTGATCACCGAAGTGCGCGACAAGAGCTGGCTCGAGATTTTTGCGGATTCGCCCCTTCCCAGGGAGCAACTCGTCGCGTCGCGGCGGTTCATGCTCGACGTCATGAGAGGCTTGGCGGTCCGGCAGATCGAAACGAGGCGGATCGTGTCGGTCGAGCCGGAGCTCGCGCTGTTGCGCCGCATGCTCACGAGCGAGATCAAGCGCAAAAAAAATCAGGCTTGACGGAATTTTTTTAGCCTCGATAGTGGCCGCCAAAGAGCCGTGCGGGCTTTCTCGCACGGCCGCCGCATCTGGGGAGGAAGACATGCTTGATCGCGCAACGCTTCTGCTGGGCGCCGCTGCCATCGCGCTTTTGGCGTCGCATGACGTGGGACGCGCGCAGAGCTCCCCGGCCATGAAGCCCGTCGTCAAGATCGGCGTCCTGACCGACATGACGAGCGTCTTCTCCGATCTTGTGGGGCGTGGCTCGGTGATCGCGACCCAGCTGGCGGTTGAAGATTTCGAGAAGCTGGAGAAGCCGAACTTCAAAGTCGAGGTGATTTCGGCGGATCATTCCAGCAAGGCGGACATCGCCTCCAACACGGCTCGCGCCTGGTTCGACCAGGAGGGCGTTGACGTGATCACCGATGTCGCCGGCGCCGCGGTAACGCTCGCCGTCTCGAAGGTCGGCACGCAGAAGAACCGCATCGTGCTCGCCACTGCCTCGGGGCAGAACAGCCTCTCGAGCGAGGATTGCCAGCCGACGACGCTGCACTGGAGCTACAACACCCGCACCGTCGCGGGCCCGACTGCCGATGCGATCACCCGGGCCGGAGGGAAGAAGTGGTTCTTCCTGACGGCCGACTACGCGGGAGGGCGTTCCCTGGAGGAGGACGCCACCCGCGCGGTGGTAAAGGCTGGCGGGCAGGTGATCGGCTCGGCCAAGCACCCCTTCCCGAACCACGAATTCTCATCGCAGCTGCTCTCCGCGCAGGCTGCTGGCGCCACCGTCGTGGCGCTCGCCAATTCCGGTCCGGACGCGACTACCGCCATCAAGCAGGCGCGGGAATATGGGATCGACAAGACGGCGGTCCTGGCCGGCCTCCTGACCTTCGTCACGGACGTCGATGCGATGGGGCTCGAGGTTGCCAAGGGCATGTACATCACCGAGCCCTTCTACTGGGACACAAATGACGCGACCCGGGCCTGGTCCAAGCGGTTCTTCGAGAAGCACAAGAAGATGCCGACCATGGTCCAGGCTGGCGCCTATTCCGGCGCTCTCCATTACCTCAGGGCGGTGAAGAAGGCAGGCACGACCGAAGCCGATGCCGTTCTGAAGGCGATGCGCGAGATGCCGGTGGACGACATGTTCGCCCCCGGCGCGAAGCTGCGAGAAGATCAGATCCTGATCCACGACATGCAGCTGTACCAGGTCAAGAGCCCCGAAGAATCCAAGTACCCGTGGGACTACTACAAGCATGTCCGCACGGTGCCGGCCGCGGAGGCCTTCGCCCCCTTGTCCGAAAGCAAGTGTTCGCTCGTCAAGAAGAATAACTGACCCGGCCGGCTGCGATGAACCAGCTTCACAGCGGCGGCACAGTCGGCAGCCTGATCATCGATGCGGTCCGCCGCTATGCGGACCGCCCGGCGCTCTCCGATGGTGTGACGAGCTGGACCTACGCCGAGCTCGGCCGCGAGATCGGGCGGATCGTCTCCTTCTACCGCTCGCTCGGACTGGGGCCAGGTTCCGGGGTGGTGATGGTCACAGGCAACCGGGTCGAGGCCTGGGCTGCTCAATGCGCCGCGAACCTGATGGGCGTGCGGCACACGAACCTGCATCCGATGTCGGGGCTCGACGACCACGCGCATGTGGCGGCGGATGCCGAGGCCGACGTCCTGATCGTGGATTCCCGCCGGTTCGCAGCTCGGGCGGCGGAGCTGAAGGCGAAGGTGCCCGGCTTGCGGCACGTCCTGTCCTTCGGACCGGCCGAGGGCGCACGCGATCTCCTGGCCGAAGCCGCCCGTCTCGGGCCCGCGCCGCTCGAGACGGCCTGCGTGCCGGAGGATCCTCTCCTTCTCGTCTACACGGGCGGCACCACGGGGCGGTCCAAGGGCGTCGTGCTGCCACACCGGTCCATCGCCGCCATGAGCGCGATCCAGGCCGCGGAATGGGAGTGGCCGCGGCCGCTTCGCTACCTCGCGTCGACGCCCATCAGCCATTCGGGCGGCATCAAGATCTACACCGTGATGTCCCTCGGCGGTTACGCGCGGCTGCTGGACGGCTTCGACGCTGAGACCTTCTGCCGGACGGTGGCTGAGGAGCGGATCAGCGCGACCTTCCTCGTGCCGACCGTCATCAGCACTCTGCTCGAGAAGCACGACCTGCGGTCGAAATACGATCTCTCGTCGCTCGACCTCATCATCTACGGTGCTGCCCCCATGTCGCCCGATCGTCTCCGGCTCGCGACCGAGGCGTTTGGCCCTGTCTTCCTGCAGCTCTACGGCCAGTCCGAGGCGCCCGAATGCGTGACGACGCTGCGGCAGGTCGACCACGATCTCGCGAAGCCGGAACGCCTCGGCTCCTGCGGCCGCCCCACGCTGCTGACCGAAGTTCGCCTGTTCGATGCGGAGATGCGCGAGGTCGCAGTCGGCGAGCCGGGCGAGATCTGCGTGCGTGGACCGTTGGTGATGGCGGGCTACTGGAAGCAGCCGGCGCTCACGGACGAGGTTTTCCGCGGCGGCTGGCTGCACACGGGCGACGTCGCGCGCAGCGACGAGGAGGGCTACCTCTACATCGTCGACCGCACCAAGGACATGATCATCTCAGGCGGGTTCAACATCTACCCGCGCGAGGTTGAGGACGCGCTGATGTCCCACCCCGACGTGGTGCTCGCGGGCGTGGTCGGCATCCCGGACCCGAAATGGGGCGAGGCCGTCAAGGCGTTCTGCGTGCTGCGCGAGAGTGCCGAGGTGGGTGTCGAGGCGTTGCGCGAGCACGTGAAGGCGCGGCGGGGCGGCCCGTGGGCGCCGAAATCCATCGATATCGTGGCAGAGCTGCCGCTGACCGGACTCGGCAAGCTCGACCGCAAGGCTTTGCGCGCGCCTTACTGGTCTGACCAGTCCCGCTCCGTCGCCTGATAGCCACCGTGGCGCTCGACTACGCCGACCTGATGGCGCGCCGCTGCCGCGACCGCGTCACGTGGGGCGAGCGCGACGCGATGCTGTACGCGCTCGGCATCGGGCTCGGGACCGACCCGACCGACGAGCGCGAGCTGCGCTTCGTCTCCGAGCAGAACCAGCGCGTCTTTCCCACCTTCGCGGTCGTGCTCGGCTTTGCAGGAGGCCCGCTCTCCGATCTGGAGATCGACCGCCGGTTCCAACTGCACGGCGAGCACGCGATCGAGCTCTTCGGCGCGATCCCGCCGGCGGGTGCGGTTGTCTCGGAGGGGCGGATGCTCGGCGCCTGGGACAAAGGGCAGGGCAAGGGCGCCGTGTTCTGCCAGGAAAAGCTCCTCTACCTTGATGGGTCGGACAAGCCGCTCGCCCGGATCCTCACGACGGCCTTCGGGCGGGCCGAGGGCGGCTTCGGCGGTCCGCGCGAGGGCCAGCCTTCGCCGCACCCCGTTCCGGAGCGGCGTCCGGATGCCCGGATCGACATCCCGACGGCCGGTAACCAGGCGCTGATCTACCGTTTCTCGGGCGACTGGAATCCGCTCCACGTTTCGCCGAACTTCGCCCGGAGCAGCGGGTTCGAGCGCCCGATCCTGCACGGGCTCTGCACCTTCGCGCTGACGGCGCGGGCGGTGCTCGCAGCCTTCACCGAGGGCGAGCCGGCTCGGCTCCATGCCCACCAGGCCCGCTTCTCGGCGCCGGTCTTTCCCGGCGAGACCGTGTCGGTCGATCTGTGGCGAGACGGGGACGTCGTGTCGTTCGAGGCACGCGTGACGGCCCGCAACGCTACCGTGATCCGCAACGGCCGGGCCGTGATCGGCGAGCCGCTCGCATGACGGACACGCTGCACCGTGGCCCGCGACCTCGGTATCACGCTGGTCAGCGCGAGCCCCGATGTTACGGTGCTCGCAATGCCGTTCCGGCCCAGGATGCTCACCTTCGGGGACGTCATCCATGGCGGCGTGATCGCGACGCTGATCGACATCGCGGGCGCTGCCGCCTTCGTGGCAGGCGCGGACCCATCCCTGAAGGGCGGCGCTACGAGCGGGATGACGATCAGCTACCTGGCGCCGGCGCGCAGCGTCGACCTCGTTGCCACGGCGCGCGTTCTCCGCCGCGGCCGCTCCCAAACGGTGAGCGAGATCGAGGTGACGGGCGCAGACCGCCTCGTCGCCATGGCGATCTGCACCAATAGCGGGTTCTAGATCTTCACCGCGCTGATCGTGAGGCCGCCGTCCACATGCAGGGTCTGGCCGGTCATGAAGCCCGACTGCTCGTGCAGCAGGAAGGCGATGAAATGCGCGAGTTCGGCCGGCTCGGCGACCCGGCGTAGCGGCACGGCATCGAGCAGCGCCTGCGTGCGCGGATGGCCGGGCGGGCTCGCGGTGCGGAACAGCTCGGTCGCGACTGGGCCCGGCGCGATGGCGTTCACCGTGATGCCGTAGGGCGCGAGCTCCAGAGCCCAGGTCCGGCCCATGCCGATGATGCCCGCCTTGGCGGCGCTGTAGGCGGTGCGGTTGATCTTGCCGAGGGCGGCCCGGGAGGACAGGTTCACGATGCGGCCGCCTCTCTGCTCCTTCATGCCCGGAATCACGGCCTGCGTGCAGACGAGCGGCGCGTTGATGTTGAGCGTGATCGAGGCCGCCATGTCCTCGAGCGTCATGTCTTCCAGCGATGTGGTGGGCGACATCGCGGCGTTGTTGACAAGGCCCCAGAACGGCCCCTCGGCCGCCAGTTCCTCGACGAGCGCCTTGGTAGCCGCAAGGTCGGCGAGGTCCACCGTGTGGAACTCCTCGCCCGGCTCGAGATCGTTCGGCCGGGTGCGGGCAAGGCCGACCGCCCGGTAGCCGTCCCGGTTCAGCATCGCCAGCGTCGCGCGCCCGATGCCCTTGCTCGCGCCCGTGACGAGCACCTTCTTCTTCTCAGCCATGCGCGTGGTTCCTGGACGTTTCCTGTTCCGCCGAAGAGGTCCCGCGTTCCCGGGCGGGACATGGCGCGGCCGCTTGCATTACGGCCTGCACCCAATAAACATGCAGATATGATTGTTTTATTCGTGTCAAGCCGATGAGAGCCGCGATTCCGGCGACCTGTCTCGCCATCGAGTTCTCCGCTGCCGGCGGTCCGGACGTCGTGCGGCCGGTGCAGCGTCCCGTCGTCCTGCCGGGGCCCGACGAGATCCTGATCCGCGTCGCCGCGGCCGGGCTGAACCGTGGCGACCTGCAGCAGCGCAAAGGGCTCTACCCGCCGCCGCCTGGCACCACCGACATCCCCGGTCTCGAAGTGTCTGGCATCGTCGCTGCCGTGGGGGAGGGCGCCTCAGGCTGGGCCATCGGCCAACAGGTCTGCGCGCTCCTGGCCGGTGGCGGCTACGCGGAATACGCGCTCGCGCCGGCCGGCTCGTGCCTGCCGGTTCCGGACGGCATGGAAATCGCCGACGCAGCGGCGCTGCCCGAATGCGTCGCGACGAGCTGGGTGAACCTTGTCGAACACGGACGGTTGGCTGCCGGCGAGAGCGTGCTGATCCATGGCGGCGCGAGCGGCATCGGCACGATCGCCATCCAACTGGCGCGCCACCTCGGTGCCGGCATGGTGCTGGCAACGGCAGGAGCGGAGACCCGCTGCGCGCTCTGCCGGACACTGGGGGCCGACGTCGCCATCAACCACCGGGGCGAAGACTTCGTGGACGCTGTGGGGTTGGCGACCGGTGGCCGCGGCGTCGACGTCATCCTGGACGTGGTCGGCGGCGACTATATCGCCCGCAACATGGAGGCCCTCGCGCCGCGCGGTCGCCTAGTCAACATCTCCTACATCGCCGGGTCGCGCGCGACGCTCGACTTCCGGCCGGTAATGGTGAAGCAGCTCGTCCTGACTGGCTCGACCCTGCGGGCACGCAGCGTCGCAGAGAAGGCCCGCATCGTCGCGCAGCTGCGCCGTGACGTCTGGCCGGCGGTCGCGGCGGGGCGCATCCGCCCGGTCCTGGATCGCACCTTCCCGCTTGCGGAGGCCGCTGCCGCGCAGGCCTACATGGAGCGCGGCGTCCATGCCGGGAAGATCCGGCTCCTGGCGGGTGCGTGAGGCCGTCTCAGGCGAGCGGCACGGCCGGCTCGAACACGTATCCGTCGCCGTCCCGGCGAATGTACCCGGCATGCGGGTAGCCGAAATGCACCGGCAGGATCAGCGCGCCGCTCTCCGCCCATTCGGCCAGGTAGCGCGCCCGCGTCGCCCGGGCGGTCTCGCCGTCCTCGCAGAAGCAGCTGTTGAGGTGCGGCGCGTAGATCTGGATGGGCTGGTGCAGGACATCGGCCGAGCAGACGAACCGATGCGGCCCGTCCTCGAAACGGACCACGAACTGATGCGGCTCGTGCCCGGGCGCGGCCGCGACCGTGAGGCCCGGCACGATCGTGTCGCCCGGCTCGATCGTATCGACGAGTCCGGCCTCCACCACCGGCCGGATCGAATCTTCCCACACCGCCACATGCTCGGGCAGGGCAGTCGGCCCGTCGCCGCCGGGGAGCCAGCGCGCGAGTCCGGCGCGGCTCATCAGGTAGCGAGCGTTCGGAAAGGTCGGGCGCCAGCAGCCGTCCTGCCAATGCGTGTTCCAGCCCGCATGATCCACATGCAGGTGCGTCAGGAGAACAATGTCGACGTCCTCGGGCCGCGCGCCCGCCTCGGCGAGGCGCTGCGGATAGGGCGTGTCGAGGTCGTGGAAGCGCTGGAAGAGGGGCGCTCGCTGGCGGCCGTTGCCCGAGCAGGTGTCGACCAGGATCGTCTTGCCGTGCAGGCGGATCAGCCAGGAATGGACGCTGGAGATCACACGTCCGGCGGCCGCGTCGTAGAAGGCCTGGTCCTTCAGCAGTGGGACCCGCTCGAACAGGGCCGGATCGAAACCCGCAAACAGGAAGTCGGGCGGCGCGCCTGGCCCGAGCATCTCCTCGACCCGCGTGATCGTCGCGGGTCCGACCGTGTAGCGCGTCATCGTGAGCCCCTCATGGCGTGTGCCTCCCAGTACTGTTCGGAGATGACCAATGGCGAGTGAGATCGGCTTGACCGCGACCGAGCGCGTCACCCTCGACGAGCCGGCGGCGTCCGCGGTCGCCCGCGAGGCGGAACGGCAGGGCGCGCGGCGCGTGGTGCTGATTGCGAGCCGGCATCTCGCCACGAACACGGAGGAGATCGCCCACATCGAGGCCGAGCTCGGCGATCGTCACGCCGTCACGATCGACGGCATCCGGCCCCATGTGCCCCGTTCGGACGTCATCGCGGCGGCGGACCGGGCGCGTGATGCGGGTGCCGACCTCGTGGTGGCGGTCGGCGGAGGCTCGGTAATCGAGGCCGCCAAGGCGGTGCCGCTTTGCCTCCGGCACGACATCCGCAGCGTCGCCGCCCTCGAAGGCTTCCGGACCCGCGTCGAACCGGACGGTTCGGTCGTGCGCCCTCAATTCGCCGGGCCGGATGTCCGGCTCGTCTGCGTGCCCACCACGCTGTCGGGCGGCGAGTGGAGCTTCAGCGCCGGACTGACGGACGAGGAAACGCGGCGGAAATCCCCCTATGCCCACCGGACCATGGCGCCCGTACTGATCGTGCTCGATCCGCGGATCACGCTGCACACGCCGGAGTGGCTCTGGCTCTCGACCGGGATCCGGTCGGTCGATCACGCCGCAGAGACCCTGGCCTCCGCCGTCTCGAACCCGTTCTGCGATGGTGTCGCGGAGAGCGCGTTGCGGCTCCTCGGGCGCGGCCTTCCGGCCGTGAAGGCGGATCCGGGCAACCTCGCGGCCCGGCTCGACAGCCAGGTCGGCGCCTGGCAGTCGATGATCCCCGTCTCGGCCGGCGTGCCGATGGGTGCGAGCCACGCGATCGGGCACGTGCTCGGCGCCGACAGCGACGTTCCGCACGGCTACACGTCCTGCGTGATGGCGCCGTTCGTGCAGGCCTGGAACGAGGGTCATTGCGGCGGCCGGCAGGACCGGATCGCAGTGTCCCTGGGCGCGCCGGAGCTGACCGCAGCCGCAGCGCTGGACCGGCTGATCTCCGGGCTCGGCCTGCCGCGCAGCCTTGCCGAGGTGGGCGTCACGCGCTCGCGCCTGCCGGCGATTGCGGAGAAGACGATGCACGACCGCTGGGCGCGCACGAACCCCCGGCCGGTTCGGGAGCCGGCCGACGTGCTGGAGATTCTGGAGCGTGCAGGCGCCGCGGACGGATGACGGCTCAAGCCCGCAGTGCCGCGAGCCGGTCGGCGAGCGCGCGCACCAGCATGCGCCGGTCGCTGCCCGCCACCAGGATGCGGGCGCCCTTCTCGAGCCATTCGGCCTTCTCGCCGGTCATCGCGGCGGGTTCAGCAGAGAACAGCGAGGCGACGACCTCGACGCCGTTGCTCCGGGCCGCCACCATCACGTCGTCATAGGCCTGCGCCACCTGCGGGTGGCGCGGCTCGCCGGGCCGACCCATCGCGTGGGCGAGATCGAACGGGCCGAGCATCACGGCCCCAAGCCCGGGCACCGCCGCAATCTCACGCGCGTTGGCCACGCCCTCGGGCGACTCGATCAGCACCCAGACCATCGTGTTCGCGTTCGACCAGCGCGCGAAAGCGGGCCAGTCCGTCGTCTGGTGCCAGCTCGCCCGCGTGCCCGGGCAGGCGCCCCGCTTGCCGCCATTATCGCCGTCCAGGTACTTCGCGGCAGCCACGGCCTGCTCGGCCTCCGCGCGGGTCGACACGTTCGGGATGATCACGCCCATCGCGCCCGCGTCGAGGACGCGCGTGATGAAGGTCGGGTCGTGTCCCGGAACACGGATCACCGGCGTCAGCCCGACCGCCTCGGCGGCCCGGATCATCTGCACCGCACCTTCGAGGAAGAAGGATCCGTGCTCGCAATCGATGTAGGTGAAATCGTAGCCGACGGCTCCGATCGCCTCCACCGCCTCAGGACTGTTCATCTGCGTCGCGACACCGAGCGCTGGACGGCCCTCGGCAAGTGCTTCCAGCACCCGGTTCCGGCGGAGCATCATGCGAGCGCCTCCGCGATCTCCTCCTCGCTGAACCCCCATTCGGCGAGGATCTCGCGGCTGTGGTGTCCTATTTCGGGTGGCGGCGACTGGACGCTCCCGGGAGTGCGGCTGAAGCGCGGCGCCGGGGCAGGCTGCACCACGCCCTCGACCTCCACGAAGCTGCCGCGTGCCGCCATGTGCGGGTGGCGTGGCGCCTCCTCGAGGGACAGCACAGGTGCGAAGCAGACATCCGTGCCGTCGAGGATCGCGCACCATTCCGCCCGATCCCGTGTCCTGAAGGCCGCCGCGAAGGCGTCGCGGAGACGGCCCCAGTTGTCAGGCGACCTATCCTTCAGCGCCGGATCGTCGAGCCCGAGCTTCTGGAGAAACAGGTCATAGAAGCGTCCCTCGATCGGCCCGACCGCCACCCAGAGGCCGTCCCGTGTCTCGTAGGTGTCGTAGTAGGGCGCGCCGCCGTCCAGAAGATTGGCGCCCCGCCTGTCGGCCCAGAGCCCGGCCTGCAGCATGCCGAAGATCGGCGCGCCGAGTGTCGCGGCGCCGTCCACCATTGCGGCATCCACGACCTGCCCCTTGCCAGATCGTTGTGCCTCGAGCAGGGCGCAGACGACCCCGAAGGCGAGGAACATGGCGCCGCCGCCGTAATCGCCGACCAGGTTGAGCGGCGGATAGGGTTTTCCGGCGGGGCCGACCGCGTTCAGCATCCCGGTCAGGGCGATGTAGTTGATGTCATGGCCTGCCGCGGCCGCGAGGGGGCCATCCTGTCCCCAGCCGGTGACGCGGCCGAAGACGAGCTTCGGGTTGATCTCGGCAAGGCGATCCGGACCGATACCAAGCCGCTCCATCACGCCCGGCCGGAAGCCTTCGATCAGCGCATCCGCCTTCGCGGCCAGCTTCTCCAGGGCCCGGATGCCCGCCGGAGATTTGAGGTCCAAGACCAGCGATCGTCGACCGCGGGCCGACACGTTGGCGGTCCGCGGCATGTCGATGCCGAGATCCGCCTTGCCAGCCCTGTCGACGCGAATGACCTCCGCGCCCATGTCCGACAGCATCATGCCGGCAAAGGGTGCAGGGCCGATCCCGGCCATCTCGATGACCCGGAACCCGGAAAGCGGACCCGTCATTCAGCCTCGTACGCGAAGGATTGGTGGAAAGCGGCTCGGACGAGACCTAGTTCAGCTTGATCCCCATCTTCTCGATGATGGGCGTGAACTTCTTCTCTTCCGCGTCCCGGAAGGCGATGAGCTCTTCCTGCGTCGGCTTCCATGCCGTCGCGCCAAGCTCGGCGTAGCGCTTCTTCAGCGCCGGGTCGTCGAGCACCTGGTTGGTCCAGGTCGTCAGCGACTCGACCACCGAGGCGGGCAGCTTGGGTGGGCCGCAGAGGCAGCACCAGGACGTTATGTCGAACCCGGGCACAAACTCGTTCAGCGCTGGCAGATCGGGGAGATTGGGGTCACGCGTCTCCGCCGTGATCCCCAGTCCGATTAGTTCGCCAGACTGGACGAGCGGCAATGCCCCGGGGATGTTGTCGAAATAGAGATGTATCTGGCCGCCCAGCATCGCGGTCACGGCTGGCGCGCCGCCCCGGAAGGGCACGTGGTCGATCTCCACCCCCGCGAGCTGCTTGAACATCTCCCCGGCAAGGTGGGTCGTGGTCCCGGCACCCGAGGAGCCGAAAAAGTACTTGTTGGGGTTCTTCTTCAGCAGCGCGATCAGCTCCGGCATCGTCTTGACGCCGAGAGACTTCGGCACGACCGCGATGTTGGGGAGCTTCCAGAGGCCGCCGATGAACGTGAAGTCCTTCGCAGGATCGAACGCCATCTTGGAATAAAGGAGCCGCGGCACCGAGTTCGTGGTGATGGAGCCAAGTCCGACCGTGTACCCGTCGGGCTCCGCCTTCGCGATGCCGTCAGCGCCGATGAGACCGCCACCGCCCAACCGGTTCTCCACGATGAATTGCTGCCCGGCGATCTCGCCGACCTTCTGGCAGTAGATCCGCGCCAGCGTGTCGGTCGCTCCTCCAGCTGACCAGTGCGCGATGAACCTGACCGGCCGGACGGGATACTTGTCCGCCCGGGCAATCGAAGGTGCTGCGAGCGCGCCGGCCATCAATGCCAGCGCAGTGCGGCGGTTCAGCCGAGCCGTTCCGCCCAGGAAGCGATCGTCTCCCAAGAGTTCCTCCCATTGTTGTCGTGCCCGGCTGATACCTCGGGCCGCAACTTTGCCGCCGCATAGGCCAGCGATCCACCGACTTGTTTGACAAAAAAGCATTCCGGATTGATTGTTGCAACGAATTTCGTGCGCGGGTCGTCGGCTGGTGCGGCTTGCAAGGCGACCGCGAAGCGTTGCTGAGAACGGACAAGGGAGCGAGATGACCAAGAGCGCCACTGGAGCGACGCAGCGCGCGATATTGCCCTCGTCTGATCCCGCCTGGCTGGCCAAACGCCAGGAGCCGATCCTGGAGCCCGATCTGCCGATCGTCGATCCGCACCATCACCTGTGGGACGAGCCGCGCGTCCGCTACATGGGCGAGGAATTCGCAGCCGATCTCGGCGCCGGCCACAACGTGGTGGCGACCGTCTTCGCCGATTGCACGGAAGGCTATCGCAGCTCCGGGCCGGAGAACATGCGTCCGGTTGGAGAGACCGAGACGATGACCCGGATCGGGGAGGAGAGTGACGCCGGCCGCTACGGCGGCAAGACGCGCATCAACGCGGGAATTATCTCATACGCCGACCTGCGCGAGGGGGCCGGGGTGGAGGCGGTGCTCCGGGCCCACATCGAAGCGGGCAAGGGCCGCTTCAAAGGCATCCGCCAGTCCACCTCGTGGGACCCCGATCCGAGCGTTCGTTCGACACTGCGCACGCCGCCGGAGAAACTGTTGCTGGACCCGACATTGCGGGAGGGCTTTGCCTGCCTCGAGAAGCTGGGGCTCGTCTTCGATTCTTGGGTCTATCACCACCAGCTATTCGACGTCGCGGACATCGCCGGCGCCTTTCCCGGTACCTCGATCGTGCTCGACCATGTCGGCGGACCACTCGGCATCGGTCCTTATGCCGGCAAGCGCGACGAGGTCTTCGCCATCTGGAAGAAGGGCATCCAGGAGGTCGCGCGCCACGAGAACGTGTCGGTGAAGATCGGCGGCCTGGCCATGCGCATCAGCGGCTTCGGTTTTCATGAGCTCGATGTTCCACCCTCTTCGGAGGACCTCGCCAAGGCGTGGCGTCCCTATGTCGAGACGTGCATCGAAGCTTTCGGAACGCGCCGGTGCATGTTCGAAAGCAACTTCCCGGTAGACCAGCTGTCGTGCAGCTACGCGGTACTGTGGAACGGCTTCAAGCGGACGGCCCAAGGTGCGTCGGCCGAGGAGAAGGCCGACCTCTTCAGCCGCACCGCCGCTCGCGTCTACTCGCTCGAGCTTTGACCGCGCCGCATAGCGAGACAGGGGAGGGGGATTGATGGACGACTGGGCTGTCGTGACTGGAGGAAGCCGCGGTATCGGGCAGGCGGTATGCCGCCTGTTTGCGGACAAGGGCCGGCGCATCATCGTCATGGACCGGATCCGGCCCGAGCACGATCGGGTCGATGAATTCCTGGAGGTCGACTTCGAGCAGCCCGAGGCGGCCGCCGAGACGCTGCGGGCCGCGATTGGCGACCGACGCGTTACCCGTCTCGTCCACAATGCCGGGATATGCGTGCCGGCTTCGCTCCAGAGCCTGACGCTCGCCGATGTGCGTCGCGAGATCGAGATCTCGACTACCTCGCTCATCGCACTGGGACAGGTGGTCGTGCCGTCGATGAAGCGTGCCGGGATCGGGCGCATCGTCACGATCGGGAGCCGCGCCGCGCTCGGCAAGCAGGAGCGCACCGGCTACTCGGCCGCGAAGGCCGCCATGACGGGGATCGTCCGCACCTGGGCACTCGAGCTCGGCCGGGACGGTATCACGGCGAACGTCGTGGCGCCCGGCGCGACCCGGACCTGGATGCTCCAGGCCCATAACGAGGTCGGCGGCTGGTTCGAGCGCAAGATGAACAGCGGCATCCCGGTCGGCTTCATCGCCGAGCCCGAGGACATCGCCCAGGCCGTCGCGTTCTTCTGCTCCGACGAGGCGCGCTTCGTCACCGGCCAGGTGCTGAACGTGTGCGGCGGGACCTCGGTCAACTTCCTGGAGGCGGAGGCGGCGGCCTGAGGCCGCCGCGGGTCAGCGCCCCGTCCAGACCGGCTCGCGCTTCTCCGCGAAGGCGCGCGCGCCCTCGCGTGCATCGGCGGAGGTCATGATTGGGTCCGTGATCGCCTTCTGCCGCTCGAACATCTCGGCGGACGACCAGTCCTGCGCCTCCACGGCAACCCGCTTCGACATGCGGACCGCCAGCGGCCCATTCCGCGCGATCGAGCGCGCGAGTTCCCGCGCGGTCGCGAGCGCTGCTCCGGGCTCCGCGACCCGATTGACGAGCCCGAGCGCTGCGGCACGCTCAGCGGTAACAGGCTCGCCGGTCAGGATCATCTCCATGGCGATGCGCGGCGGGATCTGCCGCGGCAGGCGCAGGAGCCCGCCGGCCGCGGCGGCCAGCCCGCGCTTCACTTCCGGCAGCCCGAACCTCGCCTCGCGCGAGGCCACGATCAGGTCGCAGGCGAGCGCGAGTTCGCAGCCGCCCGCGAGCGCATAGCCTTCGACCGCCGCGATGAGCGGCTTCTCGGGCGGCCGCCCGGTCAGGCCGCCGAAGCCTCGGCTCGCGTCGAGGCCCAACTGTCCGGCCAGGAAGGCCTTCAGATCCATGCCGGAGCAGAACGTGCCGCCCGCTCCCGTCAGGATGCCGGCGCGCAGATCCTCTCGCGAATCGAGCGCGTCCATGGCGGCCGAGATCCCGGCCGCGACCGCATCGTTGATCGCGTTGCGAGCCTCGGGACGGTCGATCGTGACGATCGCGATCCCGTCCTCGATCTCGAGGTGGACGACCTCTGCCATGGCGGTTCAGCGCGGCGTCATGCGCAGCGCGCCGTCGAGACGGATCGTCTCGCCGTTGAGCATCGGGTTCTCGACGATGTGGCTCGCCAGCAGCGCGAATTCGTGCGGCTGGCCAAGGCGCGGCGGGTTCGGCACCGATGCGCCGAGCGCCGCCTTCACCTCGGGCTTCACGCGGGCGAGGATCGGCGTGTCGAACACACCCGGCGCGATGGTGCAGACGCGGATGCCGCGGCTCGCGAGGTCACGCGCCGCGACGAGCGTCATTCCGACGATGCCAGCCTTCGAGGACGCGTAGGGGATCTGGCCGATCTGGCCTTCGTACGCGGCGATCGAAGCCGTCATCACCACGACGCCGCGCTCCTCGCCGAGCGGCTCGTTCTTCGCCATGCTGGCTGCCGTGAGCCGCAGGACGTTGAAGCTGCCGATGAGGTTGATGCGGATGATTGCTTCGTACTGCTCCAGCGAGCCGGGGTTCCCGTCCCGGTCGACGACTCGCACCGGGCCGCCCCGGCCGGCGCAATGGATCACTGCGCGGAGCGGGCCGAACTCCTCGGCCGCCGCCACGGCCCGCGCGACGCCATCCGGGTCGGTCGCATCGGCCGCGGCGAAGCGGGCCGAAGGCCCGAGTTCCCGCGCGACCTCCTCGCCGGGCGAGCCCGGCAGATCGAGGATCACCACTTTCGCGCCAAGCTTCAGCAGGCGCTCGGCCGAAGCGCGACCAAGGCCCGAGGCTCCGCCGGTGACGAGTGCGGTGATGCCGGAAACATCCATGGTGAGTGTCCTCAGAGCCTCTCGATGATGGTGGCGTTCGCCATACCGCCGGCCTCGCACATGGTCTGGAGACCGTAGCGCCCGCCCGTCTGCTCGAGCGCATGCAGCATCGTGGTCATGAGCCGCGCGCCTGAGGCGCCGAGCGGGTGGCCGAGCGCGATCGCGCCGCCGCGTGGATTGAGGCGCTCGGGATCCGCGCCGAGCTCTTTGGCCCAGGCGAGCGGAACCGGAGCGAAGGCCTCGTTGACTTCGTAGTGCTCGATATCGCCGAGCTTCATCCCGCTCTTCTTCAGGATGCGCTGCGTGGCCGGAATTGGGGCCGTGAGCATCAGGAGCGGGTCATCGCCACAGACGTCGTACGCCACGAAGCGGGCGCGCGGCTTGAGCCCGACGCGCTTTGCGGCCTCCTCGCTCATGATCAGCAGTACGGCGGCGCCGTCGGTGATTTGCGAGGAGTTTCCGGCCGTGACGTGCCAGCCGATCTCCGGAAAGCGCTCGGCTGCGGCGTCCGTGCGGAACGAAACCTTCAGCTGACCGAGCGCGTCGACGGTGGTTCCCGGCCGGATCGTCTCGTCCGACGACACGTCCCGGCCGTTCACCGAAACCGGCACGATCTCCTGACTGAAGCCGCCCCCCTCGCGGGCCCTCGCGGCGAGATCGTGGGAACGAGCGGCGTAGCGGTCGAGGTCCTCGCGGTCGAAGCCCCAGCGACTCGCCACGAGTTCGGCCGAGATGCCCTGCGAGACGAGACCCGGTGCGAACCGCTCGTTGACCTTCGGGCCGAATGGATCCTGACCCATGCGCGCGCTGCCCATCGGGATGCGGCTCATGGATTCGATTCCGCCCGCGATGACGATGTCGTACGCGCCTGCCGCGATCCCTTGCGCGGCGAAGTGGATCGCCTGCTGGCTGGAACCGCATTTGCGGTCGATGGTGGTCGAGGGGACGTGGGTCGGAAAGCCTGCCGCCAGCAGCGCCATCCGGCCTGGCGTCGCGGATTGCTCGCCAACCTGGCTGACGCATCCGACGATCACATCGTCGACCGTTGCGGGGTCGAGATCATTGCGTCCAACGATCTCCTTCAGGAGACCGGCCAGGAGTTCCACCGGGTGCACCTCGGACAATGCACCTCCGGCCTTGCCGCGCCCCATGGGCGTGCGGATCGCGTCCACGATCACGGCCTGCCTGCTCATCGATTTTCCTCCCAAGGCGAGCGCCCCGCCGTTACGCCCGAGCGCGAAGCATGCTGCGCGCGATCACGACCCTCTGGACTTCCGAGGCGCCCTCGTAGATGCGCATCGGCCGCACGTCGCGATAGAGCTGCTCGATCACGCTGCCCCGCGCGACACCGAGCGCCCCGAAGAGCTGGACCGCGCTGTCGATGACGCGGCCTGCCGCCTCGGTGGCGACCAGCTTTGCGAGCGCGGATTCCCGCGACACGCGCCCGCCGACCACATCCGCCGTCCAGGCAGCACGATAGACCATCAAGGCAGCTGTCTCGGTGTCTGCCGTCATGTCGGCGATCTTCGCCTGAACCGATTCCATCTCGGCCATTGTCTTGCCGAAGAGGCGCCGGGTGGTCACGCGTGCGATGGTTTCGTCCAGGGCGCGCCGGGCGGCGCCGACCGCCGCGCCGCCAACGGTCGGGCGGAAGATGTCGAAGGTCGCCATGGCAGCCTTGAAGCCCTCGCCGGCCGGGCCGATCCGGCGCGACCCGGGCACACGGCAGCCCTCGAAGGCAACCGGCCCGATCGGATGAGGTGCGATCATCTCGACCGGGGGCCCGGCCCGGAGGCCGGGCGTGTCGGCATCGAGGATGAAGGCGGAAAGGCCTTTCGCGCCCGGGCCTTCGCCGGTCCGGGCCACGACAACGTAATGATCCGCGATGCCGGCGCTGGAGATCCAGGCCTTGGCGCCGTCGATGACGTAGTCGTCACCGTCGCGGACCGCCCGGGTGGTGATCGCCGCAACGTCCGAGCCTGTCTCGGGCTCGGTGAGGGCGAGCGCCGCGACATGCGTGCCGCGCCGCGCGCCGTCAAGATAGCGGTCGCGCGCTTCCGTGTCCTGCCACTTCCAGAGGGCCGCCGTGCCGAGGCCCTGCATCACGAACATCGTGTCGGCAAGGAACGACCGGTAGGTGATTGCCTCCCGCAGGATGCAGATCGAGCGGACGTCCGGCCGCTGGACCCGCCCATCGACGACATGCGGCACGACATACTCGCCGAAGCCGGCCTCCGAGAGGCTCGACAGGATCGCCCTGCACGTCGCCTCCATCCCATCCGCGTCGGGATGCTGATCGAGCAGCGCGGCATTGGCATCGCACCACGTAGCGATGCGTTCGGCGAGACGACGATGCGTTTCGTCGAAGAAGGGAAGCACCGGTAGCTGCCAGGTCATGTCTTCCGTCCATCCCCGCCCAAGCCGTCAGGACCGGGCGCAACCTTTGCAACACCCGATCGGATCCGGCCAGCTGGCGAGGGAGCGTTTCGTCCCGGATGCGCCGGCATGGTTCGTCCGCCGCATTCTCTTGAATCCATCACATATGATTGTTTATTGCGTGTCAATCGGCGCGCGGCCTGCGCGACCTCTGGGGCGGGAAACATGCGCGCGCTGATCTGCACGGCGTTCGGGGAGGAACCCTCGCTTGAGCTCGCGGACGTGCCGGCGCTCGAGCCGGGGCCGGAGGAGATCCTGGTGCGCGTCGAGGCGGTCGGCGTCGGCTTCTTCGATACCGTGCTGCTGGCAGGGCGGTATCAGGAGAAGCCTAGGCTTCCCATGATCCCAGGACGGGAATTCTGCGGCCGCATCGCGGCCTGCGGTCCGAAGATGGATGCCGGACTGGTCGGCAGGCTCGTGGCGGGCATCGCGTTCGACGGCTGCCTCGCGGAATACGCGCTCGCCCGCAAGGGCCATTTCGCGGTGCTGCCGGAAGGCATCGCGGCGGCGAGCGGCGCAGCCTTCCTGTCGTCCTACGCGACCGCTCTCTACAGCCTGGAGAGCTGCGGGCACGTGCGCCCGGGAGAGGTCGTCCTCGTCCTCGGGGCGGCCGGCACGGTCGGGGAGGCCTCCATCGATGTCGCGAAGGCGCTTGGCGCCACCGTGGTTGCTGCCGCTTCCACCGAAGAGAAGCGCGCGCATTGCCTGAGGCGCGGCGCCGACAATGTTATCGACTACACCCGCCCGGATTGGCGTAGGGCGCTGACCGCGGCTGTCGGTCGTTCGGTGAACATTGTCGTCGATCCCGTCGGTGGCAGCCTGTCGGAGACCGCCTTCCGGTCGCTGGGGCCCGGTGGCCGCTTCCTCGTGGTCGGCTTCGCGGATGGCGAGATCGGCCGCATTCCGCTGAACCTGCCGCTGCTGAAGCGGGCCAGCATCGTTGGGGTCGATTGGGGTGGCTTCATGCAGGCCGAACCCGAGGCCAACGAGCGCCTGCTGGCCCGCCTCGTCGGGCTCCTCGCGGACGGGCTCATCCGGCCGTCGCCGACGTCGACCCGGGCGCTCTCCGAGTTCCCGGACGTGCTCGCGCAACTGCGCCGGCGGGCCAGCATCGGCAAGCCTGTGATCGTGCTGGACGGGGCCTTTTCCAAAAACAATCTTCAGTGAAGAATTTTCTTGCGGGGCACTGGACGCGGTCCTAGCTTGGCCCGGCAGCTGGCCCGCACGAGGCCAGCGGGGAGGACAAGACGCGTGGCAACGCAGGACCCGGCCCTGTTGATCGAACGCGCAGGCGCCGTGGCGTTGCTGACGCTGAACCGCCCCGATTCGCTGAACGCCATCAACAACGAGATCCGCCGGGCGTTGCCCGAGGCGCTCGCCTCGTTCGAGCACGATCCTGCGGTCCGCGCCGTCGTGCTGCGGGGAGCGGGGCCCCGCGGCTTCTGTGCCGGAGCGGACATCAAGGAATTCCGGGCCGACGAGACTGTGACGCAGGCCCGCCACCGCATGGCGCACGGCGCCTATGTCGAGTCGCTGGAGCGCTTCTCGAAGCCGATCATCGCAGCCATCCACGGCATCTGCTTCGGCGGCGGCCTCGAGATCGCGCTGGCCTGTGATCTGCGGTTTGCGTCCGCGGACGCCAAGCTGGCGCTGCCGGAGGTCAATCTCGGCCTCATCCCCGGGGCCGGCGGCACGCAGCGTCTTCCACGGCTGGTCGGCCTCGGGCAGGCACTCGACATGATGCTGACGGGTGAGCGGATCGATGCCGCCGAGGCTCATCGGATCGGCCTGGTATCGCGCGTCTTTCCGGATGCGGACACGCTCTTCGCGGAGGCGATGCGCATCGCGGAGGTGATCGCGTCGAAGCCGCCGGTCGCCGCGAGCTACGTCAAGGAGGCGGCGCGTTCCGGGGCGTCGATGAGCCTGGGCGCTGCCCTGCAGCACGAACGCGACCTCTTCGCCCTCCTGCTCTCGACGGAGGACCGCGTCGAGGCCGCCAAGGCCTTCAAGGAAAAGCGCGCGCCGAACTTCACCGGCCGCTGAGGAGAAGCGCAATGGCGCAGGGTACGCAACCGCGGCGGGTCGTGGTGGTCGGGGCCGGATTGATGGGGACCGGCATCGCCCATGCCTTCGCGACGACAGGGCATCGTACGGTCCTGATGGACGTGCGGCCGGAGGCGGCCGCCAAGGCCGCCGAGAACATCCACGGCATCGTTCAGGACGGCATCAAGCTCGGCAAGCTCGATTCCGGCAAGGCCGACGCGGTGCGCGAGCTCCTCTCGACGACGAGCGATCTCGAGGGAGCGGCCCGCGATGCCGAGCTGCTGGTGGAGACAGCATCGGAAGACCTCGCGATCAAGACCGACATCGTGCGCCGGGTCGATCCGATCTTGCCGCGCGATGCGATCCTGGCCACCAACACCTCGGCCCTCAGCATCACGGAGATCGCGGCCTTCACGGCCGATCCCGGCCGGGTGATCGGGATGCATTTCTTCAACCCCGTGCACAAGATGAAGCTGGTCGAGATCGTCCGGGGGATCGAGACGTCGGCTGCCACCATCGCCGGCATGCAGGCCTGGTGCGAGGCGATCGGCAAGACTTCCATCCTGGTCAACGAAACGCCCGGGCTGACGACGAGCCGGATGTCCGCAATGGCCGGCAACGAGGCCATGTGGATGCTGCTGGAAGGTACCGCGACGGCCGAGGACATCGATACGGCCATGCGGCTCGGCTTCAACCACCCGATGGGTCCCCTCGAGCTCGGGGACCTCACGGGATGGGACACACGGCTGGCGGTGCTGAATTATCTGCACAAGACGCTTGGCGAGAAGTTCCGGCCCTGCCCGCTGATCACCAAGATGGTCAAAGCGGGCCGCCTCGGGCGCAAGGTTGGCCGCGGCGTCTACGAATATCGCGACGGCAAGAAGGTGCCGGGATCGGGACTGCGGAACGTGATCTGAGCGGGACGAGAAGCCCGCCGGACAAGTCACAATGGGAGGAATGCCGATGTCTGGGTTGAGGTTGGGTACACTGGCCTTGGGCTTGGCGCTCGGCTGGGCCGGCGGAGCCACGGCGCAGATCTCCGACAATGTCGTGCGGATCGCCGTGATGAACGACCAGTCCGGCCAGTATTCCGACCCGGCGGGGCTCGGCTCGGTATCGGCCGCGCAGGTCGCGATC
Organism: Pseudomonadota bacterium; assembly: GCA_023423995.1. GTDB lineage: Bacteria > Pseudomonadota > Alphaproteobacteria > Rhizobiales > Beijerinckiaceae > Enterovirga. The sequence continues at coordinate 55,639 of JAFAEL010000121.1, read as the reverse complement.
GACGAGTTCGGCGGCAAGGTCGCGGGCGCGCGGATCGAACTCGTGCCGATCGATCACCAGAACAAGGCCGACATCGCCGCGACGCAGGCCCGCCAGCTCTATGACGAGCGCGGCTTCGACGTGATCGCGGATCTCGCCAATTCCGCGGTGTCGCTGGCCGTGCAGGAGATCGGTCGCGAGCGCGGGAAGGTCGTGCTCCACGTTGGCTCGGCCCATGCCGATCTCTACGGCAAGGCGTGTTCGCCGGTCGGCGCTCTGTGGATCTACGACACCTATGCGCTCGCACAGGGCCTGACCCGGGCGGTGTTCCAGGACGGCGGCAAGACCTGGTACTTCGTGACGGCCGACTATGCTTTCGGCAAGGCCATCCAGGAGGAGGTCGGCAAGATCCTGGCCTCGCTCGGCGGCGCAATCATCGGGTCGGTGCTCCATCCCGTCTCGACGCCGGACTTCAGTTCATACCTCCTCCAGGCCCAGGCCTCGAAGGCCAAGATCGTTGCGCTCGCCAATGCCGGGCAGGACACGCCCAACGCAATCAAGCAGGCGAGCGAATTCGGCATCACGAAGGCCGGCCAGAAGCTCGCGGTTCTGATCTTCTATCTCACCTCGGTAAAGGCAGTCGGGGCGGACGCCGCCCAGGGCCTGCAATACCTGACGGCCTATTACTGGGACCATGACGAGGCGAGCCGCGCCTTTGCTAAGAAGTACGCGGCGCTCCAGAACGGCCGCATGCCCACGCAGAACCAGGCCGGCGTCTACAGCGCCGTGCGCCACTACCTCAAGGCGGTCGAGGCCGCGAAGAGCGACAAGGGCCTCGACGTGATGCGCAAGATGAAGGAGCTGCCGGTCGACGACTTCATCGGGCGGGGCGCCAGGATCAGGCCGGACGGCCGGTTGCAGAACGACATGATGCTGGCCGAGGTGAAGGCGCCTAAGGACGTCAAATCCGAGTGGGACCTGCTGAGCATCCGTCAGACAGTGAAGGGAGCCGAACTGGTGCGCCCGATCGCGGAGGGCGGCTGCAAGCATCTGGACCCGGCTCAGTAGGCGGCTGCGGCGATGCCGCACCCATCGCAACACGTCGCGAGACATCCCGACAAGATCGCGTACCGCATCGCCGACGCCGACGCCGACGAGACGCTGACCTACCGCGAGCTCGACGAGGCATCGAACCAGGCTGCGCAGCTCTTCCGGTCGCTCGGCATCGGGATCGGCGATCACATCGCCATCCTGATGGAAAACCGGCTGGAACTGCTCGTCCTATGCTGGGGAGCGCAGCGGGCCGGCCTCTATTGCACGCCGATCAGCACGCATCTGCGGCCCGGAGAAGTCTCGTATGTCGTCGGCAATTGCGGCGCCAAGCTTCTCGTCGTCGGCAGCGGCCAGGCAGACATGGCGGGAGCGATCCTGCCCGACCTGCCGGAAAGCCTGCACCGTCTCGCGGTCGGTGGCGGCATCCCCGGTTTCGGCTCCTACGAGGAGGCCGCGAACGCGATGCCCCCGCGGCCGATTGCGGACGAGCGCGCCGGCTACATCATGAACTACTCGTCCGGAACGACCGGGCGGCCGAAGGGGATAAAGCCGGTCTTCCGAGACGTGCCCATCGACACGGTCGGGGAACTGCAGCTGGCGCTCTGCCGTGACGTGAGCGGCCTTGGCCCCGATGCCATCTATCTCTCGCCGGCTCCGCTCTATCACGCCGCGCCGCTGCTGTTCTCCATGATGACCGTGGCGCTCGGAGGCACGGTGGTGATCGAGCGCCGCTTCGACGCCGAGAGCTTCCTCCGGCACGTCGAGCAATACGGCATCACGCATTCGCAACTCGTGCCGACGATGTTCGTGCGTATGCTGAAGCTGCCGGCGGAGACGCGGGCCCGCTACAACCTCGCGAGCCTGCGCATCGCGGTCCATGCCGCCGCGCCATGCCCCATCCAGGTCAAGCGCGACATGATCTCCTGGTGGGGCCCGATCCTCGTCGAATACTATGGTGCGACGGAGGCTTATGGCTTCACGATGGTCGAAAGCCCAGCCTGGCTCGCCCATCCCGGCACGGTCGGCCGCGCGGTCGTGGGAAAGCTGCGCATCGTCGGGGAAGATGGGGTGGTGCAACCGCCGGGCGAGATCGGCACGGTCCATTTCGAAGACGGGCCACGCTTCTCCTACCACGAGGAACCGGAGAAGACGGCTGCCGCGTACAATGCGCAAGGCTGGGCCACGGTCGGCGATGTCGGCTATGTCGATGCGGAAGGGTTCCTCTACCTCACCGATCGGAAAGCCTATGTCATCAACAGCGGCGGCGTGAACGTCTATCCGCAGGCCTGCGAGGACTTACTGGCGAGCCATCCGAAGGTCCTGGATGCCGCCGTGTTCGGCGTTCCGGACGAAGACATGGGCGAGGTGGTCAAGGCCGTCGTTCAGCCGCTGCCGGGCGTCGATGCGGGCGAGGAGCTCGAACGAGAGCTGATCGCCGATTGCCGGGCCGAACTCGCCTCGATCGCCTGCCCGCGCAGCATCGACTTTACTGATGAACTGCCTCGGACACCCACCGGCAAGCTCAACAAGCGCCTGCTGCGGGACCAATACTGGCCGCAGCCTGCGGCTGGGCTTACAGCGAGCGCGCGATGATCAGCTTCATGATCTCGCTTGTTCCGCCATAGATGCGGGCGACGCGCGCGTCCTTGTACATCTCCGCGATCGGGTACTCGGTCATGTAACCGTAGCCGCCATGCAGTTGCAGGCACTCGTCGACGATCTTGCCCTGTGCTTCGCTGACCCAGAGCTTGGCCATCGACGCCGTCGCGGCATCGAGGCGGCCCTGCAGCAACAGGCCGACACAGTGATCGACGAAGACGCGTGCGACGGTCGCGCTGGTCTTGCACTCCGCGAGCTTGAACTGAGTGTTCTGGAACTCGATCAGGCGTCGGCCGAACGCTGTCCGCTCCTTCGCGTAGCCGATCGTGGTCTCGAGTGCAGCCTCGATCATGGCGAGCGACTGAAGGGCGATGACCATGCGTTCCTGCGGCAGCTTCTCCATCAGCATGCGGAAGCCGGTCCCCTCCTGGCCTCCCAGCAGGTTCTCCGCCGGCACGATCACGTCGTCGAAGAACAGCTCGGTCGTGTCCCGTCCCTCCTGGCCCAGCTTGTCGAGCAGCGCGCCGCGCCGGAAGCCCGGGCTGCTCGCCTCGACGAGGAATAGCGACACGCCCTTCGCCCCCGCGGACGCGTCCGTCTTCGCTGCCACGATGACGAGGTCGGCATGGAGTCCGTTCGAGATGAAGGTCTTCTGACCGTTGATTCGATATCGGTCCCCATCCCGCGTGGCGGTGGTCCGGATGGCCTGGAGGTCCGATCCGGCGGACGGCTCCGTCATCGCGACCGCCAGCACGGTCTCTCCCCTCACGACGCTCGGTAGCCACCGTCGCCGCTGAGCCTCGCTCGCGTAGCTCACCAGATACGGCGCAACGACGGCGTTGTGCAGTGGAAGGGCAAAACTCCCCGCATGCTTGATGCCCAACTGGTGAATGAGCACAGCCTCATGCCGGAAGTCCCCGCCGTGACCGCCGAATTCCGCCGGGACCGACACGCCGAGCAGGCCCGCCTCGCCGGCAGCGAGCCAAAGGTCCCGGTCGACGCAGCCGTTCTCTCGCCAACTGCGCCGTTGCGCCGGTCCTGCATGCCTGTCGAGAAAGCGCGCAACCGTGTTCTCGAAGAGAGCAAGTTCCTCATCCAGCATGTAGCTAGGCTTCTCGACGTCGAGGCCGGGCATTGTCGCTCCCCGTTCAGCGCCCAACGAGGTTCGGGCACGTTGACGCGTTCAGATCGTATGCCAGTATACGATATGGGCAAGAACAATCATTCCCCTAGGGCGGAGGAGAGGCGCCGGGATGATGCCGATTTCGGCGTCCGTGCGGGCTACCTGATGCACGACGTCTCGCGACTGAGACGTGCCTTCTTCGATGAAGCGATGCGCCCGCACGGCCTCACGCCGTCACAATGGTGGGTCCTGGCGCAACTCGGGCGCCGGCGGGGCCAAGCCGTTTCCCAGGTCGAGCTGGCAAAGAGCCTGGATATGGGGAAGGCCGCGCTCGGCGGGCTGATCGATCGCCTGGAAGCCGCGGGCTATGTGCGTCGGGACGCGTCCGAAGATGATCGCCGCGTGAAACTCGTGGCGCCGACCGATCGCGGCCTGCACATGACCGACGCCATGCGTCGGGTGGGCCACGAGTTGAACCTGCGCGTCTTCGCCGGCCTGTCCGACGAGGAAGTCGCGGCGCTGGAAGGCGCCTTGGCTCGCATCAAGGCGAACCTGCTCGCCCTCAGCCACGCGCCGGATGCGCCGGAAGCAGGGACGACGGCGGCAGGAGCGAATCGCGCCTGATCGCGCGGCAACAAGGCAGCAGGGGAGGGCGGCTACGTGGATTTCGGATTGCGGGATTGGGCGCGCAGGGAGCCAGGTCGGATCGCCGCAAAGGCTGGTGATGCGATCGTCACGTATGGCGAGTTGGAGGCGACGGCAAACCGCATCGCACACCTGTTCCGATCGCTCGGCCTGAGGCGCGGCGACCACGTCGCGGCGAGCATCGCGAACGATCCGGTGATCTTCGCGCTCGCCTGGGCAGCCTATCGGGCCGGCCTCTACTTCACGCCGGTGTCGAGCGCTGCGTCGGCGCGAGACGCGGGCTATGTGATCGAGAACTCGAAGGCGCGGTTCGCCCTGGTCGACAGCACCCTCCAGGCTGCATCCAGCGTCCAGGCGGAAGTCGGCTCGGCGCCGCACTGGTTCTCGCTCGGCGGCAAGCTGGCCGGGATGACAGAGTTGCACGATGCACTCGCGGCGCAGCCGGACACGCCGATCCCGGACGAGACGCCCGGGGGGCTGATGCTCTACACCTCCGGCACGACAGGCGCGCCAAAGGGAGTGTGGCGGCCGCTCCCGACCGATGGATCGGGCCCACCGCCCTTCGCGGGCGAATTGCTGCGGCTCTACGGGATCGACTCAGACTCCCGCTACCTGTCCACGGCACCGCTCTACCATGCGGCGCCGCTCCGCTTCAGCCTCGCCACCATCGCGGCCGGCGGCGTGGTGCACCTCATGCGCAAGTTCGATGCGGAGGCTGCGCTCGACATCCTCGAGCGCGAGGGCGTGACCCACTCGCAATGGGTCCCGAGCATGTTTCAGCGCCTCCTGTCGCTCCCGGAGGAGCGCCGCGGGCGCCACCGGGCCCCGCACCATCGGCTCGCGTTGCACAGCGCTGCGCCGTGCCCGATCCCCGTTAAGCGCGCGATGATCGCGTGGTGGGGACCGATCATCCAGGAATATTATGCGGGCAGCGAGAGCATCGGCACCTGCACCATCACGTCGGCCGAGTGGCTCGAGAGGCCGACCTCTGTCGGCCGGTCCGTCCGTGGCACCCTGCACATCCTCGGCGACGATTGGAGCGAACTGCCGGCAGGGCAGGTCGGCCGCATCTACTTCTCCGGCGTTCCACCCTTCGCGTATTTCGACGCACCGGAGAAGACGCGGGGCAGAACGTCGCCGCAGGGATACCAGACCATCGGCGATATCGGCTACGTCGATGCCGAGGGTTTTCTCTACATCGTAGACCGCCAAGACGACATGATCATTTCCGGCGGAGTGAACGTCTACCCGCAGGAGCTGGAAGCGGCGCTCATCGAACACCCGCATGTGGTGGATTGCGCGGTGGTCGGCATGCCTGATCCCGCGTTCGGCGAGATTGCGGTTGCCTTTGTGGTGCCTCGCACCACGGCGCAGGACAATGCAACGCTGGTGTCCGAACTGGATCTGTACTGCCGCGAGCGCCTCGGCAGCGTGAAGCGACCCAAGGAAATCCGGATCGTCACGGAGCTGCCGCGGACGCCGACCGGCAAGCTGTTGCGGCGGATGCTTCGAGCCTGAGACCCGTTCTCAGCCGGATCTGACGGTCAGGCCGCCGTCCAGCACGATCTCCGCGCCGTTGATGTAGCTTGCCTCGTCCGAGGCGAGGAATGCACTGAGACTGCCCGTGTCGTGCCCGGTTCCCATGCGGCGCAACGGCACGCGCTGGACATAGCCATCGTAGATCTCGTCGATTTGCCGCCCGGCCTGCGCGATGCCGCCTCGGGCGAGCGGGGTGTCCATCATCCCGACCACGATCGCGTTCGCCCGGATCCCCTTCGGCCCGTATGCCACCGCGATGTGCCGTGTCAGCGCGTTGAGGCCCGCCTTCGTCACGTCGTAGAGGGGCGCGTTGATGCCGATGTGCCGGATGCTGGAGATCGATGAGACATTCGTGACGATGCCTGATCCCTGCTTCTCCATGGCCGGCAGCACATGCTTGCACAGCCACATGATCGATTTCAGGTTGACGTCGAAGCCGCGATCGATTTCCGCCTCGGTGAGCCGGGTGATGCGGCCCGGGCAGGCGATGCCGATATTGTTGTGAAGGACGTCGATCCTTCCCTCCGACGCCAGGATCTTGGCGACGGCCGCCTCGACCTCCGCCTCTCGGGTGGCGTCAAGAGGCATGGTCGCAGGTTCGTGCCCGGCCTCCACCACGGCCCGACGGCAATCGTCCAGGGCCGCTGGGTCCTTGTCCGCGAGGACCAGCCGGGCTCCTCTGGCGGCATAGGCGAGGGCGGTCGCCCGGCCATTGCTCATCGTGGCGCCCGAGACGCCAACGCCGACCAGGAGCACCACACGGTCAGCCAAGTTTTTCGTCATGCTCTTTTTGCGCCTTTGATTTCCGCAGGCCCGGAGTGGGTACCATGCGCGCCGGATCTGCCTTGCGATCAGCTTCTTGCGTCGAGCGAGGGATTATCAGCGCGGCGCGTGGGTCTCTGCGGGCGCGTTGATCTGCGCCCGCAGCACGATCCGGTCGAACTTGCCGTTGGCGTTCAGGGGCAACTCGGTGAAGGTCCTGACGACCTCGGGCCACTTGAATTTGCCGAGTCCTTCCTGATCGAGGAACGACGTCACCTCCGGGAGCGACAGGGTCTTCTCGCCGCGCGGGATGAGGCAGGCTACGGCGCGCTCGCCGACCTGCGGATCGCGCATCCCGACGATGACGGCATGGGCGATCGCCGGGTGCCGCAGGAGCACCTCCTCGACCTCCTCGGCCTGGATCTTCAGGCCCGAGCGGATGATCACGTTCTTGATCCGTCCGGTGACGCGGACGTTGCCGTTCTCGTCCAGATAGCCGAGATCGCCCGTGTGGAACCAGCCCTCCTTGTCGAACGAGAGATCGGTCGCGGCCTGATTGGCGTAGTAGCCGGCAGACACGAAGGCTCCGCGGAAGACGAATTCGCCTGAGTTGCCGTCGGCCGTGCCAGTTCTATCGACCGCGATCTCCATGCCCGGGATCGGACGTCCGCTCGTCTGGAGCACCTCCAGCGGATCCGTCGGACGCGTGACGGTCGCGTACCCCGTCTCGCTCGTGCCGTAGCCTGTCACCGGCGCGCAGTTCGGCCACTGGTCGCGGACGCGTGCGACGAGCTCGGGCTGCACGGGCGCCCCGGCCAGCATGACGACCCGGAGGCTGTCGGCCCTCCGACCGTTCCGGGCGCAGGTATCCAGGAAGTCGACCAGCTGGTTGGGGATCGCGAAGAAGGTCGCGACCTGCTCCCGCTCGATCAGCTCGACGATGGCGTCCGGGTTGTACTCGCGCTGGAGGATGAGCGGCGCGCCGGCCGCGATCGCCTGGACCAGGCCCCACATCAGCGCGCCGCGATGCGTGATCGGCGCGAAGGCCAGGAACGGATCCTCCTTTCCGAGCCCCATCGCGGCATTGAGCGAGCGGGCTTCGTTGAACTGCGTATTCTGCGTATGCATGAACAGCTTCGGATCGCCGGTCGAACCGGAAGTCGCCCCGAGCAGGAACAGCGCGTCGGGATCGGCCGGCGGCAGCTCGGACGTGGCTTCGGGCGTCCCGAATGCCTCCTCGGCCGGGCGATCGACATCCACGAGGATGCGCCGAAACGAAAGGCCGCCATCGGCTTGCACGCCATCGAGAAGCGGCTCGTAGACATACGATTTGAAGCGCCTCGTATGGACGTAGAACGGCGGACGGGAGGTCTTCAGGATGTTCAGGACGTCGTTCTGCCGATAGCTCGTATTCAGCGGGTGATAGACCGCGCCGACGCGGAGCAGCGCCAGGCAGACCACGACGAGATGGATGCTGTTCGGCAGCTGGACCGCGACGACGTCTTCCGGCCGGACGCCCTCCCGGACGAGCCTGTGCGCAGCCGCGTCGACGAGCGCCGCGAGTTCCACACGGCTGACGCGACGGGCACCATCCACGAGGGCCAGCCTGTCCGGGGCCGCGGCCGCATGTGCCGCGAGCGCGTCGAGGAGGGTGTCTCGCGTCCAATGCCCGGCGGCATAGAAGCTCTCGAAGTCGCGGCGTCCAAAGCGCTGCAGGATCGGCATCGGCTTATCTCCCCGGGCGTGCGGCGGCTGCGAGCGCTTCGGGCCATGTCGCGTGGCCGTGCGCTGCGTTGTTGGTCATGCGCGCGTCTGCCTGGCGTGGGTCACAGCAGGAAGCCGCCGTCGACGAGCAACGTTCCCCCGGTCATGTAGCGGGAGGCGTCGGAGGACAGGTACACGATGGCGCCGTCGAGATCGGACGGCTCGCCGAACCGCTTCAGCGGGATTCGGCTCTTCAGGCGGTCACCCTCCGGGCCGTCCAGGAAGCCGTCGTTCATCGGCGTGCGGATGTAGCCCGGCGCGACGACGTTCACCCGGATCTCGCGTTCGGCGAATTCCAGGGCGAGGCTGCGGGAGAGAAGAAGGAGGCCCGACTTCGAGGCAGCGTAGGCCGCGAGGCCCACGATCGCCTTGAAGGCGCCGATCGAGGCGATGTTGATGATGCTGCCGCCGGGCGGCATGAGCGGCGCCGCGGCGCGGCTCATCAAAAAGGGGCCGGAAAGGTTGGTCTCGAGAACGCGGTCCCAATCCTCCGGCGTCGTGTCGAGCACACGCTTCGGAGTGACGCTCCCGGCATTGTTCAGGAGGACGTCGATCCGGCCGAACCCGGATCGCACCGCCTCGACAGCGCCCGCGATCGAGTCCGGTTGCGTCACATCGAGGTCGATCGGGTGCACGTCTCCGCCGAGAGCCGCAAGGGCGGAGCTTTCCGTCGCACGCCGCGACACCGCGACGACCCGGGCGCCACGACCGGCCAGCATGCCGGCGAGGTGGAGGCCGATGCCGGACGAGGCACCGGTCACCAGAACAACCTTGTCTTCGATGCTGAACATCTCGTCACCGCACCATCGGGTTCAGGCTGCCGCGCGCGGGTACATCGCGATCCGCAGCGAGCGGGGGGAATGGGCCAGAAGCTCGTCCCGCCAGCGGATATCGGACTCGCGGATCTCGAACGCGTGGAAGCGTTTCAGGATCTCCTCGAAGGCCACCTTCGCCTCGAGCCGTGCCAGAGGCGCCCCGATGCAGAGGTGAAGGCCGGTCCCGAAGCCGAGGTGCTGAAAGCGCCCGCGCCCGAGCCTGAGCTCATCGGCCGCCGGAACGCACGATTCATCGCGGTTGGCGGACTTCAGGAGAAGGAAGATGCGATCGCCCGAGCGGATCGTTGTCTCGCCGAGCGCGATGTCGCCCTTGGCGACGCGGACCACCGCCGGAACAGGACCGTCGTAGCGGAGAAGCTCCTCGATCGCGCCGGGGATCAGCGAAGGATCTGCCCTGATGGCATCGAGTACCTCCGGGTGCAGGGCGAGGTTCAGCATTGCGTTGAGGATGAGGTTCGCCGTCGTCTCGGGCGCCGCGAACAGGATCAGGATGAGCGTCGAGGCGATCTCGTCGTCCATCAGGCCGTCCGGAGTGTTGCGTGCGGCGAGCAGGAGATCGAGCAGCGACTCGCTGCCCGACACCGCTCCCGAGGCGATCGCGGCCGCCCGCTCGGCGATGTGGGCTCGGAAGAATTCCTCCATCTCCCGCATCATGCCGGCCGTCGTCTCGTACCGGTCCGGGTTGGTCGAGCCGAGAACCAGCTCCGCGATCCCCGCCGACCAGCGCTTGATCCTGTCCACCTCGCCCCGCGGGAGATTGTACAGCTCGGTGATCACGAGCGCCGGGATCTGGAAGGCGACGTCGTCCAGGAACTCGATCTCCGGGCGGTCGGCGATCCGGTCCAGGACCGATTGCGTGATCGCCCTGATCATCGGCTCGTGTGACGCGATCGAGCTCGGCATGAAGCCGCGCTGCAAGGCCTTGCGGAGCCGCGTGTGGACGGGCGGATCGTTGAAGGGGATCCAGTGGGCCGTCACGCGGCCGATCGTGTCGATCGTCTCCTTGAGATGGGGCGTGCCGCGTGCCGCCACGGGCGCGAATGTCTCGACCGAGGCGGCCGGATGCAGCAGGACGGCTCGGACGTGGTCGTAGCTGGAGACGATCCAGGCCTTGTGACGCCGGCTCCAGAGGACACCGCCGGCCTCGCGGAGCGCGGCGTAGATCGGGAACGCGTCCTGCGCGACCGCCGGGGAATTGAGCTTGATCTCGGCGAGGTCCGGAAAGGCTCGTGCGCCTGCGGTCAGGTGCGCGTCGGCGTTCGGAAGCGAATGTTCCACTCTGGAGCCTCTTGGGTGATGCGGGCAGTCAGGCGCGGCGCGCCGCGGGCCACGCGGCTCCGCCCGCGTCGGGCTGCTGTGCGCCGGGAGCCTGGGTGAAATCGACGATCCGCTCGTCCGACCGGAGCCCGATCAGCTCGTAGCCCCGCTTGAAGTCCGCCGAGTGCTTGCGCATCCAGTGGGCGGAGAGTTCCTCGTCGCGACCGCGCAAAGCCGCGAGGATCAGACGGTGTGCGGCGATGACCCGGTCGTAGGTCTTGAGCTTGGGCAGGATCGCCTGGGCAGCCGGCATCATCAGGGTCTTGATGGGCTCGCGTGCGAGGAGAAGTGCGCGATTGTTGGCGGCCCGCGCGATCATGCCGTGGAATTCGATGTCGAGCGCGAAGAAGCGGCTGAGATCGGAGACGCTGGCCTCCATCTCGGCGAGGTTCGCCTCCATCTCGTCGAGCGCGGCGTCGCTTGCCTTGGCAGCCGCGAGGCCGGCCGCGACGGGCTCGATCGCCATATACATTTCCCAAAGCTCCAGGAACGTCACGTCGTGGAGCACGAGGGCTCGGCTCACCTGGGAGGCAAGTCCGACGATCTGGGGCACAGCGACCGTGAGGCGCTTCGCGGCGCCTCGTTCCACGAGCCCGTTCTGCTCCAGAAGCCGGATACCCTCCCGCAAGGTGGATCGATTGATCTGGAATCGCTCCGCGAGTTCGGTCTCGGTCGGCAGCACGTCGCCGGGCTTGAGCTGTCCCTCCATGATGAGCCGCTCGACAGTGTCGAAGACCACCCGGTAGGCGGGAGCGACATCGAGCTTGCGAAAGGGTATCGGATCGCGGGCCACGTCTCTTGTCTCCTAGGTCACGCCGCACGCGGCGTGACGCATTGCGCTAGAGCGCGCGCCCGGCCTCAGTTCTTCCTGACCAGGCTGCAGCGGCTCTTCTCCATCGGTTGATAGGCCCTTTCGGCCGGAACGACGGCGAGGATCTTGTAATAGTCCCAAGGTGCCTTCGACTCGGACGGTTTCTTCACCTCGGCCAGGAACATGTCGTGCATGACGCTGCCGTCCTCGCGAAGGCGGCCGTTCTTGAAGATGTCGTTGACGGGGATCTCGCGCATCTTGCGCATGACGGCAGCAGGTTCGTCCGTGCCGGCCTGCTGGATCGCGTTCAGGTAAAGCTTCGTGGAAGAGTACGTCCCGGCCTGGGACATGGTGGGCATCTTGTTCATGCGCTGGAAGAAGCGCTTGGCAAAGGCGCGCGTCTGATCATCGTAGTCCCAGTAGAACGACGTCGCGAGGAGCAGCCCCTGCGCGACCGGTAACCCGAGCGCATGCACGTCCGTGATGAACACGTTGGTTGCGGCGAGCTTCTGCCCGCCCTGGACGATCCCGAATTCCCTCGCGCCCTTGATCGTGTTGATCAGCTCGGATCCGGAATTGGCGAGAGCGATCACTTCCGCCTTCGAGGCTTGAGCCTGTAGGAGGAAGGAGGAGAAATCCTGGGCATTAAGTGGGTGGCGCACTGCACCGATCTTCCGGCCGCCGGCGACGCCGAGGAACTTCGTAACCGTCTCCTCAAGCGAGCTGCCGCCCGTTGTGTCCTGGGTGAGGAAGAACCACGTCTTGCCTCCTGTCTTGACGATCGGTTCGACGGTGGCGCTTGCTATTGAATAGATATCGTACGCGAAGTGGACGGTGTTCGGCGAGCATTGCTCGTTAGTCAGTGCAGTGACTGCCGCGCTGTTGACGATCGCAATGCGGTTCTTTTCGCGTGCGAGCTGTGAGATCCCGAGCGCGATCGTTGAACCTGTTAGCTCATTTATCATGTCGACGCCCTCGACGTCGAACCATTCCCGGGCCCGTGCGGAGGCGACATCAGGCTTCAGCTCGGAATTGGCTGAGAGGATCTTGACCGGCTTGCCGAGCACTTTCTGACCGAAGTCCTCGACTGCAAGCTCAGCCGCGACGACCGATCCTGGCCCCGCGAAATCCGCGAAGGGACCGGACATGTCGGTTAGGATGCCGATCTTGACCGCATCATCCGAGATCTGCGCGTTCGCCGCATTCGGCATCAGGGCCGTCGAGGCCGTCAGCAGCAGTGCGAACGGGGCTGCCAAAGCTATCTGTCTTATTTTCAATGTTTCCTCCCTCGTGTCTTCGTTTTGTTTAGATTGCTTGGAATGCGCCTCAGCTTGTTCCGGTGAAGTCCTCCGCCAAGACGAACTGCGGCAAAGCCACGCCATTCGGCGTGTCGTGCCAGTGCACGCGGACTGGCGCGCCGACGCGGAGCGCTTCGATCGGAGCGTCGACGACGTTGCTGATCAGCCGCACGCCGTCCGCGTCGGGCAGGCTGATCACGGCCGGCACGTACGGGACGCTCTCGGCCATCTCGGGCGTGATCGGGACGGACACGATCGTATAGGAGTAGATCACGCCGTCCCCGGACAGTTCGGGCCACTCGAGTTTCTGAGATCGGCAATGCGGGCAGAACGGGCCTGGTGGCATCCGGAAGCGCCTGCAGGAGCCGCAGCGCGGTGCCACGAGGCGGTGTGCGGCGGCGGCCTGCCAGAAGGGAGCGGTCCAGGCGTCGGTCACGACGTCCATGAACATCTCTGGCGGGGATTTGGAGATCGGGCCCGACATCGTCACGCTGCCGCGAGAATGAGGCCGCTGACCGGCACGTTCGAGGGGCCCCCAGTCACGAGCGCGGTCTCGACCCCGTCGATCTGATTGGCGGCCGTGCCGCGGATCTGCTCCACCGCCTCCCGGATGTGGGTCATGCCCCAGATGTAGCCGCATGAGAGCTGGCCTCCATCGGTATTGATCGGCAGCGAGCCACCTTCGCGCCGTATGGCGCCGCTCGCCACGAATGGCCCCCCTTCACCGATCTCGCAGAAGCCGTAATCCTCAAGCTGCATGATCACCTGGGACGTGAAGTGGTCGTAGATCTGGGCGCAATCGATGTCCTGCGGCCCCAGTCCGGCATCCGCGTACAACCGGCGAGCGACGCTGCGATGCCCCGACGAGGCGAAGAGGTCGTCCGACATGTTCATCCAATAGAGTGAGCGGCCCCATTCCCGTTCGCCGCCATGAGTGCTGGCAAGTATGCTGACCGGCTTGCGGCGCAGGTCCCGCGCACGCTCGGCGCTCGTCACGATCGCCGCGATGGCTCCGTCGTTCTCGAGGCAGAAATCGAACAGACAGTGCGGATCGGCCAGCAGCGGTGCCGCAAAGTAATCCTCCCGCGCGAGCGGCTTGCGGATCGTGGCGTCCGGGTGCGTGAGGGCGTTGATCCGGTTGGAGATCGCGACCTCGGCGAAATGGTCGCGCGTCGTCCCGTAGAGGTGCATGTGCCGGCGGGCGAGCAGCGCGAACATGTGCCCCGGCCCGACAAGTCCGGCCGGCAGGAAGAACGCGTTCTCCGGATCTGGAGCATAAGCCGACGTGATCGTGCCGTAGCGCTGGGCCGTCTGCTGCATGCCTCCGACGCAGACAACGGTTTCGGCCAGCCCCGCTATCACCGCTGCCGATGCCAGCCCGATCGCCCCAGCCGAACCGCCGCCGCTTCCCGTGAGCCCGGCCGTGAAGCGCACCTCGGGGATGCCGAGCATCTCGCAGAGATAGGGCGTGTCGAAGCCGCCTCCGTAATAGGCGAACCCGTCGACATCCTCGATGTGCAGGCCCGCGTCCGCGACGGCGGCCAGGATGGCGGTGCCGACGAGTTCGTTCAGGGTCCGCGGCGCCGACCGCCCACGCCGGTAATAGGGCGTTGCACCGATGCCGACGATCGCAGTCTTCCGTCGCATGGACATCTACGGCGCTGCCTCCCTGCAGCGGGATCAATTTGACAGACCAGACCACCGCCCGCAATACGTTGTTGGACAATACGACAATGGGGGCAAGGGTGGACGCCAGGAAGGTGCTGATCGCCGGGGGACTCGGAATGGTTGGGCGCTCTGCGCTCACGCATTTCGAAGCGCTTCCGGAATGGGAGATCATCGGGTTGTCCCGGCGCCGACCCGAGTTCGAGACCCGGGCGTCCTGGGTTTCTGTCGATCTCCGGGACCGCCAGGCCGTCGAGGACGCGCTGTCGGGCCTCTCGGGCATCACGCACGTCGTCTACGGGGCCGTCTGGGAGAAGCCGGACATCGCCCGGGGCTGGATCGAGGCGGAACATGCCGCATCGAATCTTGAGATGCTGCGCAACCTCGTCGAGGCCGTGGAACGCAACTCGTCGGGGCTCCGCCACGTCGGCGTCGTGCACGGGACCAAGGCGTACGGCGCCCATCTCGGGCCGTTCCGCATGCCGGCGCGCGAGACCGATCCGCGCTCGATGCCACCCAATTTCTACTATGATCAGGAAGACTGGCTCCGCGGGCGCCAGGTCGGCAAGGACTGGACCTGGACGATCCTGCGTCCGCAGATCGTCTGCGGCATCGCGCTCGGATCACCCCTGAACATCGTCAACGCGATCGGCGTCTTCGCGGCGATCTCTCGCGAGTGCGGCATCCCACTCCGCTTCCCAGGCGGCCCGGAGAAGGTCGGGGAGGCAACCGACGCACGTCTGATCGCGAAGGCCCTGGAATGGGCGGCGACGTCCGAGGCGGCGGCGAACCAGGCATTCAATGTCGCGAACGGCGACGTCTACATCTGGCAGAACCTCTGGCCGCGGATCGCCGATCTCTTCGGGATGGCCCATGCCGGGCCGCAGCCCTTCTCGCTCGCCCGCGTGATGCCGGAGAACGAGGCTATCTGGAACCAGATCGTGGACAGGTACAAGCTGCAGCCCAACAGCTACAAGGACATGGTCCCGGCGTGGCAATATGCCGATTACCTCTTCGGCTTCGGTCAACGGCCCAATCCGCATCATGTCAGCACAATCAAGATCCGGAAGGCGGGATTCCATCACTGCCAAGACACGGAGGAGATGTTCCTGGACCTTCTCCGGACCTTGCAGAACGGCAACATTCTTCCGCGTTGAATTCCCGAGCTTGCGTTATGGGGGCGAGACGGGGCGCAGCTGTAGAGGTCCGCCCGCTACTTTCGCCGCGGAGAGCGTCCTTGCCCCGAAGTAGGCCCCGGATCTGAACGAAAGAACGAGCTAAGCAAGTACAATCGATCCGCCCTGGAAGATGACGGAGGAAGTCGGTCCATGCTGCTGCAAGGAAAGATCGCTGCTGTGACGGGAAGCGCCGGCGGCCTCGGGATGGGGATCGCTCGCGTGCTTGCCGAGCATGGTGCCGTCGTGGTCGCCATGGATCTCACGTCGGACAAGGTGGAGGCGGCACGCGGCGAGCTTCGATCCGGCGGCGCAACTCATGTCGAGGGCGTCGTCGTCGACGTGAGCTCGGCTTCTTCCGTCGCCGATGCGTTTTCTGCTCTCAAGGAGAGGCTCGGCGGGCTGGACATCCTGGTGAACAACGCAGGGATCCGCGAGATCGAGACCGCCTTCGACCTGGCCCCCGATGAATGGAACCGCGTCATCGGAGTGAACCTGAGCGGTCCCTTCTACTGTTCCCAGCAGGCCGGATTGCTGATGAGGGCGCGCGGCGGCGGATCGATCATCAACATCGCATCCGTGGCCGGCGTGATGGGAATAACACACCGCCCCGCCTATACGGCGGCCAAGCACGGTCTGATCGGACTGACACGGAACCTCGCCCGTGATTTCGCCGCGGCGGGGATCCGGGTGAACGCAGTCGCTCCGGGCGTGATCCGGACGCCGATGACGCAAGCCTATTTCGATGATCCGGATTTTCGGGAGGGCCTGTCCGGCTCCGTGCCGCTTCAGATCGTCGGCACTGAGACCGACGTAGCCAATGCCGCCCTTTTTCTTGCGTCCGACCTGGCGCGGTTCGTCACCGGCATCGTTCTACCCGTGGATGGGGGATGGTTGGCGGAGAAGAATTTCGGCGTGTCGGCGTCGAGCAGCTTCCTACGCAGCGAACATTCGACCTCCTCTTCCTGAGAGGTGCTCTGCGCGCCGTACGACTCCTGTTCGGGCACACGAAGATCGAGAGCACGGTGCGATGTCTGGGCCTGGGCATGGAGGACGCGCTCATGCGCGCCGAAGGCACCGAGGTCTAACCGGCTTAGCTCCTCGACGCCCGTCGAGGAGCCTTCAAGCGGCAGCCGCACTGCGCCCAAGCCAGCCACTCAGCTCGGCGGAAGCACCGCCCGACAGCAGACGTCGCTGCCGTCACTCATTCATAAACACCATCGTGCTTTGCGCGTCCCACCGGAGGGTCACCGCCTGGCCAACCGCCAGGGTGGTGCAAGACGTTGTGAAGACGACGGCCGCTCGCACTGGGCTGAAGCGCTCGGGGATCGTGCACTCGCCATCGGAGCCGACCTCCTCGACCGCGACCAGGTTGAGGAGGTGGTGGCGCGCTGCCAGGGCCATTTCGGCCCGGTCGACATCCTCGTAAACAATGCGGGCGTCTATACCGCTCACAAAATCGCCGGCACGAGCGACGAGGAATGGCGGCGCGTGCTCGGCATCAACCTCGACGCCGCATTCTACCTCAGCCGCGCGATCCTGCCCGGCATGATGGAGCGGCGGTTCGGCCGCGTCGTCAATGTTTGCTCGATGGCGATGAAGAACGGGGGCCTTCTGGCCGGGACGGCGTATGCCGCATCGAAGGGGGCCCTCGGCGCAATGACCTTCTCGCTCGCCCGCGAGGCCGCACCGTTCGGCGTGACCGTGAATGCGTTGGCACCTGCTTTCGTGGACAGCCCCATGCTGTCCGGCAATCTGTCCCGGAGCTCACTGGCGCGCGCGAAGCGCCAGATCCCCGTCGGCCGCTTCTGCGAGCCGGACGAATTCGCCCATTGCGTGTCGTTTCTGGTGTCGCCGAAATCCGGGTTCATCACCGGCGAGATCCTCGACCTGAACGGCGGGCTCCACTTCGACTGACGCGAGGGAGGCGAGGATGCAGACGGCAAGGCGCGACGCCCCGCAGCCCTGGAACGAACAGGCACTCGAGACAGCCGATCCCTTTCTCGTGCTGACGGTGCTCGCCTATCTCACGGGCGAGCAGGATTGGCTGGCGCAGGCCGACGGCGCCGCGTCGAAGCCGGGCAGGGGCCCCGGCGACGTGCCCGAGGCGGTTCGGCGATCCGCGATCGCCCGCCTCGGATCGATCCTGGCTTCCGGCGATGTCGAGCCGAAGGCCGACGTGACGCTCCTGCCCAGGATCGTCCGCTTCTGCGTCGGTGAGCCGGTACCCGACGAATACATGCCGATGCTGCTCGATGAGGCAGGAGTTGCGCCGCGCCCGCTCGACCAATTTCCGCCGCTACGCGCGGGCCGCAGCGCGGAGGGCCGGCCCGAGGTCGCCATCGTTGGCGCCGGCCTGTCCGGTGTTGCCCTCGCCGTCCACCTCAAGCGCCTCGGCATCCCGTTCGTCATCTACGAGAAGAACGAGGGTGTCGGCGGCACGTGGTACGACAACCGCTATCCTGGCTGCGGCGTCGACACGACCAGCCACTTCTACACCTATTCCTTCGCCCTGAACCCGAACTGGTCGCGCTACTTCACCAAGCAGCCCGACATGCTCGCCTA
The DNA here is from genome assembly GCA_023423995.1 of Pseudomonadota bacterium. Classification (GTDB taxonomy): domain Bacteria; phylum Pseudomonadota; class Alphaproteobacteria; order Rhizobiales; family Beijerinckiaceae; genus Enterovirga. The sequence continues at coordinate 37,508 of JAFAEL010000121.1, read as the reverse complement.
TATCGACAACTGCGTCGACCGGTTCGGGATCCGGGAGCACATCCGCTTTGGCCACACCCTGGCCGGCGCCAGCTATGACGAGACGCGGTGGCGGTGGCGGCTTTCCCTGCGCACGGCAGACGGGGAGACGGCCATGGAAGCGGCTGTCCTGGTCAGCGCGATCGGGCAGCTCAACGTCCCGTCCACGCCGGGCATCCCAGGGCTCGACACCTTCGCCGGGCCGGTCATGCACACCTCGCGCTGGGACCCGGATTTCGACCACCGGGGCAAGCGGGTCGTGCTCCTCGGCAGCGGCGCCAGCGCCGTGCAGGTAGGGCCGTCCATGGCGCCCGAGGTGGAACGGCGCGACATCAAATTCGCCACACGAATGAGATCGGCCCGCTTCCTCGAGACAAAGGCCCGGTGGGAAATGGTGACGGCAGCAGGCGATGTGCTGCACGCCCGCTTCTGCATCATGGCGACAGGGTGCCTGTCCTCTGCGCGGATCCCGCGCCTGCCCGGGATGGAGCGCTTCCGGGGCCGCAGCTTCCACACCGGCGGCTGGCCTCACGAGCCGGTGAGTTTCGAAGGCGAGCGCGTAGGCGTCATCGGCACCGGATCGTCCGGCATCCAGGCGATACCTCTCATTGCCCGGGAGGCTGCCAATCTCTTCGTCTTTCAGAGGACCCCGAATTTCAGCGTGCCAGCGCAGAACTGGCCGATGCCCGAGGAATATGAACGGGCCTGGAAACGCGACTATCCGGCACTCAGGCGCCGCGCCAGGGAGGCGAGCACGTCGGGCAGTCTGACCGACCCGGGACAGCATAAGGTCCACGACATCCCGCCGCAGGAGCGCGAGCAACTATTCGAGGCGCGCTGGAATAAGGGCGGCGTCTACTTCCTGCATGCCTTCACCGACCTCCTGCTGGACGAGGCGTCGAACAAGGAAGCAGCCGATTTCGTACGGCGAAAAATCCGCTCGATCGTAAAGGATGCCGCGGTCGCCGACCTACTCACGCCGACAGACCACGCGATCGGCGCCAAGCGCATCTGCGTCGACACGCACTACTACGACACGTTCAACCGGCCGAACGTCACTCTCGTCGATCTCCGAAGCGACCCCATCGAGGAGGTTACCGTGACGGGGCTGCGAACAACCCGCAAGGAGTACGCGCTCGACGCGATAGTCTACGCGACCGGCTACGACGCGATGACCGGGGCGCTCCTGAACATGGAGATCACCGGGCGCGGCGGGCTCACGTTGCAGGACAAGTGGCAGGACGGCCCACGGAGCTACCTCGGCATGATGGTGGCGGGTTTCCCGAACCTCTTCACGATCACCGGCCCGGGCAGCCCGTCAGTCCTGAGCAACATGATCTTCTCGATCGAGCAGCATGTGGAATGGATCGGCGACTGCCTCGAGTATCTCGAGCAAAACCGGATCAGCACGATCGAAGCGCAGCCTGCTGCCGAGGAGGAGTGGGTGGAGCACGTCAATGCGGTTGCGGATCGCACGCTCTATCCAAAGGCTGCGTCGTGGTACACGGGCGCCAACGTCCCTGGTAAGCCTCGGGTATTCATGCCCTATGTGGGCGGCGTGGTCGCCTATCGGAGCAAGTGCGATACCGTCGCCGCCGCCGGGTACTCAGGATTCACACTCGCCCGAGCCGAAGTTGCCGAAACGAGCATGGCATGACGAAATGCCGTCTCCTCTTTGCAAAGCTAACACGAGAACGACAGTCCCGCGGTTGTTTGCCGTTCGGCGTCCGGTCCCGAGCCGATATTCCTCCTCCCGCACAATAAGGGTTGCGTCCGCTTTCGCGCGTGGCTCGCCGGAATCCGTCCTTCTGTTTTAGGCCAGACTTGGTCGTAGACGCGCCACACGCGGAACTTGGTCGAATTCCCGGAACCAGACTTCCGTCCCGACCAGAGCCTGTGAGCTTGTGTTCGCTTCAGGCTTATTGCCTTCCACTCGATGAACGCGATCTACATGCCCTCGGCAGGACCGGACGCATGGCGTCAGTTCCTGGCCAAGCCGGACCGCAATGCGCGATGGCTCCTCCGCTCGCGCCCTGGCTTATAGCTGGGAGGCCGCCTCCGGACTGCCCGCCGAAATCGCACTGTTCCTCGAGCCCCGTGTTGGGACGGGTAGAACTTCTCCTGGCGATCCCGGAGCACAAGGTTGCTTTGCCCGGCGGGCGTCGAGAGAGCCAGTGCGATGCGCTCGCACTCACCCGAGGTGAGGCTCACAGGCAGCCCTCGGTCAATAGATCGGAGGGGGCCCGACGAACGTCTACCAGGGCCGTACCACCGTTGATGGCAAAGGCACTTCTGCAGACCGCAGAACCCCGCTAACTGTCCTCTGTGGAGGAGAGGTGATTCGGTTGGCGACGCTGAAGACGGCGGATAATCTGGGGCAAAGCCTGAGTGAGAATTCAGAAGATCCACGTATAGTTGCCGATCTCGCCGCAAGTTTCACCTATGCATCGCACCAAAACGCTGTGCCGGTTGTTCGTGCAATTACGGTTGAGAACAATAGCAGACAACAATTTGAAAGCTGCTCTGTCGAGCTGACGTCTACGCCTCCGTTCCTGAGGTCGAAAACGTGGACAGTTGACCGCCTCATACCTGGTGACCGTATTCCGCTGAGTGACCGTAGGGTCGAACTTGATGCTGGTTACTTGGCCGGCCTGAACGAAGCGGAGCGAGGCGAGATCACGCTTCGCCTCTTCTGCAGAGGAGAGATCATCGACGAACGGCGTGTCGCCGTCAGGCTGTTGGCTCGGGACGAGTGGGGCGGCGTCGCCGACATGGCGCAGCTGCTGCCCGCCTTCGTGATGCCGAACGACCCGGGGATCCCGCCGGTCCTGCGAAAGGCCGCAGAGCGGCTCGCATCGCATGGCCACCCGAGCGGACTGGATGGCTACCAGTCGGAGAGCCCGCAGCGGGCTTACATGCTCGCCGCTGCAATCTACTCGGCGGTCGCAGGCATGGCGCTGCACTACGCCGAGCCGCCGGCGAGCTTCGAGAGCCGGGGTCAGAAGGTCAGGCGTCCGAGCACGATCGCCGAGGAGCGGCTGGCCACCTGTCTCGACACGACGCTGCTCTTCGCCGCGGCGCTGGAGGCGGCCGGGCTGCACCCCGTCATCCTGCTGTTTCGAGACCATGCGGGGGTCGGCGTCTGGCTCGCGAAGAGGACCTTCGCCAACGCGATCGAACCGGATCAGATGGAGGTCCGGAAGGCGCTGGCCTCGCGGGAACTGATCGTCTTCGAGACGACGGGAGTTACGCATCGTCCGGCCATGACGATGGAGGCTGCGCAGCAGGCTCTGGAGCGTCGGCTGGGCGAGGCCGAGGCAGAGTCCTTCGTGGCAGCGATCGATGTCAGGCGCTCCCGAAGCGGCGGTATCACGCCGCTCGCCTCGCACGAACCCATTCGCCGCAACGCTTTCGAAGAAGAGCTTGCGCCTGCGGCGGACCTGCCGCTCCCCGTCCCGCCCAGCTTTGGCGATCTGCCGCAGGACAAGGTCGAGGTGAAGCCGACCACCGCTGCCGGCCGCATCGACCGCTGGCAGAAGAAGCTGCTCGACCTGACGCTTCGCAACCGGCTGCTGAATTTCCCCGATTCGAAGAAGACCATTCCGTTCCTGTGCACGGACGTGGCGTATTTGGAGGACCGGCTTGCTCACGGCGCCGCAATCCGGGTGATCTCGCTGCCCGAGCAGAACCCGCTCGGAGAACGCGATGCGGCGCTGTATCGGGACGTGCACGGACGGGATCTCCAGCGGAGCTTCGCAGCGGAGGCCCTCCGTAGGGACGAGCTGCCTTCTCCTCTCGAGGCCCGCCAGCTCGAGGCCCGGCTGATCGACCTGCACAGGCAGGTCCGCAACGATTTCGCGGAGGGCGGAGCCAATACGCTCTTCCTCGCCGTCGGCTTCCTGCGCTGGAAGAAGAAGCCGCAGGACGAGCGCAGCTACCGCGCGCCGCTCCTGCTCGTGCCTGTGAAGCTCGAGCGCCGGAGCGCCAGCTCACGCTTCACCATCCGCTTCCACGAGGACGAGCCGCGCTTCAACGCGACGCTTCTCCAGTTCCTCGAGCGCGACTTCGACCTGAAGCTCCCGCAGTTCAGCGGCGACCTTCCCCTGGACGAGAACGGCGTGGATGTGCAGCGCCTCCTCGCCTCGATGCGGCAGGCGGTCCGCGACGTGCCGGGCATGGAGGTCTTGGACGAGACCGCGCTCTCGACGTTCTCCTTCGCCAAGTTCCTGATGTGGAAGGATCTTGTCGAGCGCACCGAGGCGCTTCGGCAGAACCGGGTCGTTCGCCACCTGATCGACTCGCCGGAACAGGCGTTCCAGCCGGACGATGGATCCTCCGCCTTCCGCAACGAGCGCGATCTCGACCGCGCCTACGCGCCGGCCGACATCATCTGCCTTCTGCCCGCGGATTCGTCTCAGCTCGCCGCGAGCCTGGCGGCGGCGGAGGGACGGGATTTCGTCATCATAGGGCCGCCGGGCACTGGCAAGAGCCAGACGATCGCGAACATGATCGCCAACTGCCTGGCTGTCGGAAAGACGATGCTGTTCGTCGCCGAGAAGACGGCGGCCCTCGACGTCGTCTACCGCCGGCTTCGGGAGCACGGGCTCGGACAGCATTGCATCGAGCTGCATTCGAACAAGGCTGATCGCCGCCATTTCCTCGGCCAGCTCAAGGCTGCGTGGGAGCATGGCGGCCGGGTGGATGCCACCGAATGGGTGGCGGTCAACGAACGGCTTCGCCTGCGCCGGGACCAGCTCAACGCCTATGTCGAGGCCCTGCACCGGCGCTATCCGAACGGCTGGACGCCGTATCTGGCGCTCGGGATCGCGCTCAAGGCTGCAGAGCAGCCTGCGCCTGTCTTCCAGTGGGCCGAGCGGGATTCTCACGACAGCCAGGCGCTTCGCGATCTCGAGGAGCTCGCTGCGGAGCTCGGCCTCGTCTTCGCGTCGGTCGAGCGGCATCCGGCGCTGGACCTCGTCGATGTCGGAGAATGGAGCTCTGGCTGGCAGGACAACCTGCTCGCGGCAGGCCAGTCCCTGCAGAACGCCGTGAACCTGCTGGCAAGCGCCATCGAGGGTTTCCTCGCAGCACTCGGGCTCAAGCCGCGGGCAAGCCTGTCCGAGCAGGAGGTCCGGGCATTCGGGACGCTGGCCGGGACACTGGAGAAAACACGCGGGCGCGACGTCAGGCTCGCCTTCGATCGGGAGTTCGCTCAGGCCCCCGAAGCGCTTGCGAAACTCGAAGCATCCATCGGGAGCTACCGCGACGCCGAGAGCCAGCTCGCCGCATCCTATGGCCTGTCAGCCATCCGCAATCTCGATCTCACGGAGCTGGGGCGGCAATGGCAGGAGGCGAACGCCACCTTGTGGCCGCTCTCGCTGCTCGGCAGGCGCAAGATCCAGAAGCTGCTTCAGGACTGCGCCGAGGCGGGGATCGCGGATCCGGAACGGGACCTGCGCCCGCTGCGCCTGATGAAACAGGCTCTCGATGAGATCGATCGCAACCCGCTCGCCGGAAAGTCGACGCTGATCGAGGGGCTCGCGACCGATCTGAAGGCGGTCGCGGAGGTTCTTGAGCTCGGGCGGGAGCTCCGCCGCTCGCTGGACCTTCCGGGACTCGCCTCCGACGAGATCCCGTCCTTGCTCCGCTCAGTCGCCCCGTGCCTCTCCGGAACGGGCGAGCATGACGCGATCCGCCAGGCCGGAAGCCGGCTCATCGCTGCAATCGAAGGCCTCCAGGCTGCGTCCCGGCACTTCGGCGGGATTGCGGGGCGAGAGCTCCCGCCCTCCTTGGATCTCCGGGTTCTCGGCGAGACGACGGCAAGGCTGGAAGAGCTTGCGAACGCAAGGCACCTGCTGCGCGACTGGTCCGCCTGGTGCCGTGTCAGGCGCAAAGCTCTCCCGCACAACCTCGCGCCGCTCATCGAACAGATCGAGGCAAGAACGATCGCGCCCGAGGCGGCACGCGAGGCGTTTCGGCTGGGATATGCCCGGTGGTGGCTTCCCAAGGCGCTCGACGGCGACCCCGTCCTGCGGAGCTTCAGACGCTTCCAGCACGAGAACGCGATCAAGGAGTTCCGGGAGATCGACGATCTGGTGCGATTGCACGCCACCAGCCGCGTGATCAGCGTGCTCGCCCACGGGCTCCCGCCCGTGCAGAGCGTGGCCAGGAATTCCGAGCTCGGATTGTTGCGCCATCAGATGGAGCTGCAGCGGCCGAGCGCCTCGATCCGCGACATGATCGGGAAAATGCCGGAGAACTTCTCGAAGCTCGCGCCGTGCATGCTGATGTCGCCGCTCTCGATCGCGCAGTATCTCCCGCCAGATCACGCTCTGTTCGACGTGGTGATCTTCGACGAGGCCTCGCAGATCACGACCTGGGATGCTGTCGGCGCTATCGCGCGCGCACGGCAGACGATCATCGTGGGAGATCCGAAGCAGCTCCCGCCGACAAACTTCTTCGGCCGCAACGAGGAGGACGAGGAGGTCGCCGACCATGAGAAGGACCTCGAGAGCATCCTCGATGAAGCCCGGGCCGCCGGTGTCCCGGTGCGCGACCTTCGCTGGCACTACCGCAGCCGCAGCGAGTCCCTGATCGCCTTCTCCAACCATCACTACTACCAGAACAGGCTGGTCACCTTTCCGTCGCCCGTGCTGGATGACCGGGCGGTGCGCCTGCGCAAGGTGCCGAACGGCGTCTACGACCGCGGCAAGAGCCGGACGAACCGCATCGAGGCAGAGGCGGTCGCCGGCGAGGCGGTCGCCCGGATGAAGGGCTGGCTGAAACTGCCCGAGAAGGAACGCCCCACGCTCGGCGTGATCACCTTCAACGCCCAGCAGCAGGCACTCATCCTGGACCTTCTCGACGCCGCGCGGCGGGATGATCCGGAGCTCGAATGGTTCTTCGCCGAGGAGCGGGTCGAGCCGACCATCGTCAAGAATCTCGAGAATGTGCAGGGCGACGAGCGGGACGTGATCCTCTTCTCGATCACGTTCTGGAAGGATGCCGCCGGCAAGCTGACGATGGATTTCGGCGCGCTGAACCGGGATGGCGGCGAGAAGCGCCTCAACGTCGCGGTGACGCGATCGCGCCAGGAGCTTGTTGTTTTCTCAGGTTTCACCGCCGATCAGATCGACCCGTCTCGGACCAAGGCGGTGGCGGTGCAGCATCTGAAGACCTTCCTGGACTACGCGGAGCGGGGCGCGATCGCGCTTCCAGCCCAGGATGAGGGTTCGGTCGGCGGCTTCGATTCTCCCTTCGAGGAGGCGGTGGCCGCGCAGCTGGAGCAGCGGGGCTGGAGGGTGGTGCCGCAGGTCGGGATCTCGGGTTTCCGGATCGATCTCGGCATCCGCCACCCGGACCTCGCCGGTGCGTACCTGGCGGGCGTCGAATGCGATGGGGCGAGCTATCACGGCTCGGCGACGGCCCGGGACCGCGACAAGGTCCGCGAGCAGGTCCTCCGAGGGCTCGGTTGGAACATCCTGCGGGTCTGGTCGACCGATTGGTGGTTCGATGCCAGGGGCTGCGCCGACCGGCTGCACGAGAGCCTTCAGGCGCTGCTCGAGGACAGCAGGGCGCGCCGCGCCGTCCAGGAGGAAGACGTCGCAACCCATTGGGACATGGGCCACGAGGTCGAAGGGATCGAGGAAATCCGCGACGACGAAGCACTCGTCGCGTCGGATGAAGAGCCTTCCGCCCCGGCCGGCTCTCCCGAGACGGAGCTTGTCTCGGCGATAGCCGAACCCGGCCTCGCCGAACCGGAGAGCATGGCTGCCGGAACAGCGACGTCTTCGGTCGCCTTGAACCAGGGCTCGTACATGCTCGCCGATCTCTCCGGCTTCCGGGCAGATCCCGACGCGTTCTACGAACTCGGCTATCGCGACACGCTGCGCAGCATGGTCGAGGCCGTCATCGAGGCCGAGAGCCCGGTCCGAGCGGACATCCTGGCCCAGCGCATCTCCCGCGCCCACGGCTGGCTCCGGACCGGCGGCAGGATCCGCGAGAGGATCGATCTCCATCTCAAGGACGTCGACCGCACGGTCGAGTCGAGCGGCGAGTTCATCTGGCGGAAGGGCGCCGTCGTGGACATCCTCCCATATCGTCGGCCGGGCAGCCCGGAATCCCGCCGGTCGATCGCGGAGGTGCCGCTCGCCGAGCTCGCCTGCGTCGTCGTCGATCACCCCGCCCTGCTGGACCAGACCGATCCGGCGCGGGACCTCGCGCGTCTTCTCGGCGTCGAGCGCCTTGCTGCCGTCGCACGTGCGCGGCTGGACGAGGCGATCGCGCGCGCCCGCGCCCACATGGCGACAGCCCAAACTCCCGCGCAGACATGATCCGTTTCATCCATACGAGCGACCTCCATCTCGGGAAGCGCTTCGGCAATTTCTCCGGCGACCTGCCGAGCAGGTTGCGGGAGGCGCGCCACGCGGCGATCGGGCGGCTCGCGCAGCACGCGCGAGAGGGCGGCGCGACCACGATCCTTCTCGCCGGGGACACGTTCGATACGGAGACCCCCGCGCCCGATATCCGCCGGCAGGCGCTCGCGGAGATGCGGCACCATGCATCGCTCCGCTGGGTGATCCTGCCGGGGAACCACGATTCGCTCCAGGCCTCGCAACTCTGGACGACGCTGCGGGCGGAGGCGCCCGACAACGTCATGCTCGCGGTCGAGGCCCGACCCATCCAGCTCGACGCCGGCGTCGTGCTGCTGCCGGCGCCCTGCACGACCCGCCGCCCCGGGCGAGACCTGACCGAATGGATGGATGGCGAGCCGACATCGGACGGAGTGCTCCGCATCGGCCTCGCCCACGGCGCGGTGCAGAGCTTTTCCGAGGAGGCCAACGCCGCGGACGTCATCGCGCCCGACCGGGCGCGCAGGGCCGGTCTCGCCTATCTCGGCCTCGGCGACTGGCACGGGCCGGTCGAGGTGGATGCGCGGACGCGTTATTGCGGTACGCCCGAGCCGGACCGGTTCAAGCACGAGCGCCCGGGCGAGGCGTGCCTCGTGAGCATCGCCGGGCCGAATGCCCCGCCCGAGGTGACCTGCCTGAGGACGTCAAGCTTCGACTGGCGCACGATCGAGCTGCATCTCCTTGATGGCGATGATCCTCCGGACCGCCTGGAGCACCAGTTGCCGGACTCGAGGGATCGCCGGCAGACGCTGGCGCGGATCAGGGCGACGGGGCGTTGCCGGCTGCCCGGCCGGACGGCCTTGTTCGAGGCGATCGAGCGGGCGGCTCCCGATTTCGCCTTTCTGGAACTGGATGCCGGTGAACTCGCGACGGAGTGCAACGTGAGCGACCTCGACGGCATCGATCGCGCCGGCGCATTGCGCGAGGCCGCGAATGCTTTGCTCGCGGAGGCCAACGACGAGGCCCGCGCGGCGTCCGAGCGCGACATCGCACGGGCGGCCCTTGCCCGGCTTCACTCCTACGCGCAGGCGGTCGCGCCATGAAGATCTCGGCCCTGCGCCTCTACAACGTGAAGCGGTTCGCCGGCCGCGGTGTCGCCATCGAAGGGATCGGCGACGGCGTGAACGTGCTGTGTGCCGCGAACGAGTTCGGCAAGTCGACCAGCTTCGAGGCGTTGCACGCGCTGTTCTTCCAGCCGCATTCGAGCTCGTCCGGCGATGTCCGCAACCTGCGGCCTTACAGCGGCGGCAGCCCGCTGATCGAGGCCGAGATCGCCACGGCCGAGGGGCGTTTCCGGATAACGAAGCAGTTCTATAGCGGCCGCTCGGCCCAGGTGACCGATCTCGACAGCGGCAGGCTGGTCGCGCAGGCCGACGAGGCGGAAAATTTCATCGCGGGGCTGGTGAGGGGCGGAACGGCCGGGCCGGCCGGCCTGCTCTGGGTTCGCCAGGGCGTCACCGGGATCGAAAAGCGCCCGAAGGCCGAGGAGGACAGCGAGAAGCAGGTCCGGGCGAGCCTGCTGGAATCCGTGCAGGGCGAGGTGGAAGCGGTGACCGGCGGCCGACGCATGGCCGAGATCATGGCGACCGTGGTCGACGAACTCGACAAGCTGGTGACCAAGAAGGGGCCGAAGGCCGGCGGGCGCTACGCCGCCGCCATCCAGGAGCGCGATCGGCTCGCGGCGGACGAGGAGAGGCTGCGCGCCGAGGTCGCCGCGCTGCGCCAGGCTCTGGACCGGCGAGCCATCGCCATGAAGCGCCTGGCCGAGCTCGACACGCCCGAGCACCGGCAGGAGCGGCGGAAGGCGATCGAGGCCGCGCAGGCGGCCTTCGACGCCGCGAAGGCGCAGGGCGAGATGCTGAAGACCGCGGAGGCGGAGCTGAAGCTCGTCCGGGAGCGGCGAGATGGCGCCGACCGCAATCTGAAGGCGTTCAGGCATGCCCTCCAGGTGGCGGGCGAGCTGCGAAAGGAGATACAGGCGGCGGAGCGGCGGCGGAGCGACGCCCTCGCGTTGCGCCATGAGATCGCCGATGCGATCGGCACAGCGACCGCCGATGCCGAAGCGGCAGAGGCGAAGGAGGAGGCGGACCGTAAGCTGCTGGAGCGTCTGGATGCGGCGCTGAAGGCGCGCGAGGCCTGGGAGCGGCTCGCCGAGCTGCGGGAGCAACTGCACCAGGCCGAGGCCGCCCGCGATGCGCTCGAGGCGGCCGAGGCGGAACTCGCGCTGACGAAAATCCCGCCAGGCGCGATCGGCGAGCTGCAGGCTCTGGAGGTCGAGCTCGCCACGCTGCGCGCCATCGAGCATGCGGCCCGACCGTCCGTCACCGTGGACTATGACGGCGTATCCGCCCGTCTCGTGACGATGGATGGCGTTCCGCTGAATGGCGGCGAGCAGCGTACCTATGAGGGCCGGGCCCGGTTGGCCGTGCCGGGCATCGGCACGATCACGCTGCACTCGAACCAGCCGCCCAAGAACGACGACCGCCTCGAACAGGCCGAGCGGAAGCGGCGAACCCTGCTCGCCTCCATGGGGGTCGAGGATCTTGCCGCCGCCCAGGAGAGGCAGCTCCGCTCGCAGCAGTTGGAGGCGGATATCCGGGAGTTGCGCGCCCGGCTTCCGCTGCTCGCCCCGAAGGGTATTCCGACGCTCAGGGCGGAAATTGCGGGGCTCGAGGCGATCGACCTCGCGGCCCTCGAGGTGAAAGAGGACCCCGCGCAGGTCCGATCGTCCCTCGCCGACGCCGAGGAGCGGCGAAAGGCGGCCCGGCAGCTTCTGCGCGAGGCCGAGCCTCGGCGGGCGAGCGCCGAAGCCGCCCTCGTGCAGACCGAGGCGACGCTGGCCAAGCTGCACGCGGAGCTCACGCCAGCCGAAGCGACGCTCGGACCGGACGCGCAGCGCAAGGAACGCGAGCAGGAGCTGGCGAGCACGCAGGAGGATCTCGAGCGGCAGCTGGCCGCGGCCCAGGCGAAGGTCGAGCAGCTGCGGGAGAGTGCTGCCGACCTGGACCTGGCCGAAGCGAAGTTCGACCGCGCGCGCTCCGTCGAGGCTGCGGCCGAGAAGGAGATCGCCTCGCTCCGCGAAAGCATCGCCGGCTGGAACGCCGAGATCCGCACGCGCTCCGACGAGGCCGTGGAAGAGACGTGGCGGGAAACCGCGGAGGCGTTCTCCGCCGCCTCGGCCCGCGTCGCGGCGTTCGAGAAGGAGGTCGCGGTCCTGCAGCGGCTCCGCTCGGCTCTCGAAAGCGCCCGCGCCGAGGCGCGCGAACTCTATCTGAAGCCCGTGATGACGGATTTGAAGCCTCTTCTCGGGCTGCTCTTCGACGACGTGGCGATCACGTTCGACGACAAGACGCTCCTGCCCAACAAGATCCGGCGCAACGGCCAGGAGGAGGAGGTCGAGCGCCTGAGCGGCGGAATGCGCGAACAGCTGTCGGTGCTCACCCGGCTGGCCTTCGCAAGGCTACTCGCCCGCAACGGCCGGCCGGCGCCCGTCATCCTCGACGACGCGCTCGTCTACTCGGACGACGACCGCATCGAAAGAATGTTCGACGCGCTCCACCGGCAATCCAGAAACCAGCAGATCATCGTCTTCTCCTGCCGTCAGCGCGCGTTCCAGAAGCTCGGCGGAAAGGTTCTCGATCTCACCGAGTGGCACCCCTAGCCGGACGGAGAGGACGACGTTCGGCCCCTCGGTAGCGTCGTCCTCAGAGGCCGAGACCGCTCCCTGCGATGGGAAAGCGCCCGCAAGCGGAGACTCTCAATGTCAGCAGCGGGGGCAGGTCAAGACTTCAGCAGTTAGTCAGGCCGTCCTTCGATGCAGCAGGCTTGGTCACCATTTGGTCACCAGAGTCAGCGGCAAGAGTTGGTATCGGTGCTAAGTGCTTGATTTAAATGGCGCGCCCGAAAGGATTCGAACCTCTGACCCCCAGATTCGTAGTCTGGTGCTCTATCCAGCTGAGCTACGGGCGCCTGTCGCGGGCGGCTCGTGGCGCCTCGGACGAGCGGTGAGATAAAGGCTCTTGGGCGGCTTGGCAACCGGTCTCGGCAGGTTTGGGCGGAAGCTTTCCACCGAAAGTGTCTCACGGAAGGGCAGGGGGGCTGCCGGGCGCGACTGCGGCGCCCCCGCGGCACGGGCGGCGGCGAGACCCGCCTTCCCGTCAGAGCTCGGTGCGGAGGCGCCACAATTCCGGAAACAGCACTACGTCCAGCATCTTGCGCAGATAGGCGACGCCGGCCGTCCCGCCGGTGCCGCGCTTGAAGCCGATGATGCGCTCGACCGTCGCGACGTGGCGGAAGCGCCAGAGCCGGAACGCCTCCTCCACGTCGACCAGTTCCTCGGCGAGTTCGTAGAGGTCGAAATGGCGGTCGGGCTCCCGGTAGACCTCCGTCCAGGCTGCGAGGATCGAATCGTCCTCCGGCATGCGCTCCCGCAGGTCGCGCTCGAGAACCCGGGGCGCGATCGGAAAGCCCCTTCGGGCGAGGCAGCGAACTGCCTCGTCGTAGAGCGAGGGCTCGGCGAATGCCGCCTCGACGACCGCCAGCCGGGCGGGATCGTGCCGGTGCGGCTCGATCAGGGCCGCGTTCTTGTTGCCGAGGCGGAACTCGATCGCCCTGTACTGGAAGGACTGGAAGCCCGAGGAATTGGCGAGATGCGGGCGGATGACGCTGTATTCGGAGGGCGTCATGGTCGCGAGCACGCTCCAGGCGTTCACGAGCTGCTCCATGATGCGCGAGACGCGCGCCAGCGCCTTGAAGCCCTGCGGCAGGTGGTCCTCGCGGATCGCCGCGATCGCGCCGTCGATCTCGTGCAGCATCAGCCGCATCCAGAGCTCCGAGACCTGGTGCTGGATGATGAAGAGCAGCTCGTTGCGGTCCTCGGAGAGCGGATGCTGGGCGGCGAGGATGCGGTCGAGATCGAGATAATCCGCGTAGGACATGTCCCGACGGAAATCGAGCTTGGCGTCGTGCCACGCTGCTGCCTGCTCTCCCGGGCGGATTGTGCCCGGATCCCGGCTTCCGCCGGGATGAGCGGACGGCTTTTCCCGACTGGTCACGTGACCGCTCCCGCCTCGACCGGCGCGAGGTCGCGCCAGGCTTGCGTGCCGATGACCTCTTCCATGGCCAGGACCGCGTCGTAGATGTCGGCGAAGCGAATATAGAGCGGCGCGAAGCCGAACCGCATCGCGTCCGGCGCGCGGAAGTCACCGACGATGCCGCGGGCGATCAGCGCGCGCACGATGCCGAAGGCCTCCGGGTGGCGGAGCGACACGTGGCTGCCCCGGCGCGCTGCCTCGCGCGGGGTCGCGAGCGTCACGCCGAACCGCGCGAGCCGCTCGTCCGTGAGTGCGATGAACAGGTCGCAGAGGGCTCGGCCCTTGGCGGCGACCGCGCGCATCTCGACGCCCTCGAACGCGTCGAGCGCGGCCTCGAAGGCGAGGAGCGACAGCATCGGAGGGGTGGAGCAGAGCGCCGCCCGGATGCCGGGCGCCCGCGCGAAGCCGTCGTCGAAGCGGAAGGGGTCGGCATGGCCGAACCAGCCCTGGAGCGGCTGGTCGAAGGCGGCCTGGTGCCGCTCGGCGACGAAGATGTGGGAGGGCGAGCCCGGGCCCCCGTTCAGGTACTTGTAGCCGCAGCCCACGGCGAAATCCGCGCCCGACCCGTCGAGGTCGAGCTCGACCGCGCCGGAGGAATGGGCGAGGTCCCAGATGGCGAGCGCGCCGGCCGCGTGGATGGCGGCGGTCACGGCCGCCATGTCCTGCATCTCGGCCGTGCGGTAGTTCACATGACTGAGCGTCGCGACCGCCGTCTCCTCCGTCACGGCGGCCGCGATCTCGCCGGCGGGCACGAAGCGCGTCGCGAGGCCGAGCATCCGGGCGGCGCTCTCGACGATGTGGTTGTCGGACGGGAAGTTGCCGGCCTCGGCCAGGATCTCGCGCCGCCCGGGCCGCATCCTGGCCGCTGCGACGAGCAGCTTGAAGAGGTTCACCGAGATCGAATCCGTGACCGTGACCTCGCCGGGTTTCGCGCCGAGCAGGCGGGCGAGTTTCGCCCCGGCCCGGCCTGGCGCGGTGTACCAGCCGGCTTTGTTCCAGGAGGCGATCAGGTCCCCGCCCCATTCGCGCGCGATCACCTCGTCGATCCGCGGCCGCACGGATTTCGGCAGCGCACCGAGCGAGTTGCCGTCGAGATAGATCACGCCCGCCGGCAGCTCGAAGCGCTCGCGGGCAAAGGCGAGGGGATCGTCCCGGTCCCGTGCGAGGCAGGCGTCGCGCTGGATCATCTCGGCTCCGTGACTGCCCGGCCGGGCGCCATTACAGACGATGGCCGAAGGCTAGACCGGAATGCTTGAAGCTTAAAAGATCTTCTTTTCATCCCGGGCGGCCACGTTATCGTGCAGACGAACGGGAAGAGAGCAGATGGACCAGGCGACGACGACCCCGGACGGGCGCTTCAGCTATCTGGCTGCAGGCGCGCCGGATTCCACGCCGGTCGTATTCCTGCACGGCGTCGGAGGCGGCGCGCGGCTCTGGACCAACCAGCTCCGGAGCTTCGCACCGCGCTTCCGGGCCATCGCGCTCGACCTGCCGGGCTATGGCGGGTCGCAGCCGCTCCCCGAGACCAGCATGAGGACCTATGCCGAGGCGGTCGCGGCTTTCGTCGCGGCGCTCGGCCTCCGCGAGCCGGTGCTGGTCGGGCATTCGATCGGCGGCATGATCGTCCAGACCTACATGGCCGAGGCGCTCGGGCCGGTCCGGGCGGCGGTGCTCGCGCAGACGACGCCCGCCTTCGGCGGCAAGGATCCGCGCTGGGCGGAGGAGTTCGTGGCCGCCCGCCTCGGCCCGCTCGACCGCGGCGAGACGATGCAGTCGCTCGCGCCGACCATCGCCGCCTCCCTGCTCGGCGAGGATCCCCATCCGGGCGCCTTCGAACTCGCAAAAGCCTCGGCCGCCGCGGTGCCGGAGGAGACCTGGCGGGCGAGCGTGCTCGCGCTCGTCGGCTTCGACCAGCGCGCGGCGCTCGCGCGGATCGCGGTTCCGACCCTGGCGCTCGCCGGCTCCAAGGACGGGAATGCGCCTGCGCCCACCGTCGCCAAGATGGCCGAGAAGATCCCTGGCGCGGAATATGTCTGCCTCGACGGCATCGGCCATCTCGCCTTCGCGGAGGCGCCGGACGCCTTCGATGCCGCGGTCCTCGACTTCCTCTCGCGCCGTCTCTGAGCCAAGGATTTCCCGTGAGCACCAGCGCCCCGGACCTTTTCGAAGCCGCCGCCGCGCCGGCGGATCTCGATCCACCTCTGTTCGACCCGAAGGCGTTCCGCCTCTCCGCACACACGGCCGCGCTGGCCGACCGGGCTCGGGCACTGGCCCAGACGGTCTTTGCCGGGCGCGCGGCCACCTATGACCGCGAGGCCCGTTTCCCGACGGAGAACTACGCGGACCTGCACAAGGCGGGTCTCCTCGGGATCTGCATTCCAAAGGACCAGGGCGGCTCCGGCGCCGATTACCGGACCTACTCGATCGTCGCGGCCGAGATCGGCCGCTATTGCGGCGCGACGGCGCTCTCCTGGAACATGCATGTCTGCTCGACGCTCTGGTCGGGCGCGATCGTCGACGACCTCGACCTGAACGAGGTCGAGCGCGCGGAGCACGAGGCGCGGCGCGCGCTGCATTACCGCCGCATCGTCGAGGACGGCGCGATCTATTCGCAGCCCTTCTCCGAAGGGGGCGCAGCGGCCGCCGGCGGCGTCGCCTTCGAGACGCGGGCGGTGGCGACGGAGGGGGGCTGGCTCGTCTCGGGCAAGAAGATCTTCGCCTCGCTCGCCGGCCATGCCGATTACTACGGGATCCTCTGCACGGAGGTGGGGCCGGACGAGAAGGCTTCGCGGCGCAATACGCTGTACCTCGCGATCCCGGCCAAGGCCGAGGGCGTCTCGGTCGTGGGCGACTGGGACCCGCTCGGCATGCGCGGCACGGTCTCGCGCACGCTGATCTTCAAGGACGTGTTCGTGCCGGAAGATGCGGCCCTTATGCCGCGCGGCACCTATTTCCAGGCGGCCTCGCGCTGGCCGCACATGTTCCTGACGCTGTCGCCGACCTATGTCGGCCAGGCGCAGGCCGCCTACGACTTCACGGTGCGCTATCTCCGTGGCGAGCAGCCCGGAACGCCCCCGGTGAAGCGGCGTCAGTACCCGACCAAGCAGATCGCCGTCGCCGAGATGCGGATCAAGCTCGAGCAGCTGAAGGCGACCTGGTTCCAGGCGATCTCCGAGGCCGGTCCCGACCCGTCAAAGGATCAGGTGATCCGGGCATGGGCGGCGCAATACGCCGTCATGGAGGGCGCGAACGACATCGCGCGCCTGGCGATCCGGACCTGCGGCGGGCAGTCCATGCTGAAGTCGCTGCCTCTCGAGCGCATCTACCGCGACAGCCGCTGCGGCGCGCTCATGCTGCCCTGGACGGCCGAGCTCTGCGTCGACCGGATCGGCCGGGCCGCCCTCTACGAGCCGGGCGAGACGGACGAGTGAGGATGAGGGCATCGTCCCCTCTCCCCGTGCAGCGGGGAGAGGTCGAGCAGGCGCGAAGCGCCGCCCGGGTGAGGGGCCTTGCGCGCTGCCCGTCATCCGGTCGCGGACAACCGCGGCTCGACTTCTTCCCGCGGTCGCGGGGAGAAGGGGGAGGGGAACCGTGAACCTCGCGGACGTCATCGCTCGCAATGCCGCCTTCGCGCCCGGGAAGGTCGCGCTCCGGTTCGAGGGGGAGACGATCGCCTACCGCGCGCTGAGCGGCCGCATTGAGCGCGCGGCGGCGGCGCTGGCTACGGGGTTCGGAATAGGGAAGGGGGACCGGGTCGCGGTCCTCGCGCTGAACCATCCGGATACGCTCGTCCTCCTCTATGCCTGCGCGCGGCTCGGGGCGATGCTGGTCCCGCTGAACTGGCGGCTCGCCCGGCCGGAACTCGCCTATATCCTCGGGGATGCCGATCCGGCGCTGCTGGTCGCCGATGCGCATTTTGCCGGTGAGGCGGCGGAGCTCGCCGAAGCGCGCCCGAACCTGCCCGTGCTGTCCGTGGGGGACGGACCCGGGAGCCTCGGCGAGCTGCTCGCCTCTCTCGAGGGCGAGAGCGCGGGCGACGGGAGGCTCACGGATCCGCTGCTCGTCGTCTACACGTCCGGCACGACCGGGCGTCCCAAGGGTGCCGTGCTGGCGCAGCAGGCGCTCGTCTGGAACGGCGTCATGAGCCAGCACATGCACGGGCTCACGTCGGACGATCATGTCCTCACCGTGCTGCCGTTCTTCCATGTCGGCGGGCTGAACATCCAGACGACGCCGGCGCTGCATCACGGCGCCACCGTCACGATTCACTCGCGTTTCGCGCCGGACACGACGCTCGCCGCCATCGCGGACGACCGGCCGACCCTGACGGTCCTGGTCCCGGCGACGCTCGGCGCGCTGCTGGCGGATCCGGGCTTCGCCTCTGCGGACCTCTCCAGCCTCCGGGCGATCACGACCGGCTCGACCTATGTGCCGCAGGGACTGATCGATCCCTTTGAGCGGCGCGGCGTCCCCGTGCTCCAGGTCTATGGCGCCACCGAGACCTGCCCGATCTCGATCTACACCCGGCTCGGCGGCCCGCGTCCGGAAGGCTCGACCGGCTGGCCCGGGCCGTTCTGCGAGGCGAGGATCGTGGACGATTCCGGCCGCGACCTGCCGGACGGGGCCTCGGGCGAGGTCATGGTGCGCGGGCCGCAGATCCTCTCCGCCTATTGGCGCAACGCGGCGGCGACGCGGGAGAGCCTCGTCGAGGGCTGGTTCCGCACGGGCGACATCGCCACCCGGGACGCCACGGGCGCCTACTATGTCCACGACCGGAAGAAGAACGTCGTGATCTCCGGCGGCGAGAACATCTATCCGGCCGAGATCGAGCGCGTCCTGCTGGAGCACGAGGCGGTGGCCGAATGCGCGGTGGTCGGCCGGCCCGATCCGCGCTGGGGCGAGGTGCCGGTCGCGCATGTCGTGGTCCGGGCGGGGGTCGCCTGCACGGCGGAAAGCCTGTCGGCCCACGTCCTGTCCCAGCTCGCCCGGTTCAAGGCGCCCAAGGATTTCGTCTTTGTCGAGGCGCTGCCGAAAAGCGCGCTCGGCAAGGTGCAGCACCACCTGGTGCGGGAGAGAGCTTGATGCGGATTGCGGTACTCGGCGGCGGCAACGGATCCTTCGCCGCCGCGGGTGATTTCGCGCTGGCCGGCCATGAGGTGCGGCTGTGGCGGCGTGATGAAGAGGCGGTCGGGGACCTCGTCCGGAACGGCTCGACCCTGACGGTCAAGGACCATGCCGGCCGGCATGAAGCGAGGCTCGCGCTCGCGACGACCGACATCGCTGCCGCGGTGGACGGCGCCGACCTGATCCTGTGCCCGGCGCCGGCCTTTGCGCAGCCCGATATCGCCGCTGCGCTCGCGCCGCATCTCAGGCCGGGGCAGGTGGTGTTCCTGCCGCCGGCGACCTTCGGGTCGATGATCTTCGCCGAGGCTGCCCGGCAGGCGGGCACGGCCGAGGGCATCGCCTTTGCCGAAACCGGGACCTTGCCCTGGCTCGCCCGCAAGCACGGGCCGCGCGAGGTCGCGATCACCGTGCGCGCCAAGCACCTGCCGGTCGGGACCTTCCCGGCGAGCGCCTCCGGACGGGCCCTGGCGGTGATCGCGCAGGCGTTCCCCGGCGTGATCACGTCATGCGGCGATGCGCTTTCGGGCGCCCTGATGAATGCCGGGCCGATCATCCACCCCCCGCTCATCGTGATGAATGCCGGCCCGATCGAGCATTTCGAGCGCTGGGACATCCACAAGGAGGGCACGCAGCCCGCGATCCGGCGCGTCACGGACCAGCTCGACGCCGAGCGGATGCGCGTACGCGAGGCGCTGGGCTACGGCGCGCCGCATTTCCCGCTTGCCGACCACTACGCCCGCGAGGGCACCGAGTGGATGTACGGCCGCGGTTCGCATGACCGCCTGACCGATTCCGGCGACTGGCGCGAGACGCTGGTCCTCACCCAGCACCGCTACATGCGGGAGGACCTGCTTCTCGGGCTGTCCTTCCTGGTCTCCGTGGCCGAACTGGCCGGCGTCGAGACGCCGCTGGCCCGCGCCTTCCTGGCGATCGGACGGGCGATCTGCGCCGATGCAGGCGAGGTGGGGAGCCGCACCCTCGCCGATCTCGGGCTGGGCGAGTTCGACCGCAGTGGGCTGCAGCGGCTGCTCCGGGCCGGCTTCTGATGAACCGCCCCCTCATCGCCTGCCTCGGCGCGGGCCGGATGGGCCGCGGGATTGCGGTCGCCTTCGCCTATGCGGGCCATGAGGTCCGTCTCGTCGACGTGAAGGAGCGCGACGGGGCCGGCTTCCAAGACCTCCAGAGCGCGGCACTGGCGGAGGTGCGCGCGACCTTCGCGAGCCTCGCCGGCCTCGGGCTGTTCGACGCCTCAGCGGTCGACCAGCTCTCCTCGCGGGTCGGCGTCGTTCCCGCGTCCGGGCGCGGGGCGGCTTTGTCCGAGGCCTCGATCATCTTCGAAGGGGTGCCGGAGATCCTCGAACTCAAGCGCGAGGTCCTGGCCGACGCCTCGGCCCTCGCGCAGCCCGACGCCATCATCGCCTCGACCACCTCGACCATCATGGTCGACGACATGGCCGGCGCGGTCGCCGGACCCGAGCGCTTCCTCAACGCCCATTGGCTGAACCCGGCCTACCTCGTGCCCCTCGTCGAGGTATCGCCGGGCGGGAAGACGGATCCGGCCGTCACGGACCGGCTGAAGGCGCTTCTCGAGGGGATCGGCAAGGTGCCGGTCGTCTGCAAGTCGAGCCCGGGCTTCATCGTGCCGCGGATCCAGGCGCTCGCCATGAACGAGGCGGCCCGGATGGTGGAGGAGGGGGTCGCCTCGGCGGAAGAGATCGACAAGGCGATCCGGGTGGGTTTCGGCTTCCGCTTCGCCGTGCTGGGCCTCCTGGAATTCATCGACTGGGGCGGCGGCGACATCCTCTTCCACGCCAGCCGCTACCTGGAGGGCGCGCTCGGCAACGAGCGGTATCGCGCACCCGAGGTAATCCATCGGAACATGGAGGAAGGCCGCATCGGCCTGCGCACGGGGCAGGGCTTCCTGGATTACGCCGGTCTCGACGTCACGGCCTATCGAAGCGAGCGGCTGGCAGCGTTCATCGGCCTTTCGAGGCACCTCGGCCTGTCGAGGGCGCCTGAGCTCGACCCGAACTCGCCCTCATGTTGCGATGGCGAAGGCCCACCTGTGGCCCGGAAGGCACAACGAACATAGGTCCCCTAGGGTAGGTCAGGCGATCCGATTCTGATCCATCGTAGATCATGACCTCCCGACGCGCCTTCTTCGGCCTGCTGGCCGGCCTGCCTCTCGCCGCCTGCCAGTCGACCCAGATGGCGGCCGTGCCGCCTCAGCAGGCGGCGGATTCCGAGTACGACCGCTGGTACATCGGTACGGTCAAGGACGAGCCGCACGACTACTACCTGGTCGACCGCCGCCTCATGAAGCCGGAGCTCGCCCGGCAGGTCGTGCCCTACAAGGGCGACCAGCGGGCCGGGACCATCATCGTCGATATCGACGAGCGTTTTCTCTACCTCGTCCAGGATGACGGAACGGCGGTCCGGTATGGCGTCGGTGTCGGCCGCCAGGGCTTCTCGTGGCGAGGGGTCGCCCGTGTCGGCCGCAAGGGCAAGTGGCCGACCTGGAACCCGACCACCACGATGGTCAGCCTGAAGATCGCATCCTCCGGGACGCGCGACGCGGGCATCGACAATCCCCTCGGGGCCCGGGCGCTCTACCTCTACCAGGGCAACCGCGACACGCTCTTCCGCATCCACGGCACCAACGAGCCCTGGTCCATCGGCGAGCAGGTGTCCTCGGGCTGCGTCCGCATGCTCAACGAGGACATCGTGGATCTTTATGAGCGGGTCCCGGTGGGCGCCACCGTTCTCGTCAGGCGAAACGGCCGCTGGCGCGTGTGAGCCATGCGGCCCATGTGGCCGAAAAGTGTCACGTGACCCACAAGTTGTCTTGAAGGCCTAAGCGCCGGGCCTATATCGGATGTCACGGGAGGGCAGCGCCGGTCCGGCCGAAAGCCTGCTGTCGCACCTTTCCGACTTCACGCAAGAACAGAGCCATGGACCGGGCTGCCTCGCGAGGGGCCCGGTGGTCTGCTTAAGGAACGAGGGATCCCCCCATGGGTAAAGTGATCGGTATCGATCTCGGCACCACGAACTCCTGCGTCGCCGTGATGGAGGGTTCGCAGCCGAAGGTCATTGAGAATGCGGAAGGCGCGCGGACGACCCCGTCCATCGTGGCCTTCACGGATGACGGCGAGCGGCTCGTCGGCCAGCCTGCCAAGCGCCAGGCGGTCACGAACCCCGACCGGACCTTCTTCGCCATCAAGCGCCTGATCGGGCGCACCTTCGACGACCCGATGACCAAGAAGGACATCGGCCTTGTCCCGTACAAGATCGTGCGCGGCGACAACGGCGATGCCTGGGTCGAGGCGGATGGCAAGAAGTACTCGCCATCGCAGATTTCCGCCTTCACGCTGCAGAAGATGAAGGAGACGGCAGAGTCGTATCTCGGCCAGCCCGTCACGCAGGCCGTCATCACGGTTCCGGCCTACTTCAACGACGCGCAGCGCCAGGCCACCAAGGACGCCGGCAAGATCGCCGGCCTCGAAGTCCTGCGCATCATCAACGAGCCCACGGCGGCGGCGCTCGCCTACGGTCTCGACAAGAAGTCCTCCGGCACGATCGCGGTCTATGACCTCGGCGGCGGCACCTTCGACGTGTCGATCCTCGAGATCGGCGACGGCGTGTTCGAGGTGAAGTCGACGAACGGCGACACGTTCCTCGGCGGCGAGGACTTCGACAACCGCGTCGTCGAGTACCTGGCGGCCGAGTTCAAGCGCGAGCAGGGCATCGACCTGACGAAGGACAAGCTCGCCCTGCAGCGCCTGAAGGAAGCTGCCGAGAAGGCGAAGATCGAGCTGTCGTCGGCCGCTCAGACCGAGATCAACCTGCCGTACATCACGGCGGATGCTACTGGTCCGAAGCACCTCGCGCTCAAGCTGTCGCGCGCCAAGTTCGAGAGCCTCGTCGACGACCTGATCCAGAAGACGATCGAGCCCTGCCGCAAGGCGCTGAAGGACGCGGGCCTGACGGCCGGCGACATCGCCGAGGTGGTGCTCGTCGGCGGCATGACCCGCATGCCGAAGGTGCAGGAGGTCGTGAAGCAGTTCTTCGGGAAGGAGCCCCACAAGGGCGTCAACCCGGACGAGGTCGTCGCGATCGGCGCCGCCATCCAGGCCGGCGTTCTCCAGGGCGACGTGAAGGACGTGCTCCTTCTCGACGTGACCCCGCTCTCGCTCGGCATCGAGACGCTCGGCGGCGTGTTCACCCGGTTGATCGAGCGGAACACGACCATCCCGACCAAGAAGTCCCAGACCTTCTCGACTGCCGAGGACAACCAGAACGCGGTGACGATCCGGGTCTTCCAGGGCGAGCGCGAAATGGCGGCAGACAACAAGCTGCTCGGCCAGTTCGACCTGATGGGGATCCCGCCGGCGCCGCGCGGCATGCCGCAGATCGAGGTCACGTTCGACATCGACGCCAACGGCATCGTCAACGTCTCGGCGAAGGACAAGGCGACCGGCAAGGAGCAGCAGATCCGCATCCAGGCGTCCGGTGGCCTGTCGGAAGCCGACATCGAGAAGATGGTCAAGGAAGCCGAGGCGAACGCTGCCGAGGACAAGAAGCGGCGTGAGCTTGTCGAGGCCCGCAACCAGGGCGAGGCCATGATCCACGCGACCGAGAAGTCGGTCGCCGAGCATGGCGACAAGGTCGAGGCCGCGGACAAGTCTTCGATCGAATCGGCCATCGAGGCGCTTCGCACCGCCTTGACGGGCGACGATGTCGAGGCGATCAAGGGCCGGACCAACGACCTGATGCAGGCTTCGATGAAGCTCGGCGAGGCGATGTACAAGGCTTCGCAGGGCGAGGCGGGTGCCGAGCCCGCCGGCGAGGCCGGGTCCGGTGCCTCGAAGAAGGACGATGTCGTTGACGCCGACTTCCAGGATGTCGACGACGACAAGAAGAAGCGGGCGTAATCGCCGTTTCGGAACTGCTGCCGTGGCCGGGCTTGCCCCGGCCATCTTGCTGAGGATCGGGGCGGCAGAGCGTGAATGGCCGGGCCAAGCCCGGCCATGACGTGTTTGGGGGTCTAAGCGGCGACCAATGTCAAAGCGCGACTATTACGAGGTGCTCGGCGTCTCCCGCACCGTGGCGGAGGGCGAGCTCAAGACGGCTTTCCGCAAGCTCGCCATGAAGTATCACCCCGACCGCAATCCGGGGGATGGCGAGGCCGAGGTCAAGTTCAAGGAAATCAACGAGGCCTACCAGGTCCTCTCCGACGGGCAGAAGCGGGCCGCCTACGACCGGTTCGGCCACGCCGCCTTCCAGGGCGGGGGAGGGCCGGGTGGTCCCGGCTTCGGCGCCGATTTCGGCGACGTCATGTCGGACATCTTCGACACGTTCTTCGGCGGCGCGCGGGCCGGACGGGGCGGCGGGCCGGGCCGCGAGCGCGGCACCGACATGCGCTACAACCTCGAGGTCACGCTCGAGGAGGCCTATGCCGGCAAGACGGCGTCGATCACCATCCCGACATCCGTGTCCTGCGAGGTCTGCTCCGGCACGGGTGCCAAGGCGGGCTCGAAGCCGCGCGCCTGCCCGACCTGCGGCGGCGCGGGCCGGGTGCGCGCGGCGCAGGGGTTCTTCTCCATCGAGCGCACCTGCCCGAACTGCCACGGCCGCGGGGAGGTCATCGACGATCCCTGCCCGAATTGCAGCGGGGCGGGCCGCGTCACGCGCGAGCGGACGCTGACCGTCAACGTCCCGGCGGGCGTCGAGGACGGCACGCGCATCCGTCTCGCGGGTGAGGGCGAGGCCGGCGTCAGGGGCGGCCCGGCGGGCGACCTGTACATCTTCGTCTCGATCAAGCCGCACCCGTTCTACCAGCGGGACGGGGCGGACCTCTTCTGCCAGGTGCCGATCTCCCTCGTGACCGCAGCGCTCGGCGGCGAGTTCACCGTCCCGACCCTCGACGGGCTCGATGCCCGCGTGAAGGTGCCGGAAGGGACGCAGTCCGGTCGCCAGTTCAGGCTCCGCGGCAAGGGAATGACGGTGCTCAGGTCGCGCGATATCGGCGACCTCTACATCCAGGTCGCCGTCGAGACGCCGCAGAACCTCACCCGCCGCCAGCGCGAGCTCCTTCTCGAGTTCGAGCGCGAATCGTCGGGCGACACGCACCCTGAAAGCAGTGGATTTTTCGCTCGGGTGCGTGATTTCTTCGACGGTATCGGTGGATCAAGTCGCGCATAATCGCATTGTGTAGCTGCCCAGCTTCGGCCGGGTCGCGGGGGACGAGTCGTTGCTTCAACTTTCCCGGAAACCGGCGCCGCGGAAGCGTCTCTTCGGCCGTGACAGGTTCGAGGACGAGGCCCGATTCCTCCGCTCCTGGATCGAGCGCCCGCTGCTGACCGGCGCCGTCGCCCCGTCGAGCAGGTATCTGGCGCAGGCCATGGCGTCCTACATCGACCCCCGTGCGCAAGGGCCGGTGGTGGAACTCGGGCCAGGCACGGGCCCGGTGACGGACGCGCTCGTTCGCTGCGGCATCGAGCAGGAGCGCCTCGTCCTCGTCGAGTTCAATCCCGAGTTCGCCCAGCTGCTGAAGCGGCGTTTTCCGCGGGCCGCCATCGTCTGCGGCGACGCCTACGACGTGAAGGAGACCCTCGCCGGCGTGGTGAGCGAGCCCTGTTCGGGCTTCATCTCCAGCCTGCCGCTCTTCACCAAGCCCGTGCAGCAGCGCATGCAGCTCGTTTCCGCCGCGCACGAATTGTCCCGCCCGGGCGCACCCTTCGTCCAGTTCACCTATGCCGTGGTACCGCCGATCCCGGCGCGATCCCCGAACTATGTCGTGACCGCCTCGGAGCGGATCTGGCGCAACATGCCGCCCGCGCGGGTCTGGGTCTACCGCAGCCGCTGATCACCAGAGCAGCACGATCAGGTCGATGGGGGCGCGGGGGCTGCCACCCGCTCTCCGCGAGTTCGACCGGGGCATCGCGACCGGGAGCAACCCGGAGCCGTGCTTGCCGACGCGGCGAGAGAGCCCGCTATGCGGGCCGGCGTTGTTGCCGTGATGAGAGCCTCTCGCTAGTCAACAAACCAGTCAACTCGGGAAGCCCAGGCAAGGAGCCTGGCGGGGAGGGCGGATGCCGAAGGCCTATTGGGTAGCGCGTGTCGATGTGCACGACGTGGAGAGCTACAAGGAGTACGCCGCCTCGAACGGTGTCGCCTTCGCCAAGTTCGGCGGCCGTTTCCTGGTGCGGGCGGGCAAGTTCGAGAACCCGGTGGGTACGAGCCGCGCCCGGAACGTGGTGATCGAGTTCCCGTCCTACGAGTCGGCGCTCGCCTGCTGGCAGTCACCCGAATACCAGGCCGCCAAGGCGAAGCAGAAGGGCGGCGCCGAGATGGACGTGATCATCATCGAGGGCTACGACGGGCCGCAGCCCGGGGCCTGAACGGACAGGATGGACGAGATGCGGCTGGTAGTTGTGGGCGCTGCAGGCCGGATGGGTCGGATGCTCGTCCGGGCGATCGAGGAGGAGCCGGGGTGCCGGCTCGCCG
Source organism: Pseudomonadota bacterium (assembly GCA_023423995.1). Classification (GTDB taxonomy): domain Bacteria; phylum Pseudomonadota; class Alphaproteobacteria; order Rhizobiales; family Beijerinckiaceae; genus Enterovirga. The sequence goes on along the minus strand of JAFAEL010000121.1, from coordinate 11,356 downwards.
CGGCGGTCGAGCAGCCGGGCTCCCTCGCCCTCGGGGAGGATGCCGGCCTGCTCGCCGGCATCGGGCGCCTCTCCGTTCCGATCACGGATGACCCGGCGGCCGCCTTCCGCGAGGCGGATGGCGTCCTCGATTTCACCGCCCCGGCGGCGACCCGCCGCTTCGCCGAGACCGCTGCCGCCACGGGTCTCGTTCATGTCGTGGGAACGACCGGTCTGTCCGAGGACGACCTCCAGGCTCTGCGAGGCGCCGCGGGCCGCGCCCGCATCGTGCAGTCCGGCAACATGTCGCTCGGCGTGAACCTTTTGGCGGGGCTGGTCCGCAAGGTCGCCGCCACCCTCGGGACCGACTGGGACATCGAGGTGCTGGAGATGCACCACCGCATGAAGGTGGATGCGCCTTCGGGCACCGCATTGCTTCTCGGCGAGGCCGCCGCGGAGGGACGGGCAGTGGCGCTCTCCGAACGCTCGGTGCGGGTCCGCGACGGCCATACCGGGGCGCGGGTGCCGGGCGATATCGGGTTCGCCACCCTGCGCGGCGGCACGGTCGTGGGCGAGCACAGCGTCATCTTCGCCGGGGCAGGCGAGCGGATCGAACTCACGCACCGTGCGGAGGACCGCGCCATCTTCGCCCGCGGGGCCGTCAAGGCGGCCCTCTGGGCGGGCGGGAAGCCGCCGGGCTTCTACACGATGGCCGACGTGCTCGGCCTTTCGGATCTTTGAGCGGGAGCGCGCAGGACGGCCTGCCCGCCAGCGCGAAGGCGCCGGCCCTGCAGCTCGGGCCGGGCCTGACCTATGTTCCGGATTATCTCGATCGCGCAGCCCAGGAGACGCTCCTGGCCGAGATCGACGCGATCATCCGGCGGGCGCCGCTCTTCACGCCGCGCATGCCCCGGACCGGCAAGCCCTTCACGGTCCGGATGACCAATTGCGGCGATCTGGGCTGGGTCTCGGACACCGACGGGTATCGGTACCAGCCCACCCACCCGGAGACGGGAGAGCCGTGGCCGCCGATGCCGCCGACGCTGCTGGCGGCATGGCGCGATCTGGCCGGTTTTCCGCAGCCGGCCCAGGCCTGCCTGATCAACTTCTACGGGCCGGAGGCCCGCATGGGCCTCCACCAGGACCGGGACGAGCGCGAGTTCGACGCCCCGGTCGTATCACTGTCGCTCGGCGCAACGGCGGTCTTCCGCATCGGCGGAGGCGACCGGCGGGACAGGACGCGATCGATCCAGCTCCGCTCCGGCGATGCCTTCGTGTTCGGCGGGCCGGCGCGCCTCGTCTTCCACGGGATCGACCGCATCGTCCCGGGCACGTCGAGCCTGGTCGAGGGCGGCGGGCGGATAAACCTCACTCTGCGGCGGGTCGACCCTCTTTGACATCGGGGCCGCAGGAGGTCACGTTTCCGCCTGCTTTCGGCGCTCCTTCAAACACCCTCTCAGTTTAGCGAGCGAAGATGCTTCGTCTCACGACAACCATAGTGGCCGCTCTCGCCGCCGGGGTGGCGTTCGCGGCGGAACCAGTCTTCCCGCCCGGCTCGCGAATCGGCCTGGTCCCACCCAAGGCCATGAAGCCGACACGCGGCGTCTCCGGGTTCCACGATCCCGTCACCGGCGCCGCCATCATGGCGATCGAGATGCCGGCGGAAGCCTTCCCCAGCATCGAAGCCAGCCTCGGGGAAGAGGCCCTGAAGAAGCAGGGTTTCGCCGCCAAGTCGCGCGACAAACTGAAGGTCGGAAAGGCTGACGCGACGCTCGTCTCCGGGGAGCAGACCGAGAACGGCCGCACGGTGCCGAAATCGATGCTCCTCATCGGCGATCCGAGCCTCACGGCCCTGGTGATCGCGCAGCTGCCGCCCGGGGCCGCGCAGCCGGCCCAGGACGACGTCAAGGCGGCGCTGAAGACGGTCGCGCTCCGTCCCCCGCTGACGGTGGATCAGCAGGTGGCGGCCCTTCCCTTCAAGGTTTCGGATCAGGCGGGCTTCAGGCCCGTGCGGGCGATGGGCGGCAGCGCGATCCTCATGACGGACGGCCCCAAGGATGTCGTGCAGGAGGCCGAACAGCCGATCATGATCGTCGCGCAGTCCTTTGCGCCGGCGCCCAACACGCCCGAGCAGCGCGACGTTTTCGCGCGCCAGGCGCTCCAGGCGAGCGGGATGCTGAAGGAGACGGTCTACGAGCGTGCCCAGAGCTTCCGCCTCGGCGGGGCCGACTGGCACGAGATCGTCGCCAAGGCGAAGGACGGGCTGTCGGAACAGCCCGTCGTGGTGATGCAGACGATCCGGTTCGCGCCCGACGGCTACCTTCGCATGCTCGGCATCGCCCGGGCGGACAAGCGCGACGATGTCATGCCGCGCTTCCGCCGGATCGTGGACGGGGTCGCGTCGAAGTAGTCAGGCCCCGTTCGAGGCGGGGCCTTCGGTCCCCTCGGCCGACGCGGGCTGGGCCGAGGCCTTCGGGCCGCCCTTCGAGACGCCGACGAGCGCGGGGCGCAGCACGCGGTCGCCGATGGCATAGCCGGTCTGGATCACCTGCGTGACCGTGCCTGCCGGAAGCTCCTCGTTCGGCACCTCGAACATGGCCTGGTGCATGTTCGGGTCGAACTTCTGCCCCTGCGGCTCGACCTTCTTCACGCCATGGCGCTCGAGCGTCTTGAGGAGGTCGCGCTCCGTCAGCTCGATTCCCTCGACGAGAGCCTTCGTGGCGCCATCGGCAGCGCCGGCCGGAACGTTGTCCAGCGCGCGGCGGATGTTGTCCGCGACCGTCAGCATGTCGCGGGCGAAGTTCGTGACGCCGTAGGTGCGCGCGTCCTGGATCTCCCGCTCGGTGCGCCGGCGCAGGTTCTCCATCTCCGCCAGCGTCCGAAGGAGCCGCTCCTTGAGGTCGGTCTTCTCGGCCTCGAGTTCCGCGATCCGATCGGGCGTCTGAAGCGCCTGTTCGGGCGCCGCCTCGGCACCGCTCGCCTGCCCGTTGGGTTCCGTTGCGCCGCCGCCCGGCGTGGTGTCGTTCGTCATCATTCCGGTATCCGTCGAGTTGTCCGTGATATCAGCGTTTCAGCGTGCAAGATCAAGGAGTTCCACCCATATCTTCCTTCACTGATTCTGCTCCAGGACGCTCATCAGCCCGCGCCGGATCGAAGCTTGCCGGGTGGGATGGCTCACCTTCGTCCCGGTGAGGTCCGTCACGTAGAAGACGTCGGCCGCCCGCTCTCCGAAGGTCGCGACGTGGGCGGAAGCGATGTTGAGGTTCAGCTTCCCGAGCGCAGTCGTCAGGTCGTAGAGAAGGCCCGGCCGGTCAAGACCCGATACCTCGACGACGGTGTGACGGGACGAGAGCTCGTTGTCGATATTGACCTCGGGATTGACGTGAAAGGCCTTGGGCAAAGGCTTGCCGGGACGGCGGTTCCGCACGAGGTCGGCGATCTTCACCTCGCTGCGCAGGGCCTTCTCGATAGAGGCCGCGATGCGCTCCGCGCGCCGGATCTCGTCCTCGTCGCGGTCGAAGGCCCGGGACAGGAAGATGGTGTCGAGCGCCATCCCGTCCGCCGAGGTGAAGATCTGCGCATCGACGATGTTGCCGCCCGCCACCGCGCAGGCGCCGGTCACGATCGCCAGCAGGCGAGGGTGGTCGGGCGACAGGACGGTGAGCTCCGTCACGCCCTTGAACTCGTCCGTCGCGACGGAGGTCGCGACCGTCTTGCCGGCCCGCTCGGCCTCTCGCACGAAGGCCGCATGCTTGAGCTGCCGCTCCGGGGGCGTCTTCATCCAGTAGGCGGGGTAGAACCGACCCGCATAGGCGTCGAACTCGGCATCGCTCCAGTCGCGTAGCTCCTGGCGGAGCTGGGCCTGGATCGTGCGGGCGCGGGCCGGGCGGATCCGCTCCGAATGTCCGCCGCTGAGGTAGAGCTCGGTCTCGTAATAGAGCGTGCGCAGAAGCTCGCCCTTCCAGCCGGTCCAGACCCCCGGCCCGACCGCCTTAATGTCCGCGATGGTCAGCACGAGCAGGAGCTTCAGCCGCTCCATCGTCTGCACGATGGCGCCGAAAGCCTCCACGGTCTTCGGATCGGACAGGTCCCGGCCCTGCGCCGTGAAGGACATGAGCAGATGGTGCTCGACCAGCCAGGCGACGGTGTCCGTCTCGGCCGGATCGAGGCCCAGCCGCGGCCCGAGCTTGCGGGCGATCGCCGCCCCGGCAATCGAGTGGTCCTCGCGCCTGCCCTTGGCGATGTCGTGCAGGAACAACGCGAGGAACAGCGCGCGCCTGTTGCGGACCGAATGGACGATGGTGTTGGCGAGCGGGTGCTCGCTTTCTGCCCGGCCGGAATAGATCTCCGACAGGACCCCGATCGACCGGATCAGATGCTCGTCCACCGTGTAGTGGTGGTACATGTTGAACTGCATCATCGCGACGATGCGGGCGAAGTCCGGGATGAAGCGACCGAGCACGCCGGTCTCGTTCATGCGCCGGAGCACGACCTCGGGAGCGTTCTGCGAGGTCAGGATCTCCAGGAACAGGCGGTTCGCCTTCGGGTCGTGACGCAGCCGGGGACCGATCAGCCGGATCGACCGGGAGGCGAGGCGGGTCGCATCGGGGTGGATCGGCAGGTTGTGGCGATCGGCGAGCCAGAACATGCGGATCAGGTTCACGGGATCCCGCTCGAAGGCATCCAGGCCCTTCACGTTGATCCGGTCGTTCTCGACGACGAAGTCGCCCGGCTCGAGCGGGCCGCGCCGCCGCTTGAAGCTGCGCAGCATCCTGTCGAGCACGGGCCTGTTCTTCGCGTGTCTCGCTTCCAGGCCGGCGCAGACGATCGCCGTGAGGTCGCCCACCTCCTTCGCGATCCGGAAATAGGCCTTCATGAAGCGCTCGACGGCCTGCTCGGCGCCGCGATCCTTGAAGCCCATGCGGGTGGACACGATCCGCTGGTTGTCGAAGGTCAGGCGCTCCTCGGCCCGCCCGGTCGCGAAATGAAGGTGGCAGCGGACGCGCCACAGGAAGGCCTCGCAGCGCTTGAAGAGCCGCGCTTCCTCCGGCGTGAACAGGCCCAGGCTGACGAGGTCGTCCGGGTTGGCGGTCCCGTAGACGTAGCGGGCGATCCAGGAGAGCGTGTTGAGGTCGCGCAGGCCGCCCTTGCCGTCCTTCACGTTCGGCTCGACGAGGTAGCGGGATTCGCCCGCGCGCCTGACCCGCGTATCCCGCTCCTTCAGCTTGGCGTCCACGAAGGCCGCGGCCGATCCCTTCACGACATCCTTGGCGAACCGGGCCTGGAGCTGCTTGAACAGGCGCTCGTCGCCGAACAGGAACCGCGCTTCGAGCAGGGCCGTGCGGGTGGTCATGTCCGCCCGGGCCTCGCGGACGCACTCGTCCACCGTGCGGGTCGCGTGGCCGACCTTCAGCTTCAGGTCCCAGAGCGCGTAGAGCATCGTCTCGAGGACGCCCTGGTCGGCGCCCGCCCCTCCGGCGGGCAGGAGAAACAGGAGGTCGACGTCCGAGCCCGGGGCCATCGTGGCGCGCCCGTAGCCGCCGGTCGCGACCACGGCCATCCCGCCCTGCTTGGGCGAGGAGCCGGTTTCCGCCGAGATCGCCGCGTAGGCCGAGCGGAGCAGCCGATCCATCCCGTCCGACAGCGACCGTGCGCAGGCGAGCCCGTCGCGATCCCTGATGAGGCGCCGCTCCGCAGCCGCCTGGTCCGCCTCGAGTTGCGCTCGCAGTTCCGGGACGAGGCGCTCGCGAAGGTTGTTCGGACTCACGACCCGGGTTTCGGGCCGGGCAGGGGCGACTTGGGCTGACATCTTGGCTCGCGGGTGACGCAGCGATGCTCTACCACCGCAAGGCTGAGCGAGCCATTGCGGTTCCGTCATTGTCGTTTGACAAAACGAACGAACGCGCCCTACAAAACGAACGATGCCGCGCATCTGACGCGGCCATGTGGGGAGTGCCAAGCCGTGATTGCCAACCGACGGAGCCTCTTTTCCCTCCTCGGCCTAGCGCTGCTCGCATCCGGCTCGGCCATGGCGGCGCCGGCGCCGCGCGAGATCCGGATCGACTGGGCTACCTACAACCCCGTCAGTCTCGTTCTCAAGGACAAACGATTCCTCGAGGAGGATCTCTCGAAGGACGGCATCGGCGTGCGCTGGGTCCAGACGCTCGGCTCCAACAAGGCGCTCGAGTTCCTGAATGCCGGCTCCATCGATTTCGGTTCGACGGCCGGTGCGGCGGCGCTCATCGGCCGGATCAACGGCAACCCGATCAAGTCGATCTACGTCTATTCGCGCCCGGAATGGACGGCGCTGGTGACCCGCAAGGATTCCGGCGTCACGAAGGTCGAGGACCTGAAGGGCAAGCGCGTGGCCGTCACGCGCGGCACCGACCCGCATATCTTCCTCGTCCGGACGCTCGCGGCCGCCAAGCTCACCGAGCGCGACGTCCGGCTCGTGCTGCTCCAGCATCCGGACGGACGCACTGCGCTCGAGCGGGGCGACGTCGACGCCTGGGCCGGGCTCGACCCGATCATGGCGGCGTCCGAGATCGAGAGCGGCGCGGTGCTCTTCCATCGCGACAAGGCCGCCAATACCTGGGGCATCCTCAACGTCCGCGAGGAATTCGCGAAGGACCACCCCGAGATCGTGAACCGGGTGCTCGCGGCCTACGAGAAGGCCCGCAAGTGGTCGCTCGAGAACCCGGCTGAACTGCGCCGCATCCTCGGCCAGGCGACGGGCCTCTCCGCACCGATCATCGAGCGCCAGCTCGAGCGGACGGAACTCACCCATTCGGCGATCGGCGAGCACCAGCGCGAGACGATCCTGCAGGCCGGGCTCGCCCTGAAGGATGCCGGCGTGCTCCCGGCCGACACCAACGTCGCCCAGGCGGTCGACGCCCTCGTCGACCGGCGCTTCGCCCCGGCATCGCCGTGAGCGAGGCCGCGCTCGCCGCAACTCCCGTCGAGGCGGAAAGCCGGCCGGACGCGCGGGGGAAGCCCGTTCCCCGCGCAGCCGCCGGTCCCGCCCTGGGGACGCGCGTCGCCCTTGGACTTCTGCTCCCGGTCGGGCTCGCGCTCGGCTGGGAGCTCGCCGTTCGGTCGGGGCTTGCGCAGGGCAGGCTCGTGCCGCCGCCGAGCCGCATCCTCGACACCTTCACGGCGCTCGCCGACACGGGCGAGCTCTGGCTGCATCTCTGGGCGACTCTCTGGCGGGTCGGGGTCGGCTTCGCGCTCGGAGCGGGGGCCGGGATCCTGTTCGGCGCGCTCTCGGGCATCAGCGAGGCCAGCCGGCGCCTGCTCGACCCGACCCTGCAGGCCCTGCGCGCCATCCCGTCCATCGCCTGGGTGCCGCTCTTCATCCTGTGGCTCGGCATCTTCGAGGCCTCGAAGGTCGCCCTGATCGCGGTCGGCGTGTTCTTTCCCGTCTATCTCGGTGTCGCCGGCGCGATCATGTCGGTCGACCGCAAGCTCGTGGAGGTCGGACGCGTCTTCCGGCTCACCCGGGTCCAGCAGGTGAGGCGCATCCTGCTTCCCGCGATCCTGCCGGAAACCATCATCGCGCTGCGCTCCGGGCTCGGGCTCGGCTTCATGTTCGTGGTCGCGGCGGAGTTCATGGGAGCGTCGGAAGGGCTGGGCTACCTGCTCGTCGACGGCCAGCAGATGGGCAAGCCCGACCGGATCCTCGCCGCCATTATCGCTTTCGCGATCCTCGGCAAGATCGCCGATGCCGTGCTGGTCGCCGCAACCCGGCCGCTGCTCGGCTGGCAAGACGTCTCGCGCGGGCGGCTCTGATGCTCGAGCTCGACCGCCTCACCAAGACCTATGCCGACGGCACCAAGGCGCTGTCGGACGTGACCCTCACGATCCGCCCCTCGGAGATCGTGGCCCTGATCGGGGGCTCCGGTTGCGGCAAGACGACCGCCCTCCGGCTGATCGCCGGCCTCGACCGCCCGAGCGCCGGCGCCGTCCGATTCGGCGGCGACACCGTCACCGACCCGCACCCGGCCATCGGCATCGTGTTCCAGGAGCCCCGCCTCCTGCCCTGGTACAATGTCGCGGAGAATGTCGGGTTCGGCATCATGGACCGGCCGGCCGGCGAGCGGCGCGAGATCGTGGAGCACGCGCTCGAACGCGTCGGCCTCGCCGACCACGCCCGTCGCTGGCCGAAGGAGCTGTCCGGCGGACAGCAGCAGCGCGTCTCGATCGCGCGCTCCTTCGTGACCCGGCCCAAGGTGCTGCTCCTGGACGAGCCGTTCTCCGCCCTCGACGCCTTCACGCGGGCGAGCCTGCACGAGCACCTCTTCCTGCTCTGGCAGGAGAGCCGGCCGACGGTCGTCCTCGTGACGCACGACGTCTCCGAGGCCGTGACCCTCGCGGACCGGGTCGTGGTGATGCGGCCGAAGCCCGGACGCGTCGACGATGTGCTGGATCTCGGCCTCGCCCGGCCGCGCGATCGGATCTCCGCGGCCGTCGAGGTCGCGACCCGGCGGGTTCTCTCGGCGCTCGACCGCTCGCTCAAACCCGTGCAGAACGCCCCGACCGGCGGACCGGCCGGCAACGCATTGTGGTGGTAGGGAGACTGAGATGGACGCGGCTGCATTGAGGGCCATGCAGGCTCCCCTGAAGGAGCGCTATCGCGGGGAGCCGGATGCCGCGACGATCACCCTGAAGGCGGAAGGGACGCTCGACGAGAGCAAGATCGCCTGCAAGGTCGAGACGGGCCGGGCGCTCGCGGTCGCGGGCCTCCACCCGGCGACGGGCGGCTCGGGCGCCGAGCTCTGCTCGGGCGACATGCTGCTGGAGGCGCTGGTCGCCTGCGCGGGCGTGACCCTGAAGGCGGTGGCGACCGCGCTCGGCATCGAGCTCCGGAGCGGCAAAGTGAAGGCCGAGGGCGATCTCGATTTCCGCGGCACGCTCGGCGTCGACAAGGGCGCGCCGGTCGGGTTCAGGACGATCCGCCTCGCCTTCGAGGTCGATACGGATGCGCCGCAGGACCAGATCGACACGCTGCTGAAGCTCACCGAGCGCTACTGCGTGGTGTTCCAGACCATCAACCAGCGCCCGCAACTCGACGTGGAGTTGCGCCGGGCTTGATCCCGCAACCGGGGAACTTGCAAGCCGGGCCCGGCATTTCCAGCTGAGCTCCCGCTCCTGCGGGGTCCTTGTCGGTCCCTGCGGGACGATGTGGATCACGCAAGGCTCTCTCGCCGGATCGAAGCGGGTGACGGGGGCTGCGTCAGGTCGGAGCAGCCCCGTGGAAGTGTTGGACGAGGAAAGCGCGAGCCCCGGCCGGGTCACGACCCGGCGCGCGCTGCTGTTGTTGAATCGCAAGGCCCGCAATGGCGGGCTCGACATCGCGGACGCCCTCCAGGTCCTGCGCGATGGCGGCATCGAGCTGGAGGAGCGCGGCTGCGACAGCGCCGCCTCGGTCGCCACCACGATCCGGGAAGGCGCCCGCGAGTTCGATCTCGTGATCGTGGGCGGGGGCGACGGCACGCTGAATTGCGCGGCTCCGGGGATCGTCGAGACCGGGCTTCCCCTCGGCGTCCTCCCGCTCGGCACCGCGAACGACCTCGCCCGGACGCTCGGCATCGGGCCCGATCCGGTTTCCGCCGCGCGGACCATCGTGGAGGGGCGGCTCAGGGCGATCGATCTCGGCGAGGTGAACGGCCGGCTCTTCTTCAACGTCGCCTCGATCGGCTTCTCGGCCGAGCTTGCGCGCGAACTGACCCGGGAGGCCAAGAGGCGCTGGGGCACCCTCGGCTATGCGCTCGCCGGCGCCCGCCTTCTCGCCAGGACGCGGCCCTTCACGGCCTTCATCGAGCACGACGGCGAGACCCTGAAGGTGAAGACGGTGCAGATCGCCGTCGGCAACGGCCGCCATTACGGCGGCGGCCTCACCATGGACCCGGATGCCCAGCCGGACGACGGCTGCTTCCACGTCTACAGCCTCGAGGTCGACCATTGGTGGCGGCTCGTCGCGCTGGCGCCCTACCTGAAGCGGGGCACGCATGGCAGTTGGCGCGACGTGCGGGCCTTCACGACCTCCGAGGTCACGATCCGGACGCGCCGCGCCCGGTCGGTGAACACTGATGGTGAGCTGACGACGGCGACGCCCGCCGTCTTCCGGGTTCGTCCCAAGGCAGTCCGCGTCTTCACGCCGGCAACACCGGGGGGGTGACCCCGTTGGACCAGGTCGTCCCGCTCCTCACCGATCCGACCGCCTGGGTGGCCCTGGCCACCCTGATCGTGATGGAGATCGTCCTCGGGATCGACAACCTCATCTTCCTGTCGATCCTGACGAACAAGCTTCCCGAGCGGCAGCGACGGCCCGCCCGCATGGTCGGGCTCAGCCTCGCGCTCGCGATGCGGCTCGTGCTGCTTGCGGCGATCGCCTACATCGTCGCCCTGACCGCGCCCGTCTTCACGCTTGCGGGCCACGGCTTCTCCTGGCGCGACATGATCCTGATCGCGGGAGGATTGTTCCTGGTCTGGAAGGCGACGCGCGAGATCCACGAGAACGTGGATCCGGGCGACGCCGAGACGAGCGAGCGGGTCGTCTCCGGGTTCGGGGCGGCGATCGTTCAGATCGTCCTTCTCGACCTCGTGTTCTCGATCGATTCGATCATCACGGCCGTCGGCATGACGGAGCACCTGCCCATCATGATCGCCGCCGTCGTGGTCGCGGTGGCCGTCATGGCGGCGGCGTCCGGGCCGCTTGCCGCCTTCATCAAGCGCAATCCGACGATCGTGATGCTCGCGCTCGCCTTCCTCCTGATGATCGGCATGACCCTGATCGCCGATGGCTTCGGCATGCATGTGCCGAGAGGCTACATCTACACGGCGATGGCCTTCTCGGGCCTGGTCGAGGCGCTGAACGCCCTCTCGCGGAGGGCGCAGCGCCGGCGCAAGCGCGCCAGCGCGTCAGCCAGCCATGTGGAGGCGGCCGCCCTGCGCCGGGTCGAATAGGTGCACCTGGGCGGGGTCGATCGCGAGGCCGAGCGTGCCGCTCGAACGCAGCTCTCCCGCCGGCACCTGGACGGTCACGGCGCCGCCGGGCGAGCGGCCGTGGATCAGGCGCGTGGCGCCGAGCTCTTCGATGAACTCGACCTCCATGGTGAACTGCGCCTCGCCATCCGCCGCCAGCCGGAGATCCTCCGGCCGCATGCCGACATCGACCGCGGCGCCGGGCTGGGCCCCCTTTGCCGCCCTGCCGAGCTCGATCCGCCGGCCGCCGACCGTGACCGCGCCCTCGTTCTCGATATGGCCGGAGAGGAAGTTCATCGCCGGCGAGCCGAGGAACCCGGCCACGAACCGGGTCGCCGGCCTGCGGTAGAGGTCGGTCGGCGTCCCGATCTGCTCCACCCGGCCCGCATTCATGA
>JAFAEL010000105.1 GCA_023423995.1 Pseudomonadota bacterium | reverse complement strand
GTGCTGAAATGCACTCTGCCGGGGGTGCCGGACACCTACCAGGGCACCGGGTTCTGGGACTTCTCGCTGGTCGACCCCGACAATCGTCGTCCGGTCGACTACCAGGCCCGCATGGCGGCCTTGCAGGACGGCCGGTCGGTCGCGGAACTCGCGCGGGACTGGCACACCGGGGCCGTCAAGCAGCACGTCCTCGCCTGTCTGCTCGTCGATCGCGCAGGCATGCCGGACCTCTATGGCCAGGGCGACTACGAACCGGTGAGCGGTTCCGACCCGCGCATCCTGGCCTTCCGCCGCCGTTCCGGCCAGGAGCAGCTGCTGGTCGCGGTCGCTCGCCTCGCCTCGGAGCTATGCGGCGAGGAGGCCCTGCCCGTCGGGGCGGCGTGGCGCGATGCGACCGTCCAGTTCCCGCCCGGGCGCTGGCGAAGCATCCTGGACGACCGTGACGTTGAGATCGGACCGGACGGCGCAATGGCCCGGGAGCTTTTTGCCGCGCTGCCCGTTTCGGTCCTCAGGAGAAGCGAATGAGCGCGCGCATCAAGACCAAGGCGTCCGTTCCGGAGACCCCGGCGGAGCGCAGGAGCGAGCCGGTCGCCGTGCCCGCCCGGACCGTGAAGCCCGGCCCGAGGATCTACAATCTCTTCCCGCTGCTCGTCGGCCGCGTGTCGGCCTGGAAGGCCGAGCTGCCGCGCATCGCGGCCATGAATTTCGACTGGGTCTACGTGAACCCGTTCCATCAGGCCGGGTTCTCGGGCAGCCTCTATGCGGTCAAGGACGTCACGAAGCTGGACAACCGCTTCCGAGATCCGGATGGCGGCAGCGACGACGACCAGATCCGCTCCTTCGTGGAGGAAGCCGCCCGGCATGGCCTGAAGGTGATGGCGGACCTCGTCATCAATCACACCTCGAAGGACGCCGTGCTGGCGAGCGAGCATCCGGAGGTCTTCATCCGCAACATGTGGGGCGAGTTGGAGAGCCCCTACGCGGTCGATCCGGATGACCCGACGAAGCGAACCGTGTGGGGCGACCTCGCCGAGCTCGACTACGCAACCCCGAGCTCGCGCGAGTTCCTGCTCGGCTATTGGGATCAGTACGTCGCCCGGATGCAGGGGCTCGGGATCGCCGGGTTCCGGTGCGACGCCGCCTACAAGGTTCCGCCGGAGGTCTGGACGCCGCTGATCCGCAACGCGAAGGGGCGAAACGCGGGCTGTCTCTTCGCGGCCGAGACGCTGGGCTGCACCTTCGACGAGGCCGTCGCGACCGCGAAGGCCGGCTTCGACTACCTCTTCAACTCCTTCGCCTGGTGGGACTTCCGCAAGCCCTGGGCCATGGAGGCGCAGGAGAAGACCCGCCTTCTCGCGCCCACCATCGCGTTTCCCGAGAACCACGACATGGACCGGGTCGCGGCCGCGATCCCGGACGAGGCGAGCGAGTCGGAGATCGAGGGCCAGCTCGTCATGCGCTACGCGCTGGCGGCCTTCTTCTCGTCGGGCGTCCTGATGCCGATCGGCTACGAGGAGGGTGCGCGCCGCAAGGTGCACGTCGTCGACACGGTGCCGGAGGATCGGGAGCGCGAGACCTCGATCGACATCTCGGCCCGGATTGCGGAGATCAACCGGCTGAAGGCCGAGATCCCGGCCGCCAACCTCGAGGGCGCCGAGTACCAGATCTCCGCCGCGGATGCGCATTACCTGGCGCTGCTCCGTCTCGATGCGGGCCATATGCTCGCCGCCACGGAGGCGGTGCTGATCCTGGCCAATCCCGGCAGCGCCGTCGTCAGCATCGATGCCGGAACGCTGCTCGCCCGGACGGGCGGCGTGCTCGGGCCCTTCATCGACAGGACGCCTGGCGTCGTGCCTCTGGTGGTCGACCCGTGCTGCCCCGTTCTGCTGGGGCCCTATGAGGTTCGCATCCTGGTCGCCGAGCGCGTCGAGGCGTCCGCAAAGGCGCCGGATGTCTCTCCGAAAGGAGAGGGGCGGGTCATCATCGAGGCGGTCTCGCCGGAACTCGACGGCGGCCAGACCCCGGTGAAGCGGCTGGTCGGGGAGGCGGTCGTCGTGACGGCCGACATCTTCTCGGACGGGCACGAAAAGATCGCGGCCGAGATCCTCTACCGTCCGGTGGACGAGGAGGCCTGGCGGCGCGCGCCGATGCACTTCGTCGACAACGACCGGTGGCAGGGCTCCTTCGCGACCGAGCGCAACACGCGCTACGTCTTCACGATCGAAGGCTGGCGCGACCCCTTCGCGTCCTGGCTGCACGAGATCCACGCCAAGCAGAAGGCCGGCGTCGACGTGACCCTCGAGACGATCGAGGGCGTCGAGATCGCCGAGGAGGCTGCCCGGAACGCGGATGGTGGGCCTGACGGGCCGGCCATGTGGGCGATCATCGACCGGCTGGCGAGCGCCAACGGCGACCCGGCGGCGCGGCTCGCCATTCTCCTCGACGAGCACAATGCGGCACTGATCGGCCGGCACGCCGTGCGCGTGAACCTGTCGCGCTACCCGCGCGAGCTCGTCGTCATCGCCGATCGGCTCGCCGCGCAGTTCTCGGCCTGGTACGAGCTCTTTCCGCGCTCGACGAGCCATGATCCGAACAGGCACGGCACGTTCGACGACGTCATCCGCCATCTCCCCTACGTCAAGGAGATGGGCTTCGACGTCCTGTACTTCCCGCCCATCCATCCCATCGGCGCCAAGAACCGAAAGGGAAAGAACAACTCGCTGAAGGCGGAGCCCGACGATGTCGGGTCGGTCTATGCGATCGGCTCGGAGGCGGGCGGGCACGACGCCATCCATCCCGCCCTGGGCGACATCGATTCCTTCCGCCGCATGGTGGATGCCGCCCACGCGCACGGGCTGGAGATCGCCCTCGACTTTGCCGTGCAATGCTCGCCTGACCATCCCTGGATCAAGGAGCATCCGGAATGGTTCGAGTATCGTCCTGACGGGACGATGAAATATGCCGAGAACCCGCCGAAGAAATACGAGGACATCTACAACGTCCATTTCTACGGCACGTCGCTGCCCTCGCTCTGGTACGCCCTGCGCGATGCGGTCCTGTTCTGGTGCCGCGAGCGGGTGCGCATCTTCCGCGTGGACAATCCGCACACTAAGCCGCTGCCGTTCTGGAAGTGGCTGATCGACGAGGTGAATGCCGCCTATCCGGACGCCATCTTCCTGGCCGAGGCCTTCACGCGGCCGAAGATGATGAAGGCTCTCGCGAAGATCGGCTTCCAGCAGAGCTATACGTATTTCACTTGGCGTAACACCAAGGCCGAGCTCACCGAATACATGACCGAGCTCGCCAAGACGGAAATGGCCGAATACTACCGGCCGAATTTCTTCGCCAACACGCCAGACATCAACCCCATCCCGCTGCAGACGAGCGGGCCGCCCGGCTTCGTGATCCGAGGCACGCTCGCGGCGACCCTGTCCTCCGTCTATGGGATCTACAGCGGCTTCGAGCTTGCCGAAGGCACGCCGATCCCCGGCAGGGAGGAATACCTCAACTCGGAGAAGTACGAGATCAAGGCCTGGGACTTCGACCGGCCCGGCCATCTCCGCGATCACATCACGCGGCTGAACCACATTCGCCGCAATAACCCGGCTCTCTGGGACTTCAGGAACATCACTTTCCTGAATGCCTGGAACGACAACATCCTGGCGTTCTTCAAGACGACGGGCGCGAAGGACAACACCGTCATGGTGCTCGTCAATCTCGACCCGAAGAACCGCCAGGAATGCACCTACGAGGTGCCGCTATGGGAGTTCGGGATGCCGGACCACGGGTCGATCGCCGTCGAGGACCTCCTGAAGGGCGGCACCTTCCGGCTGCACGGGAAGACGCACCGGATCGCGCTCGATCCCAACCACAATCCAGTGGTGATCTGGCGGCTGGTGCCGCCCAAAGGGGTGAATAGCGAATAGGGCGCGGCGCGCAGGAGAATCCGCTATCGCCACTGCCCCCCTCGCGACACCCCTTCGAGCCATGATCGACCGCTCCGACACGCACTGGTACCGCGATGCCCTGATCTATCAGGTGCACGTGAAGTCGTTCTTCGACGCGAACGACGACGGCGTCGGCGACTTCCCCGGCGTGACGGCGAAGCTCGACTATATCCGGGACCTCGGCGTCACGGCGATCTGGCTCATGCCGTTCTATCCCTCGCCGCTGCGGGACGACGGCTACGACATCCAGGACTACCGGAACATCAATCCGTCCTACGGCTCGATGGAAGACTTTCAGTTGCTGGTTCAGGAGGCCCATGCGCGCGGAATCCGGGTCATCATCGAGCTGGTCATCAACCACACCTCGGACCAGCATCCCTGGTTCCAGGCCGCCCGCAACGCCCCGCCCGGCTCCCCGGAGCGGAATTTCTATGTCTGGTCGGACACCGACCAGAAATACACCGACACGCGCATCATCTTCCTCGACACGGAGCCCTCGAATTGGACCTGGGACCCGGTCGCGAAGCAGTATTTCTGGCACCGCTTCTACTCGCACCAGCCAGACCTCAACTTCGACAACCCAGCGGTGCTCGAGGCGGTCCTCGACGTCATGCGCTACTGGCT
>JAFAEL010000057.1 GCA_023423995.1 Pseudomonadota bacterium | reverse complement strand
GCTTCGGCGAACCCCCGGGAGGGTGACCTTTCTATCCTCCCGCTGCGTCCTCCTGGACCCGCGAGGGTCCCGGGACAGTGACCGGCAGGCTCAGCCAGCCGGGATTGCCGACTTGGGCCGCCCGGGGCGCCGGTGCGTGACGCCGACCTCCCCGGACCACCGTTCCCGACCCGCATGAGCCACGCTGCGCACACGCCCCTCTGTGGGTCGGGACAGGCAACGATATAGGATAATATTCAGCGATTGTCAAGACCTCATGCCATCAGGCCCAGCTGACCTCCTCCTTGAGGATCTCCAGCGCCTCGGCGATGCGCCGCGCGCGCTCGGCGCAGCACCTGACCAGAGGGAGGCGCAGGTCGGGGCTGAAGCCGCTTCGCAGCAGGAACAGGGCGTATTTGACAGGGGCCGGATCTCCGTCCGGCCCGATCGCGTCCACCAGGGGGAGCAGACGATGCTGCAGCCGCATGGCTTCGCCTCCCCGCCCCTCCCGGCAGGCGCGATGGAGCGCCGCGCAGAGGCCCGGCACCACGTTGGCCGCGACGGACAGGATGCCGGAGCCGCCCGCCAGCAGAAACGGGGCGGCCTGTTCGTCCCGGGCCGTGAAGCCCAGCTTTCCCCGGGCGGGCGGCGAGGCTGCCGCCCGGCAGGCATCCACGAACCCGACCACGCGGTCGAGCCGGGACAGCCGCTCGATGCTGGATGGCGTGAGGTCGACGCGCGTCCGCCCGGGATCGTCCTGCACCAGGACGGCGCAATCCGTGGCGTGGGCAATAGCCTCGATGTGACGGCAGATCCCCTCCTGCGCGGGCCGGCTGTAGGGCGGTGCCTGGACCAGAACGGCATCCGCCCCGGCGGCGGCCGCCGAGCGGGCCAGGGCGATGCCGGCTTCGGTGCTGCTGGTGCACAGGCCCGCGATGATCACCGCGCGCCCGCCGGCGCTCTCCCGGGCGATCGCGATCAGGCGCTCGCGCTCCCGCGCCGTGAGGGTGGGGGCCTCGCCCGCCGGTCCCGCCACACAGAGGCCGGAAGAGCCCGCGTCGACCTGCCAGGCGGCCAGTTCCGCAAAGCTCCGCTCGTCTACGCCCGCGCCGGAGAAGGGCGTCACGGCCATGACGATCGGGCCGCCGAGGGCGGCCCGGCCAATAAGGGGTGACACCCGCGTTCAGAGCCGCAGGGCGATCGGCTCGGCCACGAGCCGGACGGCGCCCTCGCGCCCTTCGGTCTCGAACCGCGCATAGCGGAGGGCCGCATCCCGGTTCGTGAACAGGCCGCCCCCGAGCCCGTGCGTTTCCACCGCCAGCCAATGCCCCTCGCCATCGCGGCCGACCACGAAGGCCGTCTTCGGCGCCTGGTACGGATCCGGTTCGATTTCGCGTTGCGATGCCATGAAGATCACCTGCTTCGCGGCCTCTTGTGCCGCCGCCGAAAAATCATGGCCGCGGCATAAAGAATCGAGCGGGAGCAGATGGCTGTTTCATAAGCGCCCCATTAACATTCACGCTATGGTTAACGGAGATCTACATAGGTTCTTCGCTGCTGCCCTCGCGCTGTTCTTGTCAGGCGCACAAGTATTCGAGACGCCCTTGCGATAATGGGCGCAGCCCAGCGGAGAACGGGTCTCGGCCCGGTGCCAGCAGGCCTGTGCCCAGGCGGACTGGTCCATCATCAGGACGAGCACTTCGTCGCCCTCGAGCGCCCGCGTGAGAAGGCCGCAGCGCGGGCAAAGGAGGGTCTGGACATCGACACGAGCCATGGCGGGGAGGGCAACCGGATGAGATGCCCGGCGCTACGCGACCCGCCATAGTGTTTCGAGGTGGCTACGGACCCGCTCGTATAAAGGCAGCGCCTATGCGGAAGGCACCGCGATGGGTCGATTTCTTTCCCCGACAATGACATAGAGGCGCCCAGCCCCCATATTCCAAACACAGTGAAAATGGCCGTCGAGCGATACAACGCGAAGGAAACAGAACCGCGCTGGCAGGAGGTCTGGTCCGAGCGCGAGCTTTTCCGCACCCACAACGATGATCCCCGGCCGAAATACTACGTGCTGGAGATGTTCCCCTACCCGTCGGGGCGCATCCATATGGGCCACGTCCGCAACTACACGATGGGCGACGTGGTGGCCCGCTATAAGCGGGCGCGCGGCTTCAACGTGCTCCATCCGATGGGATGGGACGCCTTCGGCATGCCGGCCGAGAACGCCGCCATGCAGAACAAGGTCCATCCGAAGGAATGGACCTACGCCAACATCGCCACCATGCGGAAGCAGCTCAAGTCGATGGGCCTGTCCCTCGACTGGTCGCGCGAGATCGCGACCTGTGATCCGTCCTACTACAAGCACCAGCAGCGCATGTTCCTCGATTTCCTCGAGGCCGGGCTGGTCGCGCGCAAGACCGCCAAGGTGAACTGGGACCCGGTCGACCAGACCGTGCTCGCCAACGAGCAGGTCATCGATGGCCGGGGCTGGCGCTCTGGCGCGCTCGTCGAGCAGCGCGAGCTGACGCAGTGGTTCTTCAAGATCACGGATTACGCGGCGGACCTCGATTCCCGCCTCGACACGCTGGAGCGCTGGCCGGAGAAGGTCCGGCTGATGCAGCGCAACTGGATCGGCCGCTCGGAAGGGCTGCTCGTCCGCTTCGCGCTCGACCCGGCGACGACGCCTGCGGGCGAGGACTCGCTCGACATCTACACCACGCGCCCGGACACGCTGTTCGGCGCGAAGTTCCTGGCCGTCGCGCCAGACCATCCGCTCGCCAAGGCGGCCGCCGCGAACAATCCGGAACTCGCCGCCTTCGCCGAGGAATGCCGCCGCATGGGCACGGCGCAGGAGGCGATCGACAAGGCCGAGAAGCTCGGCTTCGACACCGGCATCCGGGCGACGCATCCCTTCGATCCGAACTGGCAGCTGCCCGTCTACGTGGCGAACTTCATCCTCATGGAATACGGCACGGGCGCCATCTTCGGCTGTCCGGCGCACGACCAGCGCGACCTAGATTTCGTGAACAAGTACGGGCTCGGCAACACGCCCGTCGTGTGCCCGCCCGGGCAGGACCCCGCCACCTTCGTCATCACGGACGAGGCCTATGACGGGGAGGGAACCCTCATCAATTCCCGCTTCCTGGATGGGATGACCATCGCGGAGGCCAAGGAGGAGGTCGCGCGGCGGCTGGAAGCCGAGACCCGCGGCAACCGGCCTTTCGCCGAGCGCAAGGTGAATTACCGGCTGCGCGACTGGGGCATCTCCCGCCAGCGCTACTGGGGCTGCCCGATCCCGGTGATCCATTGCGATTCCTGCGGCGTCGTACCCGTGCCGAAGGAGGACCTGCCCGTCACGCTGCCGGAGGACGTGTCCTTCGACCAGCCCGGCAATCCTCTCGATCGCCACGCCGCCTGGCTGAAGGTGACCTGCCCGAAATGCCACGGCGAGGCTCGGCGCGAGACGGACACGATGGACACCTTCGTGGATTCGTCCTGGTACTTCGCGCGCTTCACGGACCCGACGCTGACCGACGCGCCGACAGACCCGGATACCGTCGATAGCTGGCTGCCGGTGGACCAGTATATCGGCGGGATCGAGCACGCGATCCTGCACCTGCTCTATTCACGCTTCTTCACGCGCGCGATGCGCCGCGTCGATCTGACGGGCGTGGATGAGCCTTTCGACGGGCTCTTCACCCAGGGCATGGTCGTCCACGAGACCTACCGCGATCAGGCCGGCAATTGGGTCCAGCCCTCCGAGGTGCGGATCGAGGCCGAGGGCGGGGCCCGGCGAGCGTTTCACGTGAAAACATCGGAGCCGGTCGAGATCGGCTCGATCGAGAAGATGTCGAAGTCGAAGAAGAACACGGTCGATCCGGACGACATCATCGCGAGCTACGGCGCCGACACGGCGCGCTGGTTCATGCTCTCGGATTCGCCGCCCGAGCGCGACGTCATCTGGACGGAAGAGGGCGTCCAGGGCGCCTGGCGCTTCGTCCAGCGCGTGTGGCGGCTGGTGGGCGAGGTGGCCGAAGCCGGCACGGATGGCGGGGCAGGGCCGGAAAGCCTGCGCCGCGCCGCCCACAAGACGCTCTCCGCCATCCAGGAGGACATCGAAGGCCTACGCTTCAACCGTGCGGTGGCCCGGATCTACGAGCTCGCCAATGCGATCGGGAGCGAGCTGCAGGCCGGCCATGGCGGCTCCGCGGCGGCCCGCGAGGCGACGCGCATCCTCGTCCAGCTCATCGCCCCGATGATGCCGCACCTCGCCGAGGAATGCTGGCGCGTACTCGGCCACAAGGGGCTCGTCGCCGAGGCGGCATGGCCCGAGGTCGTGCCCGAGTTGCTCGTGGAGGACACGATCACCCTCCCCGTCCAGGTGAACGGCCGGAAGCGGGCGGATATCACGGTGGCACGCGATGCGGACAACGGCACGATCGAGGCCGCGGCGCTCTCGCACGAGGCCGTGAAGCGTGCCATGGAAGGCAAGCCCGCCCGTAAGGTCATCGTCGTCCCCCAGAGGATCGTGAATGTCGTGGCTTGAGAAAAGCGTGAGCCGCCGCGCGCCGCGTAATCTTGCGCTGCTCGGCGCCCTCACCCTCGCGCTCGCCGGCTGCTTTCGCCCGCTCTACGGGCCGACCGCCACCGGCGAGAAGCTGCAGGACGTTCTCGCCGCGATCGATGTCGAGATGGCCGTGACCCCGCCCGGCCAGGAGCGGTTCGGCCACTACCTCCGGAGCGAGCTGATCTTCGATCTCGACGGCTCCGGCAAGCCGAGCCCGAAGCGCTACAAGCTCTCCCTGGACGCCGCCGAGACGATTCAGCCCGTCTCGGTCGACATGCTGACGGGCCGGGCCGACCAGGCGATGCTGAACGGCACGGTGAAGTTCGCCCTCAAGGATCTCACGGGCAAGACCGTGTTCGCGGGCCTCGCCCGGGCGGATGCCAGCTACCAGCGTGACGAGCAGCGCTTCGCCGCCGTGCGGGCGGCGCGCAATGCCGACATGCGCGTCGCGGCGCAGATCGCCGACGACATCAAGCAGCGCCTCGCCGCCTATTTCGCCACCTCCCCGTGACGCGAGATGGTCGCCGTCAAGGCTGCTGACGTCGACCGGGCCGTCGCGAACCGCCGGTCGGACGTCAACCTTCTCCTCTTCTACGGGCCCGATGCAGGCCGGGTG
Organism: Pseudomonadota bacterium; assembly: GCA_023423995.1. Classification (GTDB taxonomy): domain Bacteria; phylum Pseudomonadota; class Alphaproteobacteria; order Rhizobiales; family Beijerinckiaceae; genus Enterovirga. The sequence continues at coordinate 21,879 of JAFAEL010000057.1, read as the reverse complement.
ACGGAGCGCGCCCGAATGGCGGCCCGGAACGCCGTCGCCGATCCGAGCGATCCGTTCCAGCTCATCCGCCTGGACGGCGACAGCATCGCCGAGCAACCGGGCCGGCTGGTCGAGGAGGCCTCGACCTTTGGCCTGTTCGGCGGCAAGCGCGCGATCTGGGTTCGTCCGACCGGCCGGAACATCACGCCGGCCGTGACAGCATGCCTCGATGTGGCGCTTGTCGACACGCTGGTCGTGGTCGAGGCCGGCGACCTCGCCAAGAACGCGCCCCTGCGAACCGCCTGCGAGGGATCTCCGCGCGCGCTCGCCCTGCCCTGCTACAGCGACGACGGGCGCGATCTCGCGACGGTGATCACGGAGACGCTCCGCGGCTACGGCCTTGCGATCGATCCGGAGGTTCGGGATCTCCTGGCCGATAGCCTCGGCGGCGATCGCCTGGCGACACGCGGCGAACTGGAGAAGCTGGCGCTCTACGCGCATGGCCAGGGAAGCGTCACCAGCGAGGACGTGGAAGCCGTCGTCAGCGACGTCTCCGGCCCGAGCATCGACGCCGTGATCGACGCGGCGTTCCTGGGCGACCGCCTGGCATTGCAGGCCGGGCTGGAGCAGCTGTCGCATCACGGGACGGCGCCGGCCGCCGTCATCGCGCTGGCACTGCGGCACGGGCTCACGCTGCTGGGCCATGTGGTCAGGCTCGGCGGCGGCAGCGATGTCGAGGGGGCGCTCCGCAACTGGCGCGGGCTGCATTTCCGCCGCAAGGCCGCCGCGACTCGGCAGCTCAAGCTCTGGACGCCGGATCGTTTGGCCAAGGTGATCGAGGCTTTGCAGGCGGCGGCGCTTGCGACCCGGCAGACGCCGGGGCTGGCCGACGCGGCCGCCTCGCACGCCCTGTTCGTCCTGGCCTCGCGGGCGCGAGCGGCCGCCTCCCGCTAGGGCAGGGGCGGGCCGGCGCGCGCCTTCAGGCCTTCAGGCGCTGGCAGAGCGCGTCGAGCTGCTCGAGCGAGCGATACTTGATCCGCAACTCGCCCGACGAGCCGCGATTGTCGATCTTCACGACGAGCCCGAGTACGTCCTGCAGGGCGATCTCCAGAGCCCGCGTATCAGCATCCACGGTGCGCGGCTGGCGCTTCGGCGCCTCGCCCGGGCCCGCCGCCTCCTCCGCCTCGGCCTTGGCGATCCGCTCCACATCGCGAACGTTGAGACCCTGCTCGACGATGCTTTTGGCGACCGCTTCCGGGTTGCGGACCGACAGGAGCGCCCGCGCATGGCCAGCCGTGATGTCGCCCTTGGCCACGATATTCCGCACGGAGTTCGGCAGCTTCAGCAGCCGGAGCGTGTTCGCCACATGGCTGCGGCTCTTGCCAAGGACGGAGCCGAGATCCGCCTGGGTATAGCCATGGTCGGCGATCAGCTTCTCGTATCCCGCGGCCTCGTCGAGGACGTTGAGGTCCGAGCGCTGGACGTTTTCGATGATGGCGAGTTCGAGGGCCGTCTTGTCGTCGGCCTCGATGATGACGACGGGCACGTCGTGCAAGCCGGCGCGCTGGGCCGCGCGCCAGCGGCGCTCGCCCGCGATGATCTCGTAGGCGTCGGGCAGGTTCGGCAGCGGCCGCACCACGATCGGCTGGATGATGCCGCGCTCCTTGATGGAGCTGGCGAGGTCCTCGAGGTCAGCCTCGGCGAATTGCGTGCGGGGGTTACGCGGGTTCCGGCGCAGGAACTCGATCGGGACCTTGCGCTGCCCGCGGGCGCGCTCGACGATCGGCTCCTCGTCGACCTCCCCGATCAGAGCGGCCAAGCCGCGGCCGAGCCGCGAGCGCGCAAGTTCCTCGGCCATGGTGGCGTCCGTCTCCATGCAGCAGCTCAGGCGGCGTTCTGCAGCGCACGCTCGCGCTGGATCACCTCTGAGGCAAGTTTCAGATACGCCTGAGAGCCGGCGCAGCGCAGGTCGTAAAGCAGCACGGGCTTGCCGTGCGAGGGCGCTTCCGACACCCGAACGTTCCGCGGGATGACCGTGTCGTAGACCGTCGGCCCCATGAACTCGCGGACATCCGCCACGACCTGGTTGGCGAGGTTGTTGCGGGGATCGAACATCGTCAGCACGACCCCATGGATCGAGAGCTTCGGGTTCAGGTTCGACCGAACTTGCTCGACCGTCTTGATGAGCTGGCTCAAGCCTTCGAGCGCGAAGAACTCGCATTGCAGCGGCACGACGACCGCATCGGCCGCCGTGAGAGCGTTGATGGTGAGAAGGTTGAGCGAGGGCGGGCAGTCGATCAGCACATAGGTGATCCGCTCGGCCTCCGGCACCATGAGCGACAGCTCGTTGATGGCCCGGCGCAGCCGCTGCGCCCGGTCCCGCTCTTTCGCGATCTCCAGTTCGACGCCGAGGAGATCCATGGTCGAGGGTGCGACGAAGAGGTTGGGGACGGCGGTCTCCTGGATGACCGCCCGCATCGCCGATTCGCCCGTCAGCACATGGTAGGTCGAGAGCGCCCGCCGCTTGCGGTCGATGCCGAGGCCGGTCGACGCATTGCCCTGCGGATCCAGATCCACCACCAGCACACGCTCGCCGATCGCCGCGAGTGCCGTCCCGAGATTGATGGCAGTCGTCGTCTTGCCGACGCCGCCCTTCTGGTTGGCGAGCGCCAGAACGCGAGGGGCGCCGGACGCGGGAGTTCCGGCTGAGAGCATGGTCACGATGGATCCGTGGGCCGAGATACGAGACGACCGCCGAAGCGTCGGATGCGAAGGATGCGGCCGCCGGAATCGACGGCGCTCGGGATCGCATCCGCTTCAAAGATCCAGGATTCGGCGGCCTTCGTCAATTCAGACAGGTGGTCTCTCCCCTTGGGGAAGAGGCCGGTCGCGCCGGTCGCGAGGAGGGGAGCGGCGAGTTCTAGAAGCTCATCGAGGCTCGCGAGGGCGCGCGCCGTCACCACCTGCGGCACGGGATCGAGCCTCGGCAGCACGGCCTCGATCCGACCTTCCCACACCTTCGCCGGAGCACCCGTCGCGCGCGCGACATGGCGCAGGAAGGCGCATTTTCGGCTGTCGCTCTCGACGAGGTGAACCTGCGTGTTCGGTCGGGCGATCGCGATCACAAGGCCGGGAAAACCCGCACCAGAGCCGAGATCGGCCCATACCTCGCCTTCAGCAAGATTTGCGAGCTGCAGCGAGTCGGCAAAGTGTCGGTCCCAGATCTCGCCGAGCGTGCTAGGGCCGACGAGGTTCTTGACCTTCTGCCAGCGCCGAAGCTCGGCCTCGTAGATGGCGAGCCGGTCCCGGGTTTCACGTGAAACGCCGGCCAGGATCTCGGCCGCGCTCTGCGCGTGCAACTCAGCCATCCCGACCGTCGAGAGAGCGCCCGCGCTGCTTGGCATGAGCTGCAAGGAGGGTGAGTGCCGCCGGAGTCATCCCCTCGATCCGGGCTGCATGCCCGATCGTGGCCGGTCGGACGAGATCGAGCTTAGCCCGCAATTCGGCCGAAAGCCCGGCCAGGGCCGAGAAGTCGATGCCGGTCGGAAGCGAGTAGGACTCGTCACGCCGGAAGGCCGCTGCATCCTGAGCCTGACGCTCCAGGTAGACGTCATAGCGTGCATCCGTCTCGACACGCTCCGCGAGGCGAGGGGAGGCGCCGCCGAGCTCGGGCCAGATCGCGGCAAGCCGCTCGAGCGTCACGCCCGGATGGGAGAGGAGCTGGAACGCCGAGCGGCGCTGGCCGTCCTGGTTGAGGGCCAGCCCGTGGCGACGTGCCTCGTTCGGGGTCAACGACAATTCGCCGAGCCGGCCGCGGAGCGCCTCGTGATCCCGCTGCCAGACTTCGAACCAGGCCCGGCGCTCAGGCCCAACCGCGCCCAGTTCGATGGCCCTGGGGGTAAGCCGCTCATCCGCATTGTCCGCGCGCAGGCTCAACCGGAACTCGGAGCGCGAGGTGAACATGCGGTAGGGCTCGCTGACCCCCCGGGTGATCAGGTCGTCGACCAGGACCCCGATATAGCTTTCCGAGCGATCGAACGTGACCCCGTCGGTCTGGCCCGAGGCCCGCAGGGCCGCGTTGAAGCCGGCAAGGATTCCCTGCGCGGCCGCTTCCTCATAGCCAGTCGTGCCATTGATCTGGCCGGCCAGGAAAAGGCCGGGGAGTTGCTTCAGCTCCAAGGTAGGGCCGAGGCTGCGCGGATCGACGTAATCGTATTCGATGGCATAGCCCGGGCGGACCATGCGGACATGCTCGAGGCCCGGAATGGCGGCCAGGATGGTCCGCTGCACATCCTCCGGAAGCGAGGTCGAGATGCCGTTCGGATAGACGGTTGTGTCGTCGAGACCTTCGGGTTCGAGAAAGATCTGGTGGCCCTCGCGATCCCCGAACCGCACCACCTTGTCCTCGATGGAGGGGCAGTATCGCGGCCCCCGCCCCTTGATGTCGCCGGAGAACATCGGGGCGCGGTGGAGATTGGCGCGGATCGCGTCGTGCACCGCCTGGCTGGTTCGCGTGATGCCGCACTCGATCTGCGGCACACGGATCCGACCGGTCAGCGCGGAGAATGGCACGGGTTCGTCGTCGGCCGGCTGTTTCTCGATCGAGGCCCAGTCGATGGTGCGGCCGTCGAGGCGCGGTGGCGTCCCGGTCTTCAGTCGGCCGAGCGGCAGGCCAAGGCTCGCCAGCGTGCGCGACAGGCCCAGCGACGGCTCCTCGCCGAAGCGCCCGGCCGGGATCTTCACCTCGCCGATATGGATGAGGCCGCCGAGGAACGTGCCCGTGGTGAGGACCACCGCGCCAGCCGCGATGGTGCGCCCATCCGCCAGGACAAGGCCGCTCACGCGGCCATCGGCCAGCGTGAGATCCTCCACGGCGCCTTCGACGATGTCGAGATTCGCGGTCTGGCCGATAATGCGCTGAACGGCTCGCGCGTAGAGTTTCCGGTCGGCCTGCGTCCGCGGCCCACGCACGGCCGGACCCTTGCGGCGGTTCAGGAGCCGGAACTGAATGCCGGCCTCGTCAGCCGCTCGGCCCATGACGCCATCGAGCGCATCGACCTCACGGACGAGATGCCCCTTGCCGAGACCCCCGATCGCGGGGTTGCACGACATGGCACCGATCGTCGCGCGCGCATGCGTGACGAGCGCAGTCCTGGCGCCGAGCCGGGCTGCGGCCGAGGCCGCCTCGGCGCCGGCATGGCCGCCGCCGACCACGACGACGTCGTAGCGCAATCGGTCTGCACTCCAGTGTTCCACGTGAAACGCTACCTACTTCCCGATGCAGAACTGGCCGAAGATCCGGTCCAGGACCTCTTCCACGTCCACCCGGCCGGTGATCCGGCCCAGAGCCCGCACGGCGAGCCGCAGGTCCTCGGCCGCCAGCTCCTCGTGCCCGATGCGCTGGGCCTCCCCGGCGCGGGCAAGGGCCGCGGCCACATCCTCCAGGGCTCGCCGATGGCGCTCCCGCGTGATGACGGCGTCGCCCGCCCCGGTCAGGCTCGACTCGGCCCGTTCCCGGACCAGCCCGATCAGCGCGTCAAGCCCCGCGCCGGTCGGTGCCGAGACGGCGAGATCGGCACCGGGCTGTGCCGGCGCAAGATCGCGCTTCGTCGCGACCCTGACGACAGGCGCCGCGCCGAGTTCTTCGTCGGGCTCGGCCGCCCCGCCGGGGGCAAGCAGCCATAGCACGAGATCCGCATCGCGCGCACGTTTCCGCGTCCGCGCGATGCCCTCCTGCTCGACCGGGTCGGCCGCCTCGCGCAGCCCGGCCGTGTCGACGAAGGTGACGGGCAGCCCGCCGAGATCGCACCTCACCTCGATTACGTCGCGGGTCGTGCCCGCATGTGGCGAGACGATCGCGACCTCACGCCGGGCTAGGGCGTTCAGGAGGGTCGACTTGCCGGCATTGGGCGGTCCCGCGATCACGACCACAAACCCTTCCCGCAGGCGCTCGCCCGTGCCCGCACGGGCCAGTTCCGCGCTGACCTCATTCCCGACAGCATGAAAGATCGCAGCCGCTTCGGCGCTCGCCGCCTCCGACACATCCGCCTCGTCGGTGAAATCGAGACCCGCCTCGGCCAGGGCGAGTGCATCGACCAGGCGCTCGCGCCAATCGGCGACCCTGCCGGCGAGGGCGCCCTCGAGCTGGCGAAAAGCCTGGCGCCGCTGCGCCTCCGTCTCGGCATCGATCAGGTCGGCGAGCCCCTCGACGGCCGAAAGGTCCATGCGACCGGACAGGAAGGCGCGCCGGGTGAACTCTCCGGGCTCGGCGGCCCTCAGGCCGGGGAGCCCGGCCAGGGCTCGCAGCACGGCGTCACGGACTGCGACCCCGCCGTGGATGTGAAGCTCCGCCTGGTCCTCGCCCGTAAAGCTGCCGGGACCCGGAAGCCAGAGCACCAGCGCCTGGTCGAGAGGCTCGCCTGTCCCCGGATCGCGGAGGCGGCGCAGCGAGGCCCGGCGCGGCGCCGGCAGCCCGCCGCCCAACAGCGTCTCGACCGCGCCGCGGCTGCCCGGGCCGGACAACCGAATCACGGCGATGCCGGCCCGGCCAAAGCCGGAGGCGAGGGCGAAGATGGTATCGCCCGAATTGACCATGGCGTGCCCGAATTCTCCCGATGCGGTCGCCGCAAGGGCTTGCGACTGCGGTGGACAGGATGTCGCTGCCGGGCTGTACTCCGGGGAGAGCTCAGGGCGAAGCTCCAACGCCCGGGCCGGCTTAGGGAGGCCTTATATGATAAAGCGTCTGCTGCCGATGACCGTGGCGGCTACCCTGTTCTCCGCCTTGCCGGCACTGGCGCAAGGCCTGCCGACCGCAAAGCCCGAGGAGGTCGGGTTCTCGTCGGAGCGATTGCAGCGGATATCGGATGCGCTTAGGCGCGACGTCGAGAAGGGACAGATCCCGGGTGCGACGCTGCTGATCGGGCGGCACGGGAAGGTGGCCTATCTGGAAACCTTCGGGTCGCTCGATCCCGAGACGCGCGCGCCAATGACCAAGGACGCGATCTTCCGCATCTACTCGATGACGAAGCCGATCACGTCGGTGGCTGCCATGATGCTGGTCGAGGAGGGCAAGCTCTCGCTGAGCGACCCAGTGGCCAAGCACCTCCCCGAGTTCAAGGACGTGAAGGTCGGGATCGAGAAGCCCGGACCGGACGGCAAGCCCGTCCTCGAAGAGGTCCCGCCCCGGCGGGCCATGACGATCCAGGACCTGCTCCGGCACACGTCCGGGCTGACCTATGGCGTGTTCGGGGACAGCCTCGTGAAGCAGGCCTATCGCGAGCGGGGCGTGCTCGAAGGCGACTTCGACAATGCCGAGCTCTCCGCCCGTCTGGCGAAGATGCCGCTGATGTTCCCCCCGGGCTCATCATGGGAATACAGCCACGCGACCGACGTGCTCGGCCGCGTGGTGGAGGTGGTTTCGGGCCAGACTCTGGGCGAATTCCAGAAGGCCCGCATCCTGGAGCCGCTCGGCATGAAGGATACGTCCTTCTACGTGACCGACGCAGCCAAGCATGCGCGCGTGGCCGAGCCCTTCAAGACGGATCGCAATATCGGGGCGGGGGTCGACATGTTCGATCCGCGGGTGCAGCGCCGCTACGAGAGCGGCGGAGGCGGCCTGGTCGCGACGGTCGGCGACTACGCCCGCTTCGCCCAGATGCTCCTCAACGGCGGCGTGCTGGACGGAAAGCGGCTGCTCAGCCCGGCGACCGTGACCTACATGACCTCCGATCATCTCGGCGCGATCCCGACGGGAGCCGCCTATCTGCCCGGAGACGGCTACGGGTTCGGGCTCGGATTCGCCGTGCGCAAGGCTGACGGGATCTCTCCCCAGTTCGGCACGAAGGGCGAGTACAATTGGGGCGGCGCGGGGGGCACCTACTATTGGGCCGATCCGAAGAACGGCATGTTCGTGGTGCTCGGGATGCAATCGCCAAAGCAGCGCCTCCATTATCGGGCCGTGCTTCGCAGCATGGTGTACGGCGCGCTCGTGTCGGAGGACGGCGAGCGATAGCGCGAGCCGGGCGGCGCGCGAGCGCCGCCGTGAGGCTGTCGAAGCTAAACGGCAGGAAGACAGCACCGGGAGGGGCGAGGGTGAGCCATGCCTCACTGTGCGGCTCGAGAGGCCGCTCCCGGCGCGTCGTACGCGGGTTTGTTGCTGCTAGGCTGCCGCCCGTCCGCGCTCGGCAGCCGTCAAAACGCAGCGTCCTGACCGGGTGGCTCCATGCGGACCTCCCTCGAGCGGGTTCGCCGGCTCGTCGCCGACGTGAGCCGAGGTCATCGGCTGGCCCCGATCATCTGCCGACGGGCGGCGGAGTCAACGTAACCCGCAGACGGAGGCCGCCCGAGTTGCTACCTTCCCGACGACACAGGAGACGTATGATGCGGTCCTTGGCCCTGCCAGCTTCCCTCCTGGCCCTGCTTCTCGCGGGGGGTACGGCGGCCCTCGCACAGCCGGCCGGCAGCACACTGGATGCCGTGCAGAGCCGCGGCACGCTGACCATCTGCACGACCGGCGACTACAAGCCCTTTACCTACCAGAGCCCAGGAAGCGACGCCTTCGAGGGGATCGACATCGATCTCGGCCGCTCGCTGGCAAAGGCCATCGGGGTCGAGCCGAAATTCGTGAAGACGAAGTGGTCCGACCTCATGGCCGATTTCACGGCCGGGAAATGCGATGTCGCGATGGGCGGCATCTCCGTCACGCTCGAGCGGCAGAAGCGGGCCTTCTTCTCCGCGCCCTACCTGGTGAACGGGAAGGCCCCGATCGCCCGCTGCGCGGACAAGGAGAAGTTCACGAGCGTCGAGGCGATCGACAAGCCGGACGTCACCGTGATCGTGAACCCGGGCGGCACCAACGAGCGCTTCGTGCGCCAGAACCTGAAAAACGCGAGGATCGAGGTCTTTCCGGACAACCGCACGATCTTCGACGAGGTCCTGTCCGGAAAGGCGGACCTGATGGTGGCCGAGTCCGTCGAGGTGAAGCTGCAGGAGAAGCTGCGGCCCGGCCTCTGCGCCATCAGGCCGGACCAGCCGCTGCAATATGGCGAGATGGGCTACCTGCTCCCGAAGGGCGACGTCGTGTTCAAGGCCTTCGTCGACCAGTGGCTTCACCTCGCGAAGGCGAGCGGCGAGTTCGGCCGGATATACGACGCCAACATGAAATAGGGCGAGGCCGCCTCAGATCTTCATGGCGCTCATCCGCCGGACCTCCATCGTGTCCGCATAGTCCGGCACACGGGTGAAGAGGTCCGACAGGATCTCCGGCAGCACGTCCGTCGGCCCTGAATATTCGCCGATATTCGGATCGAAGACGTGGAACACGGCCCGGTGCATGTTGCTCGTCATGCTCTCGATCCGGTTGATGCCCGCGATCGCGTGACCGCCGCCCGCCAGGAAGCGCATCGACCACGTCGCAGCCGAACCGATCGGCTTCAGGTCGCCAGCAAGCTTGGCCAACATCCCAGTCTGGCCCACCCGAAGCTGCACGATGGTGGTCTGGGCTTCGTAATCGATCCCTAGGCCCCGGCCCACCTCTTGGCGGGCATCCTCGGGGCCGAGTGCCGCGCGCAATCCGCCGTAAGCGGCCTGGTGCGACCTCGCCTGGTCGATCAGGCCCGCCAGATACGCCATCCGGTGGCGGGGGAGCACGGAAGGCTGGTCGAGAAAGGTCCTGAGCCAGAAGTCGCACAGGGCGACGCAGACGCCCTCCTCGTCGCTCCGGAGAAGCCGCGCCTGCTGGAAGCTCGCCAGATCGAACCTTGCCATGACCTTCTCCCCCGATCTGGCGGAAGAAGGTAGGCCCCAGACCTGCGCACAGGCGTGCTTCGCCACACGCCGGAATAGGTCCGGTCAGGTGTTCATGGCGGTGTGCTCTACAGGAACGCTCGCCGCCGCTTGCCCTTCCAAGCGGCCCGCCTCATCTTCGGGGCATGACGGGCAAAGGCGCTCATATCGCAGGGTTTCAGCGCTCCGGCTCACCTCCGGCGGGCGCCAACGTTCTTCCGGAGCTGAGCCGCGTCGAGTTGCTTTCCGCCGAGCAGACACGGGACGGACGGCTGGTACCCGCCCGCTCCGCCGGAACGATCGTCGAGGTGTTGGCCAAGGGCGACGCCTACATGGTGGAGTTCGTCGAACCCTTCCCGGCCCTGCTTACGCTGGACGCATATCGTGTGCGTGCCATTCGGCCGGGAGATTGACGCCGTATCATCCTCTCGCCGGCCGGATCGTCAGGCGCGAGAAGGTGACCCGTTACCTCCTCAATCTCACGAGCCCGGAAGGCCGTGGCAAAGCCCGCTTCTTCATGGCCTTTGGGTTCCATCCGGATCGACCGGAGGAACTGATCGAGGCTCTACTCGAGCACGGGGGCTCTCAACCGATCCTCGACATCTGGGACGACCCGTGGGGCCGCCACGTGGAGGTCGTTGGGCCGATAACCTCTCCGGATGGCGCAACCCCACCATCCTAACCGCATGGGTGCAGGACCAAGATGGGGAAATCAGGCTGGCCACCGCATATCCATACGCGAAGTGAGGTGCTCCACCTCACGCCCGAGGGGTATTGCCGCCCTCAGGTGTTCATGGAATCGAAGAAGTCCTGGTTCGTCTTGGTCTGACGAAGCTTGTCGAGCAGGAATTCCATCGCGTCGACCGTCCCCATCGGGTTCAGGATGCGGCGGAGCACGTACATCTTCTTGAGGACGTCGGCCGGGACCAGCAGCTCTTCCTTGCGGGTGCCGGAGCGGGTGATGTCGAGCGCCGGGAAGATGCGCTTGTCCGAGACCTTGCGGTCCAGGATGATCTCCGAATTGCCCGTACCCTTGAACTCCTCGAAGATCACCTCGTCCATGCGCGAGCCGGTATCGATGAGCGCGGTCGCGATGATGGTGAGCGAGCCGCCTTCCTCGATGTTGCGGGCTGCGCCGAAGAAGCGCTTCGGGCGCTGCAGGGCGTTCGCATCGACACCGCCGGTGAGGACCTTGCCGGAGGACGGCACGACGGTGTTGTAGGCGCGGCCGAGGCGGGTGATCGAATCGAGCAGGATCACGACGTCGCGGCCATGCTCGACGAGACGCTTGGCCTTCTCGATCACCATCTCGGCGACCTGGACGTGGCGGGCCGCAGGCTCGTCGAAGGTCGAGGAGATGACCTCGCCCTTCACCGAACGCTGCATGTCGGTGACCTCTTCCGGCCGCTCGTCGATGAGCAGCACGATCAGGTAGCACTCGGGGTGGTTCGCCGTGACGGACTTGGCGACGTTCTGGAGCAGGACCGTCTTACCCGTGCGGGGCGGGGCGACGATGAGGGCGCGCTGGCCCTTTCCGATAGGCGAGACGACGTCGATGATGCGGGCGGAGAAATCGCGCTTGCCCGTCTCCTCGACCACCTCGAGGCGGATCCGCTCGTCGGGGTAGAGCGGCGTCAGATTGTCGAAATGGACCTTGTGCTTGAGCTTCTCGGGGTCCTCGAAATTGATCGTGTTGACCTTGAGCAGCGCGAAGTAGCGCTCGCCTTCCTTCGGTCCCCGAATCGGTCCGTCGACCGTGTCGCCCGTCCGCAGGCCGAAGCGGCGGATCTGCGAGGGCGAGACATAGATGTCGTCCGGGCCCGGCAGGTAATTCGAATCCGGCGATCGCAGAAATCCGAACCCGTCCTGCAGCACCTCGACCACGCCCTGCCCGACGATCTCCGTCTCGCGCGCCGCAAGCTGCTTCAGGATCGCGAACATCAACTCCTGCTTGCGCATGGTCGATGCGTTCTCGACTTCGCATTCCTCGGCGAAAGCCAGGAGCTCGGTCGGGGACTTGGCTTTCAGGTCCTCAAGTTTCACTTCCCTCATCGGGGAACACTCTCGCGGGTAGAAGAAGGAGGGCCGAGGTCACGCGGGGGGTCGACAGGGCTGCCCGGTTGTGCGCGCTCGCGGAAACGAGCCTCGAGGGCTCCACCACGCGTAGCGACCTGTCGGTTGGGAGAGCTTGTCTATAGGGCCTTTCCCGCCTGCCCTCAAGAGCTAGGCGGGTGGGAAAATCAGAACGGCTTGAAGACCACGAGTACCACGATCGCGATCAGGCACAACGTGGGCACTTCGTTGATGATCCGGTAGTAGCGCGCCGAACGCGTGTTGCGGTCCTCCGCGAATTCCCGCATCCGCCGGACCAGCACGCCGTGCAGCCCGGAGAGGATGAGCACGAAGACGAGCTTGGCGTGCATCCAGCCGTCGCGGAACGCCCCGATCTCCCAGGCGAGCCAGAGCCCGAACACCCAGGTCGACACCATGGCCGGGTTGATGATCGCCTTCAGGAGGCGCCGCTCCATGACCTTGAAGGTCTCCGATTGCGGCGAACCGGCCGGCGCATCCACGTGATAGACGAAGAGGCGCGGCAGGTAGAACATCCCGGCCATCCAGGCGACAAGCGAGATGATGTGGAGGCTCTTCAGCGTCGGATAGAGCATCAGCGCGATGCCGCGGCCCTGACCCGCGCGAGCATGCGCTCGACATGCGCGACCGGCGTCTCCGGCAGGATGCCGTGGCCGAGATTGAAGATGTGAGGCCGACCCTCGACGGCATCCAGGATCGTGTCGACGCCGCGATCGAGGGCCTCCCCGCCGGCCAGGAGCGCCAGCGGATCGAGATTGCCCTGCGTTGGCAGGTGCTCGGGGAAGGTCGGCAGCACGTGGGCGAGGTCCACCGTCCAATCGAGGCCGAGCGCGTCTCCGGGACAGTTCCAGCCGAGCTGCGTCATATGGCCTCCCGATCCCCGGATGAAGACGATGACGCGAGCCTCGGGCCGTGCCGCCTTCACGCCGGCGACGATGCGGGAGATCGGCTCGAGCGACAGCGGACGGAACAGGATCGGCGGCAGGGCGGCTCCGAAGGATTCGAAGATCTGCACCGCATCCGCCCCGGAATCGATCTGCCGGACCAGGTAGGCGGTCGAGGCCTCCACGAGCCGATCGATCAGCGCCGTCACCAGTTCGGGATTGCGGTAGGCGAGCGTCCGGGCCGGCGCCTGGTCGGGCGTTCCCTTGCCGGCGATCATGTAGCTCGCCACCGTCCAGGGAGCGCCACAGAACCCGAGAAGCGCCGTCTCTCTCGGCAGCCCTTCCCTGACGCGCTGCAACGTCTCGAAAACGGGCGCGAGGCGTTCGAGCGGGATCGTCGGGGCGAGGCGGTTCAACTCCTCCATCGAGGTGGTCGGCGACAGGCGCGGGCCCTCGCCCTCCTGGAAGGTGACGTCCACGCCTAGCGCATGCGGGATGACCAGAATGTCGGAGAACATGATGGCCGCGTCGAACCCGAAGCGCCGGATCGGCTGCAGGGTCACCTCCGCGGCGAGCTCCGGATTGTAGCAGAGGTTCAGGAACGAACCGGCCTTAGCCCGCACTTCGCGATACTCGGCCAGATATCGTCCCGCCTGCCGCATCATCCAGACCGGCGGTGGCCACACCGCCTCGCCGTCCAGGACCCGGCAGACCGCTTTATCCGAAGGCACTCCGCCCACCACTCTCTCAAAAGAGGAATCTTGAATCTGAATCTTTGCTTCTCTTGCTTGATGGCCCGGACTCGCTCGCACAAGGCGATCCACAGCCTGCCCACAAGGCCGGGTAGCACGGATCGGCGCCGGTTGCAGGCCCGGGCGGGTTAACAGACCTTAAAGGTTACCAAGGTGTTAACCGCCGATCCGCCTCGCGGCCGGTGGCCGCGCGTCCCCGTCATCACCGAATCCCGGCCGCGAGGCCTCCCGGGTTAATGCCTGTTAACCCCGGCGGGGAGAGACTCACAGGCTCCTTCCCTGGACCGCTCCGGCCGGGTCCCTTATCCACATCCATCGACTCCCTGATCCCGGATTGTCCCCCGTGGGCCGCAGCTACTTTCACCTCCACCTGGTGTCGGACTCGACCGGCGAGACGCTGATCGCGGTCGCCCGCGCGGCCACGGCGCAATACGAGGGCGTCTCGGCCATCGAGCACGTCTACCCGCTCGTGCGTTCCTCCAAGCAGCTCGACCGCGTGATCTCGGAGATCGATACCGCGCCGGGGCTCGTGCTCTACACGCTGGTCGACCGGGACCTGTCCGGCCGGCTCGAGGAGGCCTGCCGCGCCACCGGCTGCCCGCACCTGTCGGTGCTCGCGCCCGTCCACTCGCTGCTCGAATCCTATCTCGGGGCGGCATCGACGGCCCGGCCCGGCGCGCAGCACATGCTGAATGCGGAGTACTTCAAACGCATCGACGCGATGAACTTCACGCTGATGCACGACGACGGCCAGCTTCCGAGCGATCTCGAGGAGGCCGACGTCATCCTGGTCGGCGTGAGCCGCACCTCCAAGACGCCGACCTCCATCTATCTCGCCAACCGCGGCCTGAAGACGGCCAATATCCCGCTCGTGCCGAACATGCCGGTGCCGCCGGCCCTGGAGCAGGTGCAGCGGACCCTGGTGGTCGGGCTGGTCGCCTCCCCCGAGCGCATCGTGCAGATCCGGCAGAACCGCCTGCTGAGCCTCAAGGCGGACGAGGACACCTCCTATGTCGACCGAGAGCTCGTGGCGGAGGAGATCGCCTTCTCGCGCCGGCTCTGCGCGCGGAACAACTGGCCGATCATCGATGTCACCCGCCGGTCTATCGAGGAGACGGCGGCCGCGATCCTCGACCTCTATCGTGATCACTCACTCCGCTTCATCGCTGTGTGAGTGACATGGCCCCGCTCTGGCAGGCGCCCGCCCCGCTGCTCCTCGCCTCGACGAGCCGGATCCGCAGCAAGCTGCTGGAAGATGCCGGCATTCCGGTCGAGGCTGTCGCGCCTGGCGTGGACGAGCGGGCCATCGAGACGGCCCTGGGGGAAGGCGTACGCCCTGCCGAACTCGCCGCCCGGCTTGCGCGGGCGAAGGCCGAGGCGGTCGCGGCGTGCCATCCGGACCGGATCGTGATCGGCGCGGACCAGGTCCTCGATCTCGACGGCGAATGCCTCGGAAAGCCCGCCTCGGCCGAGGAGGCGCGGCGGCAGATGGCGCGTCTCGCCGGCCGGAGCCACACGCTCCACAGCGCAGCGGCCATCGCCCGCAACGGGGAGCCCTGCACGGTCGTTTCGGCGACGGCCCGCCTCGTCGTCCGCGATCTCGATGATGCCGCGATCGCCCGCTACGTCGATCTCGCCGGCGCGGCCGCGCTTCGTTCGGCCGGAGGCTACGAGATCGAGGGAGTGGGCATCCACCTGCTCGACAGCGTCGAGGGCGAGCATTCGACCATCCTCGGCCTTCCGCTCCTTCCCGTGCTCGCGACTTTCCGCGGCATGAAGCTCCTCGCCCTATGAAAAGCCGCGCCTTCGTGATCGGGCACCCGATCGCCCATTCCCGCTCCCCGCTCATCCACGGCTACTGGCTCGAACGCTATGGACTGGAAGGAAGCTACGAGCGGGTCGATGTTCCGCCCGACGACCTGCCCGCGTTCCTGGCCGGGATGGGCGACTCCGGCTTCACCGGCGGGAACGTCACGATCCCGCACAAGGAAGCGACGCTTCGCCTCGTCGCGGAGGCGACGCCCCGGGCGAGGCGGCTCGGCTCGGTAAATACCCTCTGGCTCGAGGACGGGCGGCTCCTGGGGGATACGACCGACGGCGAGGGTTTCCTCGCCAGCGTGACGGCCGCCGTTGGGCCGGACTGGCAGGCCGGGATGCGCAACGCGGTCGTGCTCGGCGCGGGCGGTGCCGCCCGCGCGATCGTGGGCGCCATGCTGGATCTCGGCCTCCCGCGCATCACGGTCGCGAATCGGACGGAGGCGCGGGCCCGCGACCTCGCCGGCCTCTCGCCCGAGCGAATCGGCGTGGTCCACTGGGGGGCGCTGCCGGACGCCCTCGCCTCGGCCGACCTGCTCGTGAACACGACGCAGGCCGGCATGAAGGGTCAGCTTCCCCTGGCGGTGGACCTGGCGCCGCTGCCCGGGCGGGCCATCGTGGCCGATATCGTCTATGTTCCGCTCGAGACCGAGCTCCTGGCCTCCGCGAGGGCGAGGGGTCTGCGGGCTCTGGATGGGCTCGGCATGCTGCTTCACCAGGCGGTGCCGGGTTTCGAGCGCTGGTTCGGCGTCAGGCCGGAGGTGACGCCGGAGCTGCGGGCCTTGGTGGAAGCCGATATTCGAAAGGCATCATGACGTTTCTTCTCGGCCTGACTGGCTCGATCGGCATGGGGAAATCCGCCACCGCGATCATGTTTCGCGACCTCGGCGTCCCCGTGCACGATGCCGACGCGGCGGTGCATGCGCTCTATCGCGGGCGGGCGGCGCCGCTGATCGAGGATGCCTTCCCGGGCACGGTCGTGGACGGGATGGTCGACCGCCCGAAGCTCTCCGAACGTGTCCTCGGCCGGCCGCACGCCATGCGGCGCCTCGAATCGGTGGTCCATCCGCTCGTGCGCGAGGAGGAAGTGGCCTTCCTGCGCCGGGCCGTCGCGGAAAGGTATCCGCTCGTGGTGCTCGATGTCCCGCTCCTGTTCGAGACGGGCGGCGAGGCGCGCTGCGACGCCGTCCTCGTGGTCACGGCCGATCCCGACGTGCAGGAGACGCGGGTCCTGGCCCGGCCCGGCATGACCGCGCAGAAATTCGCCGCCATCCGGGCCAAGCAGATGCCGGACGCGGAGAAGCGCCGCCGTGCCCACTTCATTGTGGATACGGGCCATGGCTTCCCTCGGGCGAAGGCGGAGGTGTCTGGTATCGTGCGGGCGCTGGCCGGACGTCCCGGCCGGGTGATCGGGCGGCGGCTCGACGAGGAGACAGGCGCTGGGCCCGCTGCGTGAAATCGTCTTCGATACCGAGACCACCGGCACCGAGCATCTCGGCGGCGACCGGGTGGTCGAGATCGGCTGCGTCGAGCTCCTGAACCACATCCCGACCGGCCGGGTCTTTCACAGATACATCAATCCGCAGCGGCCCTGCCATCCGGAAGCCTTCAAGGTCCACGGCCTCTCGGACGAGTTCCTGGCGGGTCATCCGGTTTTCGCCGCGCTGGCGGACGAGCTCTGCGACTTCTTCGGCGACGCCAAGCTGATCGCGCACAACGCCACCTTCGACATCAACTTCCTCAACGTCGAGTTCGGGAGGACCGGGCACCCGACCATCGCCATGGACCGGGTCCTCGATTCGCTCGCGCTGGCGCGCCGGAAGCATCCCGGCGCCTCGAACAGCCTGGATGCGCTCTGCCAGCGCTACGGCATCGACAATTCGCGCCGGACCAAGCACGGCGCGCTGCTCGACGCGGAGCTGCTGGCGGAGGTCTATGTCGAGCTGATCGGCGGCAAGCAGGCGGATCTCGGCCTTGCGATCAGCCTGTCTCCGCGCGTCCTCGTGGGGGGTGCGGCGCTCGGCTCGCGGGCGGAGCGGCCGCGTCCCGCGCGGCCGCCTCTCGACGAAGCGGCGCTCGCGGCGCATCTCGCCTTCGTGAACTCGCTGGGCGGCACGCCGATCTGGGCGGAATACATCACCGAGGCCGCGCCCGAGGCGAACGCCGCCTGACCTTCGGCGGCGGGGCCCGGCAGCGTGCGTTGTAGCCGGATGGGAATTTAGGAGTACGGCCGGCGACCGAGAGGATAGCCGCCCGTTAAACGAAAAAGGCCGCGCCCTTTCGAGCGCGGCCCTGGATGTCCGGATCGTCGGGACGATCAGTTCACGGGCTGGTTCGCGGGGGCGCCCGCCATGGTGTTCTGGGAGGCATCGGCCTCCATCTTCTGCCGGTACAGGCCCACAAAATCGATCGGATCGATATAGAGCGGCGGGAAGCCACCGTTGCGGACAGCCTCGGCCACGATCTGCCGCGCGAACGGGAAGAGCAGCCGCGGGCACTCGATCATCACGACGGGATGGATCTGATCCTGCGGGATGTTGCGGATGCGGAAGACGCCCGAATAGGTCAGGTCGAAGGCGAACATGACCTCGTTGCCGACCTTCGCGTTGCCCTCGAGCGAGAGGTCGACCTCGAAATCGCTGTCAGCAAGCTGCTTGGCGTTGACGTTGACCTGGATCGAGATCTGCGGCCCGCCGCCTTCCTGAGGGGTCAGGGAACGGGGCGCGTTCGGGTTCTCGAAGGAGATGTCCTTCGCGTACTGGGCCAGCGCGTTCAGCGACGGCATCTGCTCGGCGCTTTGGGTGCCGTTGCCAGCCGGGTTCTCGGCCATGGGATGATCCTGTCTGTTCCTGGGTCGTGTCCGCGGGCGACGCTCACGGTCCGGCGGAGAGCGGCGGGCCGCGCTATCACGCTTCATTCACGGTCACAAGGGCGCGAGGGGCCGGTTTGCTTGTGTTGGGGGGGCGCTGGATGTTACGGACGGGTCACCCCACATAGGCGCAGGGCAGGGCACACAACGTCCAGCCGATAAGGCCGCGACGCGGTCGCTCCCGACGCCGAAGACCCGTTTGATGATGCAAGATTCGTTCGACGTCACAACGATCGTCTTTCTCGCCCTCGCGATCTTCGTGATCTGGCGGCTGCGATCCGTGCTTGGCCAGAAGACCGGGCACGAGCGCCCCCCGATGGATCCGTTCACGCGGCGGGACACGGTCGACAATTCGCGCCCGGCAGCACCCGGCGCGGACAATGTCGTCCGGCTCCCCACCTCGGGGAACGACCGGCCGGCTCCGGCCGCGCCCGTCACGCCTCCGGCGGATCGCTGGGCCGGCGTCGCGGAGGCCGGGACCCCCGTCGCCCGCGGCCTGGACGAGATCGCGAAGATCGAGCCGGAATTCGATGCCCGCGGCTTCGTGGAAGGGGCCAAGTCCGCCTACGAGATGATCGTGATGGCCTTCGCGCAGGGCGATCGCGAGACGCTCCGCAACCTCCTGTCGAAGGATGTGTTCGAGGGCTTCGAGCGCGCGATCGCGGACCGCGAGTCGCGGGGCGAGAAGGCGGAAACGACCTTCGTGTCGATCGACAAGGCCGAGCTGGCGGCCGTCGACGTGCGCAATCGGGTCGCCCAGGTCACGGTGCGCTTCGTCTCGAAGCTGATCACGGCCACGCGCGATGCCTCCGGCAAGGTGATCGACGGCAATCCCGAGACAGTCGTGGACGTGACGGACGTCTGGACCTTTGCGCGCACGCTCGGGACGCGCGATCCGAACTGGCACCTCGTGGCGACCGAAGCGGGGCAGTAGAGCGGTGAGGCGGATCGTCGCCTCGCTCCTGACGCTCCTGGCAGTCGCGCCACCCGCCTCGGCCCAGCCGACGATCACCGGAGCCGAGCTCAGGCCGGTCCCATACGAACTCCTGCCGGGGTGGCGGGAGGACGACCACGCAGCCGCTTTCGCGGCCTTCTCCAAGACCTGTTCGGCAATGCTCTCCGGCCCGGGCGCCGCGCGCTCCGCGGTGCCGATACCTGACGGCCTGCTCCGGGCCTGCGGCCGTGCGGCGAAGCTCGGCCCGGCCGACGCTGCGACGGCGCGGCTCTTCTTCGAGCAGGCATTCGATCCCTTCGAAGTCGCGCCGGAAGGCGGCAGGGGCTTTCTCACCGGCTATTACGAGCCCGAGCTGGAAGCCTCGCTCGAGCGGACGGAGGCCTACCCCGTGCCGGCCCTCGCCCGCCCCGGCGACCTCGTCTCCTCGGAGGACGAGGCGGGTGCACCGCTGCCGGCCGGCCTTGCCGCGGCCCGTCGCACGGAGGCCGGCCTCGTGCCCTACCCCGACCGGGCCGCGATCGAGGACGGCGCGCTGGGCGATGATGCGAGGCCCGTGGCGTTCTTCCGGGACCGGGTGGACCTCTTCATCGCCCAGGTCCAGGGCTCGGCCCGGCTGCGGCTGCCCGACGGGCGGGCCGTCCGGCTGGCCTATGCGGGAAAGAACGGCCACCCGTACACCTCCGTGGCTCGGCTTCTCGTCCAGAAGCTCGGCATCCCGCCGGCCGAGATGACGGCCGACGTGCTGACGCGATGGCTTCGCGACAATCCGGCCGAGGCGCGCGACCTGATGCGCCAGAACCGTTCCTACGTGTTCTTCCGCATCGCCGGCGAACTCGAGCCTGGGCAGGGGCCGATCGGCGCGGCGGGGGTGCCGGTCGCGGCAGGCCGGACGCTCGCCGTCGACCGCGAGCTCTGGCCCTATGGGGTGCCGGTCTGGCTCGAGGGCGAGCTGCCCGAACCGGAAGCCGCCGCTGCGGCGCCGCTGCGGCGCCTGGTCGTAGCCCAGGATACGGGCAGCGCCATCAGGGGGCCGGCGCGCGGCGACCTGTTCTTCGGCTCGGGCGAGGAGGCGGGCCGGCGCGCGGGCCTCGTGCGCAACCCTGTCCGCTTCGTCGTGCTCTGGCCGAAGCCGAACCAGCCGACACCATGAGATCGCGCGGCCGGCGCGGCCTGCGTCCCGAGGAGCGGCAGCTCTGGGCGGAGGTGGCGCGTTCCATTCTGCCGCTGCCCGGGCGGGAGCGGCCGGTCGTGGAGCTTCCGGCCGCAATGGCCCCGGGGCCGGAGCCTGTCCCGGTCACGTCCCCGCGCCCATTGGCGCCGCCACCCTCCCGGCCCGACCTCAAGCCCCTGGCGCCGCTCGAGCCCAAGACCGTCCGGGCGCTGTCGCGCGGGCGGGCGCGGGCCGATTCCACCATCGACCTGCACGGCATGACTCAGGCCGAGGCTCATTTCGCGCTGATCGGGTTTCTCCGCCGGGCCCATGGCTCCGGCCACCGCCTCGTCCTCGTGGTAACCGGAAAGGGCGTGCCCGAAGCCGGGTTCGCGTCCGGGGGGCGGGGCGTGCTCCGCCGCATGGTGCCCCACTGGCTCGGGCTTCCGGACCTGCGCCCGATCGTGCTCGGCTGGACGGAGGCCGGGCCGCGCCAGGGCGGCTCGGGCGCGCTCTATGTCCGACTGCGGCGTCCGGGCGGCGGCCGCGCTTGACCACTCCGGGACCGGGTGCGAAAGCCGCACCCTCTCCCCTGAAGCCTGGAACTCCCATGACGGCGAACGGTCTCGACATCCTGGCGCTCGGCAACGCGATCGTCGACGTGCTGGCGCAGACGGACGAGCGCTTCCTCGTCGATCACGGCCTCGCCAAGGGCTCCATGCAGCTGATCGACGAGACCCGGGCGGAGGCGCTCTATGCTGCCATGGGACCGGCCACGATCGTGTCGGGCGGCTCGGCCGCGAACACCGCCGTCGGAGCCGCGTCGCTCGGCGCGAAGGTCGGCTTCGTCGGCAAGGTGCGGGACGACGAACTCGGCCGCCTCTTCACCCACGACCTGAACGCCGTCGGGGTCCGCTTCGACACCGCCGCCGCGACGGAAGGCCCGGCGACGGCCCGCTCCTTCATCCTGGTCACGCCCGACGGCGAGCGGACCATGAACACCTATCTGGGCGCCTGCCAGACGCTCGGCCCGGCCGATCTCGACGAGGCCGCGATCCGGGCCGCCCGCATCGTCTATCTCGAGGGCTATCTCTGGGATCCGGCGGACGCCAAGGAGGCCTTCCGCAAGGCGGTCAGCATCGCGCATGCGGCCGGCAACAAGGTGGCCCTGACCCTCTCCGATTCCTTCTGCGTCGACCGCTACCGCGAGGAGTTCCGCGGGCTGGTGCGGGACGGCAGCGTCGACATCCTGTTCGCCAACATCCACGAGCTGAAGAGCCTTTACGAGACCGCCGACGAGCAGGACGCGATCGCCGCCCTGACCGGGGAAGGCGTGCTCGGCGTCGTCACCCGCTCCGCGGAGGGCGCGCTGGTGGTCAGCCGTGACGGGATCGAGGCGGTGCCGGCGAGCCCGGTGGAGAAGGTGGTCGACACCACGGGTGCAGGCGATCTCTTCGCCGCCGGCTTCCTGGCCGGGATCTCGCAGGGCCTGTCGTCGCGCGATTGCGCCCGGCTCGGCGGCATCGCGGCCGCCGAGGTGATCTCCCATATCGGGGCACGCCCGCAGGCGGATCTGAAGCAGCTCGCCGGCGGCGAAGGGC
>JAFAEL010000283.1 GCA_023423995.1 Pseudomonadota bacterium | reverse complement strand
CGTCTTCCCCGTCCCCACCGCCCCCGGTGGTGACGAGGATGAAGGGCTGCCGCGTCAGGTTCGGATGGTAGGTCAGCGACGACGTCGTCGGGATGTCGCGCCGGAGGTAGCCGGTATAGGTCGTCTGCCGGGCGAGGTTGCAAGGCAGCGGCAGGCAGGCGAGCGGCCGGTAAACCTCCGGCAGGCCATAGACCCAGATCTCGTCATAGGCGCGGGCAAGAAGCTCGGTGGCCCCCTTCCGCTCCCACTCCGGAACGAGCAGGGACGGGTCGTCGAGCACGTCCCGCACGCCGAGCACGATGCGGCAGCCGCGGGCGCGCAGCAATTCGAGCGCCGAAACGATCTCGCCCCGAAAGCCGGTGGGCTCCTTGTCGACGATGAAGATGTCCGGTCGGAACGTCTCGGCCGTCTGCAGGATCAGCGCCTCGCGCAGCCGCACCGCCTCCTCGATGGACAGGTTGAGGTTGAGGCTGCGGTAGTCGCCGTCGGGCTGCTTCGTGACGCCCGGGATGCGCACGTAATCCACGCCGCGTCCGAACTCGAAGCTGCCGATGACGGGCGAGCCCGACAGGATGAGGACGGACGCGTTCGGCCGTTCCGGCACCAAGGCATTGGCGATCGCCCTGGTCCGCCGCAGATGCCCGAGGCCGAACGTATCGTGGCTGTAGCTCAGGACACGAACGGATCCCGCGCCCCCTGATTGCGCTTGCACCATCCCATAAGGCGAGAAGCGATCCTCTTCCCCTCCAAACGCCATGCTTTCTGGTCCGCGCAGAGGGTGGGCCAAGTGCGGCGACCGCGGTGCCGTTCCTAGCACAGGATCCGCCCCTCGATCACCCCCCTGAGGACTGCTCCGACCAAGCTGCCGGATGGCGTCGACCTGCAGCGGCCCGGGGCCGGGAAAGTGGTCTCGCTTCCGGTCCCGGGCATGATAACCTTGAGGGAGATGAACAAGAGTCTGTTCCGCTACATATGGCGGCACTCGAAGCGCGACCAGCTGATCATTTTCGCGGTCGTGCTCGCGTCCCTGCCGTTCTACTACATGTCGCTCGATCTCCCGCGGAAGATCGTGAACGAGGCCATTCAGGGCCGCGCTTTCGAACAGGGCCGGCAGACGGCCAAGTTTCTCGACATCAGCTTCTCGCTCCCGGCGTGGCTCGGTGGACTCCGGTTCGATCTCTTCCCGGGGTTCGACGTCGGCCGGCTGCATCTCCTGTTCGGCCTGTCGCTCCTGTTCCTGTTCTTCGTGCTGGTGAACGGCGCCTTCAAGTACTGGATCAACGTCTCCAAGGGCGCCCTCGGCGAGCGCATGATGCGCCGCATGCGGTTCGAGCTGTTCAGCATGGCGCTCCGCTTCACTCCGGAAACGCTCCGGGGCGTGAAGTCCTCGGAGGCCGCGACCATCATCAAGGACGAGGTCGAACCCATCGGAGGCTTCATCGGCGACGCCTTCGTGCAGCCCGTCTTCTTGGGCACGCAGGCCGCGACCGCCCTGCTGTTCATCATCATGCAGAGCCTGTGGCTCGGCCTGGCGGCGGCCGCCGTCGTCGGAGTGCAGTTCGTCGTCATTCCCCGGATGCGGCGCGAGCTCCTCCGGCTCGGCCGCATGCGCCAGCTCGCCTCCCGGCGGCTCGCGGGCCGGGTCAGCGAGGTGATCGACGGCATGGAGGCCGTCCATGTCCACAATACCGGGCGCTGGGAGCGGGCCGAGATCGGGCACCGGCTGTTCGAGCTCTTCGACATCCGGTTCCGGATCTACAAGCGCAAGTTCATCGTCAAATTCCTGAACAACCTGCTCGCGCAGCTCACCCCGTTTTTCTTCTACGCCTTCGGCGGCTATTTCGCGCTCCAGGGCCGGCTCGACATCGGCCAGCTCGTCGCTGTCATCGCGGCCTATCGCGAGCTTCCGCCTCCCCTGAAGGAGCTGATCGATTGGGATCAGCAGCGCCTCGACGTGCAGGTGAAGTACGACCAGGTGGTCGCCTATTTCGCGGCCGAGAAGCTGCTTCCCGAAAGCAAGGAGCAGGAAGAGCAGGATTTCCCGCTCGAGGGTGCGATCGAGATCAAGGATCTGACCATACTGGACGCCCACGGTACGGCTCTCATCCAGCATGCGGACCTGCGGATCGACCTGCCGGCGCATGTTGCGGTCGCCGCCGACGGGACGGCGGCGGCCAGCTTCCTCGCTCGCCTGATCGCGCGCCGGCCGATCGATTTCTCGGGCGAGGTGCGGATCGCCGGCCACGACCTCTCAGACCTGCCGCACTCGGTGGTCGCGCGCCGGATGGCCTATGCCGGCGTCGAGCCCGTGCTGTTCCCGGGCAGCATCCGGGACAACATCCTCTACGGGATGCGTTCGCGGCCGCTCAAAGAGGCCGAGAAGGACGATGTCGAGCGGCGGCGACGCCTCGAGGCGTCGTGGACGGGGAACTCGCTCGACACGCCCGAGGCCGACTGGGTGGACCTCTCCCGCTCGGGGGCTGCGACCCGAGAGGAGCTGGACGAGCGGATCATTCGACTGCTGACCGGCTTGGGGCTCGGGGACGACCTCTATCGGTTCGGGCTAGCCGGCACGATCGACCCGGATCGGAATCCGGAGCTGTCGGAGCGACTTCTCGAAGCGCGGCAACGCCTGCACGAACGGCTCCAGCGCGACGGGCTCGCCGAGCTGGTCGAGTTCTTCGATCCGGAGCGGTACAACATCCAGGCGACCGTCGCCGAGAACCTGCTGTTCGGCGTGCCGACGAGCCAGAGCCTCATGGGACGGGCGCTCGCCAACGATGTCCACTTCCGCGAGGCGCTCGACCAGGCTGAGCTCACGCAGGACCTCGTCCAGATGGGCGCCCGCATCGCCGAGACGATGGTGGACATCTTCCGGGGCCTTCCGCTCGGCCATCCGCTCTTCGACCAGTTCTCCTTCGTCCATGCCGACGAGCTGTCGGATTTCGAGGGCATCGTGAAGCGCCTCGGGATGACGGGGCGGGGTGGAGCGACGCGGGAGGATCGTGGCCGGCTTCTGTCGCTGACGCTGCCCTATGTCGAACCCCGCCACCGCCTCGGACTGCTGAACGATGGAATGATGGAGCGTCTGCTCGCCGGGCGTGCCCAGGTGCGAGAGATCATGGCCCGCCACGAGCGGGAGGATATCAGCTTCTACGACGTGCAGACGCTCAACCCGGCCGCGACCGTCCGGGACAACCTGCTGTTCGGCCGCGTGAACGAGCGGATCGCCGATGCGCGCGAGCGCGTCCGGGCCCTCGGGGCGGAGATCATCGACGAGATGTCGCTTCGCGCCGGCATCGAGAGGGTGGGCCTCGACCAGCAGGTCGGTCCGGCCGGCCGCCTCCTAACCTCTCCTCAACGGACGATCGTCAATCTCCTGCGCTGCCTGGTGAAGCGGCCGGACATCCTGGTTCTCGACGGTGCGCTGGCGCCGCTGGGCGAGAGCCGTGTCGGTCCGGCTCTTGAGTTGATCGCCAAGGAGATGAAGGATCGGAGCTTGATCGCGGTATTGCCCAACGAGAGGCAGCCGAAGCTATTCGACGTGGTGATCCAGTTCCGCGGCGGCGCGGTTCAGGTCGAGGAGGGGGCGGCAGCTCGGGAGGCGGGGCGCGACCAGCGCGCCCGGGCGGCAGCTGAGTAACTGTGGTGGACCGGTCATGATGACGCTGGATACGGAAGTTCAATCGCTCCGGCAGGTGCCGATGTTCAAGGACATCGATCCGTCCCGGCTCAAGCTTCTCGCGTTCACGTCCGAGCGCATTCACTTCGCGCGCGGCCAGCGATTCTTCTCGCAGGGCGATGCGGCGGATGCGGCCTACGTGATCCTGGACGGGTGCGCGGAAGTCCTCCTCGAGAACCCTGGCGGCGCCGTGAAGGTTGCGGAACTCGGCCGCAATGCGCTTCTGGGCGAGATGGGGATCCTGTCCGACTCCCCCCGCTCCGCGACGGTCGTCGCAACGGAACCGTCATCCGCGCTTCGGATCGACAAGCGCGTATTCCTGGAACTCCTGAGCCAGTTCCCGCAGATGTCCATCGCCATCATGCGGGAGCTCGCGAACCGGCTGGAGCGGACGAACGCCCAACTGCTCGCGCACGCGGCGGAGCCGGCCTGAGCGGCCGCGCCCCCCAGGTACTCGAAGCCTCAGAACGCCTTGAAGGTGATGATCGTCCGGGTGTCGGCGATGTCGGGGATCGGGTGGACGTTCTCGGCCACGAAGTGGCCGATATCGACATCGTCGTCGACGTGGAACTTGGCCAGGATGTCGTAATTGCCGGCGGTCGAGTAGATCTCGGACGCGATCTCCCGGTCCGCGAGAGCGCTCGCGACCGGGTACGTCTTGCCCAGCTTGCACTTGATCTCGACGAAGAACGTCTGCATCCGCACCCTCATGCGCCGGCCCAGCCGGACGCCTCTGGCTTACCGGAGCCTGCTTCGGGCTTCAACGCGTGCAGGCCGTGCTGCCCGCAACATGCCGATACCGACCTCGACGAGAGCACGGCCGAGCCGGTCTGGCCAGGTCGCCGTCCGCCGTGTCGCCGCTCCCCGTCGTGGCCGGGTCGGATCCGGGTTCCTCGGGATGTGGATGAACAGGATCGGCAGCCCCGTCCCGAGGGCGCGGAAATAGGCGGCGTTGCAGAGATAGCGGCCTGCGTCCCGCGACAGCCGCGCGGGTAGATGGTGGCGGCGGAGCGTGAGTAGCGTCTTGCGCGCTGGCAGCGGGGTTCGCACCATCGGGCGGTGCTTCGTCATATGCGGCTTGTCTGCGCGCTCCCCCGCCACATCGGGAAAGAGCGTGCTGCGCCGGCTGGTTGCGCGCCACTCGACCCTGATCTGGCGGGAGCGGCCGGCCACCCCGATCATCAACACGGCATCGGGCTTAGTCGCCAGGGCCGGATCGAATTCGCGCGGCAGGGTGGCGTAGGCGGTGGTGAGGACGAGCGCTCGGGCGTCGACATCCCGCAGCTTCCAGCGGGGCGACCCTGCGACCGAGCGCGCCAGAGCCGCGCTCGGGTTGCGCGGCATGGAGGGGAACGGTCCGAAGCCGGTGACGAGCAGCCGTCGCATGAGGCCGCTCAGACCCCGAGCATGGCGGCGATCTCGTCGGCCGCGGCGGCGGGGGAGAGCGCTCCGATGGCGAGCTGCGCCTCGAGTTCCGGCACCCGCTCACGGAGGCGGGGATCGGCCCGGAGCCTGGATCGAATCCGATCCTCCACCAACGCCCACATCCACTTGAGGTCCTGTTTCCGCCGCTTCGCCGAAAGCTCGCCCGCATTCTCCAGCGTGCGCCGATGCTCAAGTATCTTGTCCCAGAGTCCGTCCAGCCCCATCCCGACAAGGCCGGAGACGAGGAGGACGGGCGGCGTCCATAATGCACCGGGCGGCACCAGGATGTGCAGCGCCGCGCGATAATCGGCAGCGGCCGCCGCCGCCTTTTCGCCTCCCGGCCCATCGGCCTTGTTCACGGCGATGATGTCGGCGAGTTCGATCACGCCCTTCTTGATGCCCTGCAGTTCGTCCCCGGCGCCCGGGAGGGCGAGGACGAGGAAGATGTCGGTCAGGTCCGCCACCGCGGTCTCAGACTGCCCGACGCCCACGGTCTCGACCAGGACGACGTCGTAGCCGGCCGCCTCGCACAGGAACATGGCCTCACGCGTCCGTCCCGCGACGCCGCCCAGCGTGCCGGAGGAGGGCGAGGGCCGCACGAACGCCGCGGGATCCGTCGCGAGCCGGGCCATGCGGGTCTTGTCGCCGAGGATCGCACCGCCCGTCCGGGTCGAGCTCGGATCGACGGCCAGCACGGCAACCTTGTGTCCGGCCTCGATGAGAAAGGCCCCCAGCGAGTCGATCATGGTCGACTTGCCGACCCCGGGCACGCCGGTGATCCCGACCCGTATCGCCTTGCCGGTATGCGGCATGACGGCACTGATCAGCTCGCGCGCGCTTGCCCTGTGGTCGGGGCGCGAGGACTCGACCAGCGTGATCGCCCGGGCGAGTTCTGCACGATCTCCGGCGAGAAGGCGGTCGAGGTCGGGGGAGGAACGAGGGCGCATGCCGGTCTTCTGCCGTCCCGGCGTCGCGCCGTCGAGCCTCAAGCCTCGGCCGCCGCTCGGTCCGCGCTGATGAAGGAGATGAGAAGAGCCGCGACCGACAGCGCGAGGCCCGCCGCGAAGACATAAAGATGGGAGCCCGTTTGCCCGAACAAGGCGGCGAGGGCGAAGCCAGCTCCGGCCTGCGCCACGGCGAAGGCGGCCGTGGCTCTGACCCAGACTGCTCCTGCAGCCGCACCCGCGAGTTCGCGCGCCCGGGCGAGTGCGATGGCCGCCAGGCCAACAGCGCTGAACCCGCCCGCGAAGCCGGAAAGCAGCAGCATGACGGGATGCCCGAACAGCGAAAGGGTAAGCGCGACGACCTGCGCGGCGAACCAGAGGCGGAGTGCCAGGAGGGCGCCGAGCCGGTCGGCGCTCCGGCCGCCGACCAGTGTGCCCGTCAGGGCCCCGGCCCCGAAGACCAGCCACAGGACCGAGCCGAAGCCGACGGAGTGCCCGTGGCCGCGTACGGCGAGGTCGGCGAAATACACCATATGCGGCACGAGGCCGGCTCCCGAGACACCGTAGGAGATCTCGAGCACGGCCGAGCGGGCGGGGGGTCCCGTGGGCGCTATGATCGGGGTTCGGGGCCAAGCCGGGCGAACAAGCAGCCAGAGCGCCGCCACGATTCCCGAAAGGACGAGCCATGTGGCCGAGAGGCCGAGCGGCAGGACGGCCGGCACCGCCAGCGAGGCCGTGATGATTCCAATGGCCACACCGGAAACGACGACGCCGCCAGCCAGTCCGCGGCGGTGTGGATCGACTGCGCCCTGCACGGCCGGCCCGGCGAGCCCCATCAGGATACCGCCTGCAACCCCGGAGACGAGGCGGCAGCCGGCAAGCCAGTGGGCGCCGAGATTGACCGCGCAAGCCGCAAAGCCGAGCACCGCCAAAGCCATCCCAAGATCGAGTGCGGCCGGGGTGCCGAGCCGCCGTCCGAGACCGCGGCCGCCAACCACGCCGCCGAGATAGCCGGCGAGGTTCAAGGCCCCGAGGAAGGCGCCTTCCGGGCCGGTAATCCAATCCGCCGAAACCATGGCCGGGAAGAGCGGGACATAGGCGAAGCGGCTAAGCCCTATTCCCGAAAACGTCGCCGCGGCACCGGCGAAGGCGGGCCGAAGCCCTGGCGAGGGCCGGAGCGAAGGGGGCGTGCTGCTGTCCACCAGCCCATTGGGACCAGGCGGCTCCTCTCGTCCAGCCTCTCTTCGCGAAGGGAGCCTGTGCGCTGCGCTCAGGCCTCGGCCGGAAGCGGCAGGCCGATGCGGCCCCAGCCCGGCAGCTTGAAGGCGGGGTGGCGAAGGTCGATGCCCGTCACGAGGCCGAGAAAATTGAGCTCGAAGCCCTCGACCCATCCGACGGTGAGGCCGAGAAATCCGCCGAGTTGGAACTGGAACCCGGTGCGGCTCGGGGTCAGGCCGGCGAAGTCCCCGAAGGGGTGGAAGTCCTTGCCGACGGCGGTCGGTGGCAGTGCCGTCCCGAGCGCCGGGATCTTGCCCACCACATATGCCACGAAGGTGTTCGAGTTCGGTCCGGGCCAGACGCGGTAATCCCCGAACCGGGAATAGGGGTATTCGGCGACGGCCCTGCGGATCTCCGGGATCAGGCGCTGCGCCTCCTCGCCGTCGATCGCCAGAACGAGTTGCGGGTCGTTGCCGAACCAGCGCGCATCGGCCGCCCAGGCATTCGTCCGCACCGGCGAGCCCCAGCCGACCTTGTCGTAGCGGCTGTAACGGGAGGCGCCCTCCTCCTTCACGACGATCCAGCTGTGATGGGCGAAGATGCCTTTCCAGCGCCCCGTCCGGGCGGCGTAGATGCGAACGAGGGCCGGGCGGTGCTCGCGCACATCCGGCAGGATCTTGGCGCTCGTCCAATCGGCGCGGGACCAGTCCGGCGCAAGGTCGTGCCGCAGCGCCCACCAGAGCGCATGGGTCGCCAGAGGCAGGATGAAGAGGATCAGGATCGCGAGGAGGACGCGAAGGGCGATGGTCGTCATCGAGTGTTCGGCAGGCGCTTCCCGGCGGCGGGCGGAAAGCTCGTGGAAGGTCGAATGTAGGTGAGCCATCGCGCAACCGCCACGAGAGCAGTGGGTTGCTGCAGGACGGTGGCGTTCAGGTAACGTTTCGCTGCGATGCTGACCGCCACGAATGTGCCCCGTTGATCGGGTCTTTGGCCGCGAACGAGGATCTGGCTTGACGTCTCGGACCATGTCGGCCGCAACCGCCGCGGCATGTCTTGCATTGTGCCTTGCAGACGCCGCGCGGGCCGGTGAGCAACCGCTGCCGCCTCCACGGCCCGGAAGCTTCCCCGATCTGCCGGCGCCGCCGGACACGCCCCTCGCCGCGTCGGCCGTCGACGCAACGCTTCCGAGCGGGCGAAAACTCTACCTTCCGATGATTGCCGCCGAGGCGAAGGCGAGAGGGCTGCCGCCGGAGGTCGCCGATGCCGTTGCCCGGATCGAAAGCGCGTACAACCCGGCTGCGATCGGGGGAGACGGCGAGCGGGGCATGATGCAGGTGATGCCTCCGACCGCCGCCATGCTCGGCTTCAAGGGCTCCAAGGAGGAGCTTGCGGAGCCCTCGACGAACATCCGGCTTGGGGTCAGCTACCTGGCCGATGCCTGGAAGCTCGCCAACGGCGATCTCTGCCGGGCGCTGATGAAATACCGCGCCGGGCATAACCAGGAGCGCATGTCCGCGCTGTCCGTCGAGTATTGCCGGCGCGCCAAGAGCCACCTCGCCGCCATCGGCTCGCCGCTCGCTGCCGGACCTCTTCCCAAGGCCGAGTTCGGAACGCTGGCCGGCGGAGTCGGGCCGAGCTTCTCGGGCGGAGCGAACCCGCAGGTCCGGCGCGTCGCAGGGCGGCTCGTGAAGGTCGGCGCCGCCGGTCCGCGCCGCACGGGCAAGGCCTTCTGGGCCGTGCATACGGCCCGGATCAAGGCCATCGAAGCCCGTCTTCCGTGGAAGCGCGGCGGGATCATGGCGGGAACCTGATGGAGGGTGGGCAGTCCTTTCCGCCGATGGTAGCCTTGCCGCCTCAGTTCATCGGATGAGGCCAGGGAGGCCGGCACGATGACCGCTCATGTCACGCAGGCCCTCGACGGTTTCGCGCGGCGCGCCTTCAGCGTCGCGGAGTTCGAGCGGATGTTCGAGACCGGCATCCTGGACGACAGCGAGAACCTCGAGCTCATCGAAGGCGAGATCGTGCCGATGGCCGCCAAGAACCACGTGCACGAGCGGGTGAAGTCGACCATTCTCCTGACCCTGGCACGAGGTCTGCCGCCAGAGCTGTGGCTGGGCGTGGAGAGCTCGCTCGAGATGTCCGAGATGACGCTCGTCGAGCCAGACCTCGTGATCTACCCGAAGCACCTGAAGCTTCGGGAGGTGCGTGGACCGGACATCCTTCTCGCCGTCGAGGTGGCCGATACGAGCTTCGGCTTCGACCGGAACCAGAAGGCGCGCCTCTATGCCGGCTACGGGGTGCAGGAACTCTGGGTGGTCGAGGCGAACAGCCGGACCACCTATGTCCACCGGGGGCCGGGCCGAGGCGGCTGGGCAAGCATCGTCGAGGTCCCGGCCTCCGACCTGGTGCGGCCGCAGGCCGCCGAACTGGGGGGCATCTCCTTCCGGCTCGGGGAACTCGACTGACGCGCTTTCACTCGGGCGGCTTCGCCACCGTGATCTCGATGCTCGCGTAATAGGCGGCGAGGTCGGCGATATCGTCGTCCGAAAGGTTCGGTGCGACGACAGACATCATCTCGTTCTTGCGCTCGCCGGCTTTGTAATCCGTGATCGCCTTGACGAGGTAGGCCTCGACCTGACCCGCGATGTGCGGCGCGTCCGGGATCTTCGAGATGCCATCGAGGCCGTGGCAGGCTTGGCACTGGAGGGCCTTCTGGCGCCCCGCCGCCGCGTCACCTGCCCAGGCCGGGAGAGCGCCGGCCGCAAGCGCGGCCGACACCATGATCAGCGCGGAGAGACCTCTCATCTTCCCTCGTAGGTGATGCGGTAGAGCGCGCCGACGAAATCGTCCGAGACGAGGAGCGAGCCGTCCCGGAGCATCGCCACGTCCACGGGGCGCCCGAGATACTCGCCGCTTCCGGTGAGCCAGCCTTCGGCGAAAACCTCGGTTTTGTCCGCGGTGCCGTCGTCCTTCAGGCTCGTGAACATGATCCGCGCCCCGACCGGGGTTGTACGGTTCCAGGAGCCGTGCTGCGCCGAGAAGATGCCGCCGCGATACTTCGCTGGGAACTTGTCGCCGGAATAGAACAGCATCCCGAGATCGGCCGCATGCGCGTCCATCTCGATCTGCGGGAACACCACGTTCTGGGGCGGCGTCTGGTCCTTGTATTCCGTCGTCCGGATCTTGCCGCCGCCGTACCAGGGAAAGCCGAAATTGAGTCCCGCCTGCGGTGCTCGGTTCAGCTCACCCGGAGGAATGTTGTCGCCCATCCCGTCGACCTGGTTGTCCGTGAACCAGAGGACGCGGTCCTTGGGGTTGAAGTCCATTCCGACCGAGTTGCGCACCCCGGTGGCGAAAACCTCGCGCTCCTTGCCCTCGCGGGACATGCGGACGATCCCGCCGATGCCCTGCTTCGTGTAGAGGTCCATCTTCGTCGGGGCAGGCACGTTGAAGGGTTGCCCGAGGGAAATGTAGAGCTTGTCGTCCGGACCGATCCGGCACATCCGGGCGGTGTGGTTGAAGCTCTCCTCGCCCTTCGGGATGAGTTCCCCCTGCTTCACCACCTCCGCGACGGCGACGTCACCTCCCTCATAGAAGAACTCGGCAGCGGGGAAGACCAGCACCCGGTTGCGCTCGACGATGTAGAGGAAGCCGTCCTTCGAGAAGCACACGCCGTTCGGCACCTGCATCGCCAGCGTCGGCGCGAAGCGCTTCACCTCCTCGGCGGCCCCCATCTTGGCGCGGTCCGTGACCGCGTAGACTTGGCTCTTCCGCGTGCCGACGAAGGTCACGATTCCTTGTGGGCCGACAGCGATGGCCCGCGCGTCGGGAACGAGCGCATAGAGATCGATCTTGAAGCCGGGCGGCAGCTTGATCTGGGAGAGGTTCTTCCGCACCGCATCCGCCTTCGGACCGGTCTGCGGGATCGTCGGCAGGTCGCCGACACCCGTCGTCTGGAAGCTCGACATCTTCTCCAGCGTCTCGCTCGCCGGGGCCGGCTGCGCGGCTGGCTGCGCGCTGGCGCCGGAACTGGCGAGGATCGTGGCGAAGAACGCCGCCACAGGACCTTGGAGCCTTGTCATGGACGTCTCCCGTATCGGCGCAGTCTGTGCCGCGCTCACGGGAGAGTAGATCAGCGGGCCGGATAGAAAACTCAGAAAGCTCTTAAGATCCGGAGTGTCGGGAGGTGACGCTCAGGCCTCCCAGAAAGGTGTCCGCAACTGCATGCCGTGCTGGCCCTTGTAGTCGGCCACCTTCGGGGAGGACCAGCCTTCGAAGGCAGCCGGATCGAGCCGGTAGACCTCGACACCGATCGGGCGGCACACGTCGATGGGATCGCGCGCCTCGGGTCCCCAGAGCGGAACGGAGAGGTCCCCGCCCGGGCAGGTCGAGAGCGCGCAGAGGAGGTCGATCTCGGCGAAGAACTCGAGGTGATCACCCGGCCGGGCCGGGCAGTCACGCATGAAATACTTGTCCTCGGCGTTCAGGCCCGTGACCTGGAAGACGTTCAGCACGTCATGCACGTCGAACTCGGTCAGGCCGTAGGGCGCGACGGCTCGGACGAGGTTCGAGTGGCAGTGGTGGTCGAAATCCTCACCGGTGAGGAGCTTGTTCACGTAGGGGTCGCACCTCGTG
This sequence comes from Pseudomonadota bacterium, assembly GCA_023423995.1. Taxonomy (GTDB): domain Bacteria; phylum Pseudomonadota; class Alphaproteobacteria; order Rhizobiales; family Beijerinckiaceae; genus Enterovirga. The sequence goes on along the minus strand of JAFAEL010000283.1, from coordinate 4,256 downwards.
CCGAGGAGGTCGTGGACGCGCCCGCCATATTCGTCGGTGCCATACCCGGCGAGCGTGTCGCTGGTGATCGTCGCGAGCGGGCGCAGATAGGGCAGGGTGGACCAGAGCCGGTCGAAAGTCGTGACATGCGCCGCCTGGAGCTGGCGGGTGCGCGCGGCCCAGAAGCGCTCGCGCGGGTTGTGGCGGTTCCAGATGTTCAGGTCGCCGACCTGCGGGCCCTCGACGGTCAACAGCCGGAAGACATGGCCGGCCGGCACCTCCCAGGCGCGGCCGGTGCGGATCGGGATCGTGAAGCTGTCGACCAGCTCCCGACCGGGCATCGACGCGACGCGTTCATAGAAGGTGCGATCGACGGCGAGCGGCGACCCGGGGGAGGCCCGGTAAGCGGCGGGAAAGTTCTTGGCTGCCACCTTCGATCCTCGTCTTCGTTGTCGAAAGCGATGCTCTGAATTCAGAGCCGGAACCAGCAGAGGCATTGTAGCCGTATGAGGAGCTCTAGCCGTCCTTGGGCTCTGATCTCGCCTTCATCTGATCGATCGCCGGCCTGAGCTTGGGGATGTCGAGCTCGTAGATCTCCCAAAGAATCCTTAGGTCGATGCGATGGTAAGCGTGTCGTAATACATTGCCCAAATCGGCAATTCTGCGCCAAGGCACCTCGGCGAAATCGTCCTTCAGGGAGGTCGGAATGTGACGGCTGGCCTCGCTGACGATCTCGAGAAACCTCTCGTAGGCCGCTATCACCTCGCGGCGCTGGGCGGCCTCCTCCATCGTCATTCCATGCAGGAGCCGATCGATGTCTGCGAGCGCCTGCTGGATATCGTCAAGGCGCAGCCATACGCGCCGTGTCATCAGAAGATGTCGCGAATGTCGGCCTCGATCTCCCGCCGAGTTCGGGAGTCGAGGCTCCGCCTCATCACGGCGTTGACGTCGAGTCCGATCTCATCACCGATGACGTGCTGCACGCCGATCAGGTTCAGCAACGAGAACGGTCGCCCATCCTCGACTTCGATGAGAAGATCGAGATCGCTATCGACCCTGTGATCGCCCCGCGCTCGCGAGCCGAACATCGCGACATGCGTCACGCCCTCCGCGGCGAGTTGCTGCCGCAATCCGCGGATGCGCGTCTCGATCTCGCGCGTATCCATCCTTACTCGGCCGCCTCCCGGGCCGCGAAGCCCAAGCGCCGGTTGAGTTCGTGGATCAGCCGCTCCGCCGCCTCGGCGATGACAGTGCCAGGCGGGAAGATCGCCGACGCACCGGCCGCGTAGAGCGCATCGAAGTCGCCCGGCGGGATCACGCCGCCGACCACGATCATGATGTCGTCGCGTCCGTATTCAGCCAACGCCTGCTTCAGTTCGGGGACCAGCGTGAGATGCCCGGCCGCCAGCGAAGAGACGCCGATGATGTGGACGTCATTCTCGATCGCCTGGCGGGCCGCCTCGGCCGGGGTGGCGAAGAGCGGCCCGATATCGACGTCGAAGCCGAGATCGGCAAAGGCGGAGGCGATGACCTTCTGGCCGCGGTCGTGCCCGTCCTGACCCATCTTGGCGACCAGGATGCGCGGACGGCGGCCGTCATCGGTCTCGAACATATCGACGAGCTTGCGTACGCGCTCGACCGCTGGCGACATCTTCCCCGCCTCCCGCTTGTAGACGCCCGAGATCGCCTTGATCTCGGCCCGGTGCCGGCCCCACACGCGCTCCAGGGCCTCGGAGATCTCGCCCACGGTCGCCTTGTGCCGCGCCGCCTCGACCGCGATGGCCAGTAGATTGCCGGAGCCCGCAGCGGCCTCCGAGAGCCTCGCCAGGGCCGCGTCCACCGCGCCCTGGTCGCGCTCCGAGCGGAGCCGCTTCAGCTTGTCGATCTGCAGCGTACGAACCGTCGAGTTGTCGACCCGCAGCACGTCGATCTGGCGGTCCTCGTCGGGCTTGTACTTGTTCACGCCGACGACGGTCTGGGCGCCGGAATCGATCCGGGCCTGGGTGCGGGCGGCGGCCTCCTCGATGCGGAGCTTCGGGATTCCGGCCTCGATGGCCTTCGCCATGCCGCCCAGCTTCTCGACCTCCTGGATGTGCTCCCAGGCCTTGGCGGCGAGGTCGGCCGTGAGCCGCTCGATGAAGAAGGAGCCGCCCCAGGGATCGATGATCCGCGTCGTGCCGCTCTCCTGCTGCAGGAAGAGCTGTGTGTTTCGGGCAATACGGGCCGAGAAGTCGGTCGGAAGCGCCAGCGCCTCGTCGAGCGCGTTCGTGTGCAGCGACTGCGTGTGGCCCTGCGTGGCCGCCATGGCCTCGATGCAGGTGCGCATGACGTTGTTGAACACGTCCTGCGCGGTCAGCGACCAGCCGCTCGTCTGGCAATGGGTGCGCAGGGGCAGCGACTTGTCGGATTTGGGCTCGAAGCCCTTGACCAGCTTGGCCCACAGGAGGCGGGCGGCGCGCATCTTCGCCACCTCCATGTAGAAGTTCATGCCGATCGCCCAGAAGAACGACAGGCGCGGCGCGAACTGGTCGATCGTCAATCCGGCGCCGAGCCCGGCCCGGATGTATTCGACCCCATCCGCAAGCGTGTAGGCGAGCTCCAGGTCCTGCGTCGCCCCCGCCTCCTGCATGTGGTAGCCGGAGATCGAGATCGAGTTGAACTTGGGCATGTTCTGCGCCGTGAAGGCGAAGATGTCCCCGATGATCCGCATCGACCCGGCGGGCGGGTAGATATACGTGTTGCGGACCATAAACTCCTTGAGGATGTCGTTCTGGATCGTGCCGGCCAGCTTCTCGGCCGGCACGCCCTGCTCCTCGGCGGCCACGATATAGAGCGCCAGAACCGGCAGCACGGCGCCGTTCATCGTCATGGAGACGCTCATCTGGTCGAGGGGTATCCCCGCGAAGAGCGTCCGCATGTCGTAGATCGAGTCGATCGCCACCCCGGCCATGCCGACATCGCCGGAGACCCGTGGGTGGTCGGAATCGTAGCCGCGGTGCGTCGCGAGGTCGAAGGCGACGGACAAGCCCTTTTGCCCGGCCGCAAGGTTGCGGCGGTAGAAGGCGTTTGAATCCTCCGCCGTGGAGAAGCCGGCATATTGCCGGACCGTCCAGGGCTGGTTGACGTACATCGTCGGATAGGGGCCGCGCAGATAGGGCGGCAGGCCCGGATAGGTGTCGAGGAAGTCGAGCCCCGCGCGATCCCCGGGCCCGTATTCCGGGCGCACGGCAATGCCTTCCGGCGTCGCCCAGGGCTCGGCGGCGATCGGCGGTGTCGACGCGCTCTGGCCCGCGAAGGGCAGGGTGGAGAAGTCCGGTATCCGGCTCATTGTCGTCGCGACCTCCCGTCGCTCTAACTTAGATCTCTTGCGCCAGTTCTGCCACGACTAGGCCGCAGCTTCGGCCTGTGCGGCCTCGAGCAGCGCCAAGAGGTTGCAGCCCACGAAAACGAAACCCGTAACGCCCGCCTCGCGCAGCGCCGCCTCGATCTCGCCTGGACGGCCGGCAAGATAGATCGCTGCTGCGCCGGCGTTCTTCAGGGCCGAAGCCGCCTGGGCAGCATGCGTGCCGTAGATCTCGTCGGACGAGCAGATGCAGGCGAGGCGGGCCCCGGATTCCCGGAACGCGGCGGCGAGTTGGTCGAAATTGCCGAAGCCGTCATTCGTCACGGCCTCGATGCCGCCCGCCTCGAAGGCGTTCTTGGCGAAGGTGGCGCGGGCCGAGAAGGCCGCGACCGGGCCGAGATTGGCCAGGAACACGCGCGGGCGTGCGCCGGCCTTGGCGAGGAACGCGTCGGACCGGTCCCTGAGGCGCTCGTAAGCCTCGGCGGCTCGGATCGAGGGCAGGGGCTGGGCCCGTCCGGCTCGCAGGGAGAGATCCGATGGCGCGGATACGCCCTCTGCCGAGGGAGACGGCCCTCCATCCGACCGCACCTGCGAATCGCCCGCCCTTTCCCCGCTGGCAGGCGGAGAAGGGATCAGCACGCTGACCGGCGCCTCGTGGATGTCCGGGAATTCGCTCGTTCCGGTGAGCGGGTCGCGGCGGGATGCGAGCGCCGCCTCGCGCCGGCTGCGTGTTTCCGCAATGCGCCGTTGCATGGCTCCCGAGAAGAGCGACGCCACGATGCCGCCCTCGCGCTCGATCTCCTGGAAGCGGGACCAAGCCTCGTCGGCGAGTTGGCTGGTCAGTTCCTCGAAAGCGCCGGATCCCGCCACCGGATCGGCCACGCGCCAAAGATTGGTTTCCTCGAGCAGGATCGTCTGCGTGTTCCGGGCGAGG
>JAFAEL010000281.1 GCA_023423995.1 Pseudomonadota bacterium | reverse complement strand
TGGTGGAAGGGCGGCGGGGTGACCACCCGTTCCGTCTCGCTGCCCTGCCGCGGCACGGAGAGGCGCAGCAGCTCCGAGTAGAGCCGGTGGCGGAGGTCGAGGACGGTCTGCTCCATCAGGCGGGCGTCGAGCTCGCGCACGCGGCTGGTCAGGAGGCGGAACACGCGCCCGGCCACGGTCGGCGCCGCGAAGACGATCTCCTGGAAGACCGGGGCCGACATCACGCAGACCTCGCCGCGGGTCAGGGCGGTGACGTTCGCCGAGCGCTTCACGCCGTCGAGGGCCGCCAGCTCGCCGAAGAGGGAGCCGGCTTTCATCTCGCCGAGGATGACCTCCTTGCCCGACCGCGTCCGGATGAGGACCCGGACGTCGCCCGCGGCCAGAAAGAACACGTCCCGCGAGGGATCGTCGAAGTCCACGAGGATCTCGCCGGGCGTGAAATTCCGCCAGCGCACGCGCGTCTCGAAGCGCGCGAGATCCACCTCCGCGTCCTTGAAGAACGGGATGCTTGCCAGACGGTTCATGCCAATCCCGTTGTGTCCCCCATGCGCGGCATGGCTGCCGTACATGGCCCCGAAGTCAAGCCTTAACGTGTTGCTGCCATGTTGCTTGGTGAACCGGGACGCAAAGCTCGGCTGGCATCCTCCAGAACACGCAGGACCCGCAATCCTTCATGGCCGTCCGTTCGCGGAACTGCTCCCGTCCGGATGCTGTGGAGAAAGTGGAGACATTCCAGCCGCAATGGTTCGCCCTGCTCGACCGCGATGCTCTCGGGCTCCGAGCGCTCGATCAGGGCCGTCCCGCCCGTCTCGGTGATTCGATAGCCGTAGAGGACGAGCTTGCTGTCCCAGGGGGCGCGGTCGTCGAACACCGCCATCGCCTCCGTCCCGACCACCACGAGCCGCTGCTCCTTGTAGGGGTGGAGCCAGGAGGAGCGGATTTCCGCCGTGGCTCCGTCCGCGAAGGATAGCGCGACGGTGGTGGTGTCGGCGATGCCGGGATGCGTGTGGTAACCGCCGAACGCTTCCACCCGGGCGGGCTCGGCGCCGCTCAGCGCCAGCACCATCGAGACGTCGTGCGGGGCCAGCGCCCAGAGCGCGTCCTCCTGGCGGCGGATGGCGCCGAGATCGAGCCGGGTGGAGACGAGCGACATCAGCCGTCCGAGCCGCCCCTCCCGGACCAGGCCAGCCAGGGCCGCGAAAGCGGGGTGGTACTGGAGGATGTGGCCCACCATGAGCCGCCGGTCGTGATGCCGCGCGATCTCGCACAGGCGCTCGCCGTCCGCCACGGACAGCGCCAGCGGCTTTTCGACGAAGAGGTGCTTGCCCGCCTCCAGCGCCCGGCTGCCGAGCGGCAGGTTCTGCGCCGGCGGCAGGGCGAAGACGAGCCCCTCGATCGACTCGTCGGAAAGCGCCGCCTCGAACGGGAGCGCCGGCACGCCGTATCGCCCGGCCTGCTCCGCCGCGAGGCTCGCATCGGCATCGACCACGCCCGCCAGCGCGCCGAGTTCGGCATAGTTGCGCACGTGGTTGCGACCCCAGCGGCCGCAGCCGACGACCGCGACGCGGGGCAGCTCCCTCTCGCTCTCTCTGCGCATGGCGCTCGTGAAGCCTCCTCTCCCGGTCCGTCCGGGGTTTCGAGGTCATAGCGGCGGCATCCCGCAGGGTCGAGGCGACACACGGCCTTGCCCGAACGGGCCGCAATCGCCACAAAGCCGGCATGCTTCACCTCAACGAGCTGACCTATCGCATCGGCGACCGGCTGCTGCTCGACCGCGCGACCGTCGCCCTGCCGACCGGCGCGCGGGTCGGGCTGGTCGGCCGGAACGGCGCCGGCAAGACGACCCTGTTCCGGCTCATCCTGGGCGAGATCGCCGGGGAAGGCGGCGCGGTGGCGCTGCCGCGCGGCGTCCGCATCGGGGCGGTGTCCCAGGAGGCGCCCGGCGGGCCGGAATCGCTGATCGAGGTCGTCCTCGCGGCCGACAAGGAGCGCGCGGCCCTGCTGGCCGAGGCCGAGACGGCCGAGGGGATGCGGCGGGCCGAGATCGAGACGCGGCTCGTCGACATCGACGCCTATTCCGCACCGGCCCGGGCCGCCGCCATCCTGCACGGCCTCGGCTTCGATGCGGAGGCGCAGGCTCGGCCCTGCTCGGCCTTCTCGGGCGGCTGGCGCATGCGGGTCGCGCTCGCGGCGGTCCTCTTCACCGAGCCGGATCTCCTGCTTCTGGACGAGCCGACCAACTACCTCGACCTCGAGGGCACGCTCTGGCTCTACGATTACCTCGGCCGCTATCCGCATACGGTCCTGGTGATCAGCCACGACCGCGAGCTGCTGGACACCTGCGTCGACCACATCCTCCATCTCGACCGCGGCAAGCTCTCGCTGTGGCGCGGCGGCTACTCCTCCTTCGCCCGGCAGCTCGCGGAGAAGCGCCGGCTCGAGGCGAAGTTCGCCGCCAAGCAGGAGGCGGAGCGCAAGCACCTCCAGGCCTTCGTGGACCGCTTCCGGGCCAAGGCCTCCAAGGCCCGCCAGGCGCAGTCGCGCATCAAACGGCTGGCGAAGCTCGAGCCGGCCTCGCTGATGGTCGAGGACAACGTCCTCCCCTTCGACCTGCCCTCCCCCGAGCGCCCGCTGTCGCCGCCGATCATCGCGATGGACCGGGTCGAGGCCGGCTATGGCGACCGCACCATCCTGAAGCGGCTCGACCTCACCATCCTGCCGGACGACCGGATCGCGCTGCTCGGCTCGAACGGCAACGGCAAGTCCACCTTCTGCAAGGTGCTGGCGAACAAGCTCGAGCCCCTGTCCGGCACCGTGACCCGCTCGAACAAGCTGGAAGTCGCCTATTTCGCCCAGCACCAGCTCGACGAGCTGTCGGACGCGCCGACGCCCTATTCGCATGTGGCGGCCCGGATGCCCGGGCAGCCCGAGTCGAAGATCCGGGCCCGCTGCGCCCGGCTCGGCTTCCAGGGCCAAAAGGCCGACACCCCGGTGAGCCAGATCTCGGGCGGCGAGAAGGCGCGCCTGATGATGGGGCTCGCGGCCTTCAACAGCCCGCATCTCCTCATCCTGGACGAGCCGACCAACCACCTCGACATCGACAGCCGCACGGCCCTGATGGAGGCGATCAACGATTACGAGGGCGCCGTGATCCTCGTCAGCCACGACCGCTTCCTGATCGAGGCCTGCGCCGACCGGCTCTGGCTCGTGGCAGATGGCAGCGTCCAGACCTTCGACGGCGACATGGACGATTACCGCCGCTTCGTCCTGTCCGGCGGCGAGAAGAAGCCCGCCAAGTCCGCCCCGGAGCCGGACGAGCCGGTCTCGCGCATCGACGATCGGCGCGAGAAGGCCGAACGCCGGAAATCGGCGGAACCCAAGCGCAAGCAGCTCGAGGTGCTGGAGGCGCGCATCGAGCGTCTCTCGGGCGTCATCGCCAAGGTCGACAAGGCGCTGGCGGACGGCTCCGCCTACGAGGCCGACAAGAAGAAGGCGAACGAGCTCGCCCGCATGCGGGCCGAGGCCGCGAAGGCGCTCGCGGCTGCCGAGGACGAATGGCTCGAGCTCTCGGGCGAATTGGAAGCCGTGGGGTAGCCCGAGGGCGCTCCTTCTCCCCCGTTGCGCGGAGTGTCAGGGGGCGTTCCACCGTCGAGAGAGCGCCAGGCAGAACCGGTTCTTCCGCTCACACCGGCGGAAGCCGGTGCCCAGCCGCCCTGCTGTGGTGGATCCCGGTTTCCGCCGGGATGAGCGGGAAAGCGGGCACGCGCCGTCCGTCCCCGACCCGGGGTCCGGTCCAGCTGCGATGTCAAACAGCGCTGCCCAAGAGAGGGAAGCGGGGCGCCGGTTCTCCGGCCTTCAGTGATGGTGATTTGCGGATTTGCCAGGTCCCTCCCGGCGCCCCGCGACGGTCTTTTCGGCCCCATGGGCACACGCCCGGTCAGCCGCCCGGGCGCCACGGTTTCCGGAACCGCGACCTCGGGACCCGCCCTCCCCTCCGACAACGGTGCCCGGTGTCGACCGCCGTTCCCTCGCCGGAGAGGAGCATCGGCTATATAGGAATAAATGCTAGATCTGTCAAGTTGGGATTCCGCTCACACCGGCGAAAGCCGGTGCCCAGCCGCCCTGCTGTCGTGGATCCCGGCTCTCGCCGGAATGAGCGGGTAGCGCCGCCGCGCTCCCTCTCCCCGGCGGGGAGAGGGCTGGGGTGAGGGGGAGAGCGCTCTCCGGAGAGGGCGCCCCCTCACCCGCCACGGGTCTCTGCCCGGTGGCCACCTCTCCCCGGCGGGGAGAGGTGAGCCGCACCACCGCCGCGCTCCGCCCGTCATCCCCGGCGCCTGCGCAGCAGACCACCCGGGCCGCTGCGCCAGGCCCGAGACGACAAAACCCCTCACAGGAGGGCCTGGAGCTGGAACAGGTCGGCCTCGCCCACGTCCGAGACCGCCCAATAGGCCATCCCGCCCTTGGTCCAGCCCAGGATGTTGAATCCCTTCTGGCGCGTCAGGACGGGGGCGCTCGGCGGGGCGTTCGGACGGGGGCGGACCAGGAGGGTGATCGTGTGCAGGCGGCGCCGGTAGACGAGCGCCGCCGCGCGTTCCTGGCCGATCACGTCCACGCGGCCGCCGACGAGCGGAAAGCCTTCCTCCGCGAGATCCTTGACGGGGGGCGAGAATTCAAGCCGGCCGGCGAACCAGGGCTTCACCTGGTGCGTGTCGGACGTCGCGACCTGGACCGGGCTCTCCTGGGCGACACCCCTGAGATGGGCGTTCAGCGCATCCCCGACCGCCTGCTCGGCGCCGAAATCGCGCTGCGCCGCCGACCAGGTGACGATCGCCGTGAGCAGGCAGGCGGCGGCGAGCGTCCCGGCCTGGCCGAGCACGGAACGCAGGCGCGCACCGTGCCAGGAAAACCAGTCTTTGCGGCGGCGAGCGGCCTGGCGCGCCTCCTCGCCAGCAAGCCCCGCCTGGATCGCGGCCCGAAGTCCGGCCGGCGCGGGAATGCGTGCGCCGGCCACCCTGTCGTGCAGCCGTCGCAGCGAGCGCACCTCCTGCGAGCATTCCGCGCAGCTCTCCACATGCAGCGCCAGCTCCGAGCGGGCCGCTTCGGGCAGCTCGCCATCGACGAAGGCGTCGAGGCGACCGAGAGCGTCCTCACACCGCATGGCGACCCTCCTCGTCGGCAAGGAGCCTCCTCAACTGGGCGCGCGCCCGCGACAGCCGCGACATGACCGTCCCGATCGGCACGTCGATCACGTCGGCGATCTGCTGGTAGGAGAGCTCCTCCATCTCGCGCAGCACGACAGTCTCGCGCAGCGGCAACGGGAGCGCCTCGAGGGCTCGGCGCACGCTCTCGGCCTCCGCCTCGCCGACGAGGCGCGCCTCCGCCGAGGGTTCGTCGGTCGGAAACTGCATCGGCACGGGCGTGCCGTCCCCGCCGCGCGAGACCGCCTCGTCGAACGGGATCACGTTCGCCACGCGGCGGCGCCGGGTCAGGAACGTGTAGGCGAGATTGCGCGTGATCGTCAGCAGCCAGGGCTTGATCGCCTCGCCCCTGAAGCCGTCGATGGCCTGGAAGGCCCGAAGATAGGTCTCCTGCACGATATCGTCCGCGTCCGCGCGGCTCCTGACGATCCAGCAGGCGACCGAATGCACCGCATCGAGATGCTCGAGGGCCTGCCGTTCGAACTCCGCCCGCTCCATCGCGAGGGCTCCGCGCCATTGCCGTCCGACCGAGACTCGCGCCGGGCAGCGATTATTCCGCCCGCATGCGGCGCCCGAGAGGCGGAATAAACGGCGGGGCTCCCTGGTTTAGGCCGCAGGTCCGATCCTCCCGGGAGCGGGCCAGCATCAGAGGAGCCTCTCCATGCCCTCCCCGTCCCGCCGCTCGTTCATGATATCCGCCGCCGGCCTCGCCGCCGCGCTCGGGCTGGATGCCCCGCTCCTGGTTCCTCCCGCCCGGGCGCAGGCCCTGCCGGAGCCGGGCAAGGGCTTTCATCGCTACCGGGTGGGGTCCGTCGAGGTGGTCGCCCTCTATGACGGGATCTGGCGCAAGCCGCACTATCCGGCCTTCATCCGCAACGCCTCGGTCGCCGAGACGAAGGAGGCGCTCGCCGCGGCGGGCCAGGTTACGGAGTACATGCCGATCCCGCTCACCGTGATCGTGCTCGATCTCGGCGACCGCCTGGTGATGGTCGATTCCGGGTCGGGCGTCGGGCAATGGCAGCCGAACGCGGTCGACCTGCCGGCCAACATGAAGGCGGCCGGGATCGATCCCAGGCGGATCGGCACCATCCTGATCTCGCATTTCCACCCCGACCACATCTTCGGCCTGATGGAGCGGGGCACGAACCGGCCGGTCTACCCCGATGCCGAGCTGGTCGTGAGCGCCGACGAGTATCGGTGGTGGACGGAGCCGGGGCGGATCGCGTCCCTGCCCGAGGCCCGGAAGGGCCTAGGGGTGCGCATCCAGAGCGCCTTCCCGACCTGGACCAATTTCCGCCTCGTCGAGGGCGAGGAGGAGGTCGCGCCCGGGATCCGGCTCGTCCGCGCGCCCGGCCACACGCCGGGCCATGCCGCCTTCCACCTGTCGTCCGGGGCGGAGCAGCTCATGATCTCGAACGACGTCGCCTATGTGCCGGCGCTGCTGGCGCCGCATCCGGACTGGCAGGGCAGCTACGACCAGGACGGCCCGCTGGCGGTCGAGACCCGGCGCCGGCTGCTCGACCGGGTGATCGCCGAGAAGATGGCGATCTGCGGCGCCCATTTTCCGTTCCCGGGCGCCGGCACCTTCACGAAGGACGGCTCCGCCTACGCCTTCGCGCCCGTTTCCGCCTGACCTGAGAGGAGGACGCCATGACCAATCGCTCGATCCGTCCCATGCTCGCCGCCGCGGCGGCCCTGGTGCTGTGCGGCGCGCCGGCGCTCGCCGTCGACAACATGGTCTCGGCAGGCGCGCCGGAACTCGGCGCGGTCCGGACCAAGATCAAGGCCGCCGATTATCCCGGCGCGATCGCCGATCTCGACGCCATGGTCCGCGGCGGCGTCCAGCATGCGGACGTCTACAACCTGCTCGGCTACAGCCTGCGGAAGACGGGCGAGGTGGGCCGGGCCGCCACCTTCTACGCCAAGGCGCTCGAATTCGACCCGGCGCATCGGGGCGCGCTCGAATACCAGGGCGAGCTCTTCGTGCAGACCGGGCAGATCGACCGGGCGAAGCGCAACCTGACCATCCTGGCCCAGCTCTGCCCGCAGGGGTGCGAGGAACGGGAGGACCTGGCCCGCTCGATCGCCCAGGGCGCCGCAGCCACGCAATAGGGGGCCGCCATGTCCGAAACCCTGACCCGGGGGCTTCGCGCCTCCGGCCCACCGCTCGACCTGCTGGGTCGGCTGCTGCTCGTCTCCGTCTTCATCGCGGAGGGCTGGGACAAGCTCGCGCATTATCCCGGTGCGCTCGCCTACATGGCGATGCACGGGGTGCCGGGCGCGCTGCTGCCCTTCGCGATCCTGGTCGAGATCGGCTGCAGCCTGCTCGTCCTCGCCGGCTGGCACACGCGGCTTGCGGCGCTCGGGCTCGCCGTCTTCTCGGCGGCCGCCGCGATCCTGTTCCATCTCGGCGTACCGGGACGCAGCGAGCTCCTCCATTTCGAGAAGGACCTGGCGCTCGCCGGCGCGTTCCTGATCCTCGCCGCCCGCGGCGCCGGAGGCCTGTCCCTCGACGCGCTCGGCGAGGCGGGCTGGTGGGTCGCACCCTCCGCAGCGGACAGGAGGAGCCGTTCGGCTTCGTGATCGGCTGCGGGACATCGTGGACGGGCACCCCGCCGGGCCCCGGCGGGGGCAGGACCGGAGCCGGCCAGCGCCGCTCCAACCCACCCCCTCGTCATGCTGAGGGCCGCAGGCCCCTCTCTGCGTCGGCCGTGCGGCCTGAGGACGGGCCGATGATTCATCCCGCCGTAGCCAAGAACTCCTCGACAGTACCGATGACCAGTTCCTTTGCCGCAGAGCGGAACGTCCGGGCTGCCGTGAGGTTAGCGAAGCATAGCTCTGCCCGCCGAATGTGCAGGTTCTGCACTCGGATGGGCCAACGGAGGTCAACGTGAACAACGTGATGAAAGCCGCGGCAGCTCTGGTGCTGCTAGCCACCCCGGCGCTCGCCCAGAATACGGCCCCGGCCTCGCCCGGCACGGGCTCGCCCACCGGCTCCTCGAACCCGGCCGTCAACACGCAGGGGAATGCTCCCTCCAGCGTGAATGCGTCCGGCAAGGCTCAGTTCGTCGCCCCGACCGCCCTGGAGCAGGGAGCCAACAGCTTCACCGAAGGCCAGGCCAAGTCCCGCCTCGAAGGCGCCGGGCTCAAGGACGTGACCGACCTGAAGAAGGACGACCAGGGCATCTGGCGTGGCAAGGCCATGCACGACGGCAAGAGCGTCACGGTCGGGTTCGACTACAAGGGCAACATCGCGGCCCAGTAAGGCCGCCCTCGACCCTCGCGGCCGCGGATGCGCCTCCCGGCGCGCCGGCCGCCAACCTCTGCAAGGATCAAGCTCATGACGACCAGAACAGTGACGGCGATGTTCGATCGCTATGACGATGCCGCCAAGGCCGTCGCCCGGCTCGAGCAGGCCGGCGTGCCGGATGGCGACATCAGCATCGTGTCCAACGATGCCAGCCAGCGCAGCCGCTACGCGGACACCTCCCGCACCACCACCACCACCGAGCACCCGGATGCCGGGACCGGCGCGGGAACCGGCGCGACCCTCGGCACCGCTCTCGGCGGCGGCGCGGGCCTTCTCGCCGGGCTCGGCATGCTGGCCATCCCGGGCCTCGGCCCTGTGGTGGCGGCCGGCTGGCTCGCTTCCACGCTCGTCGGCGCCGGCGCCGGCGCCGCGACAGGCGGGCTGATCGGCGCCCTGACCGGGGCCGGGATCGACGAAGCGCATGCCCATTCCTATGCGGAAGGCATCAACCGCGGCGGCACGCTGGTGACGGTGCGGACGGACGAGGCGCGTCTCGCCCAGGTGACGAGCATCCTCGATGCCGACGGCACGGTCGACATGGGCGAGCGCGAGGGGACCTGGCGCCAGGGCGGCTGGGACGGCCGCTATGCCGGCACGGGCGACTACGCGCCGGGGACGACGGGTGCGCTCTCCTCCGGCCCTGTCGGCGCGGCGGCCTCGACCACGACCGGCCTCGGCACGGGCGGCACGGCCACTCGCGACCGCGTGCGGACCTATCCGCGCTGACGCGTCCTCGCCGGCCCTCTTCGGGCCGGCCTTCAGCCCGGCTGAGCTAGAGCCGCTCCGATCCGGAGCGGCTCTTTGCTTTTCGGGATAGGTGAAATCCCGCAACACTGGCCGGCGAAGCTTCGCGTTCGGGCGGCCCAAGCTTGACGCTTGCCCCGAAGGGTGGCCGATCAAGGGTTCCGCATTGCTGCGGCCCCTCCTTCGGAGCACCGAGATGACCGTGCCGAGCCGCCGCCTTCTGCTTGCAGGAATGGCCGCGGCTGCAGGCTCCGGGCTCGCCGGCTGCGTCGCCCCGGGCGGAGACCGCTCGGCGGCACGCGCGCCAGCCAACGGCCTCGCCGCGACGCCTGGTTCGACGCCGTTCGACTACCCTTCCATCTACGCCGAGGTGAAGGGCGAGAGGTTCCCCGTGCCCGCCGTCGAGTACGCCAAGCTGAACCGCGCCTTCCTCCGCCAGGAGGTGGCGTATGACGGCCGCGAGAAGCCCGGCACGATCGTCGTCGACCCGAAGGCGCGCTTCCTCTACCTCGTCGGCGATGGCGGACGTGCCCGGCGCTACGGCGTCGGCGTCGGCAAGGAAGGGTTCGGCTGGTCCGGCGTGGCCGATGTCCGCTCCAAGCAGGAATGGCCGGACTGGTACCCGCCGAAGGAGATGATCAAGCGCCGTCCCGACATCAAGCCGCAGCTCAGCAAGCTCCAGAGCGGCCTCGGCATGAAGGGCGGCCCGAACAATCCCGTCGGCGCCCGCGCGCTCTATCTCTGGCAGGGCAACAAGGACACGCTGTTCCGCATCCACGGCACGGTCGAGCCCGAGACGATCGGCACCTCGGTCTCGTCCGGCTGCATCCGCATGATCAACCAGGATGCGATCGACCTCTACGGCCGCGTGCCCCTCGGGACGAAGGTCGTCGTCCTGGCCTGACGGCCCGGGGCCGCCCTCCCCGGTCTAGTGGGTCGAGGCGGCGAGCAGCGCCTGGAGAGCCCGGGCCACCTCGGGCGTCACCGTCTTGCGGTACTTGCGGTGGACGAGCTGGCCGTTGTGGTAGACGTCCTGCTCGACATAAAGCCGCTGCCCATCCCAGCGCACGATGTTGTCCGACTCGATCGTCTCCACGACGCCGAGATCGGAGCGGATCTGCTGGTTCGGGTTCGGTGTGCCCATGCGCGATTCCTTGCTGGGATCCGATCATGGCCGCCCCGCCCCCTGCCGTCTACGGCGCGAGGCAGAACGCCCAGTGGTCGGGGCCGCTCAGTAGAGGCCGCGCCGCGCCATCTCCAGTCCCTGCCGCTCGCTCTCCTCGCGCGTGAGCCCGGCGCAATGGTCGGTCAGCATATCGCCGTAGCTCGGGAGTTCGTCGCGATCGATCCGCCGAGCCGGGTCCCAGAGGCCGGCGCGATTGATCGACTTCGCGCAGTGAAGGTACGCTTCGCGGACCTCGACCACGAGGCCCATGATCGGCGCCCGCCCCTGAACGGCCGAGCCGGCCAGAAGAGAGGGATCGTCGGTGATGCGGGCGAGGCCGTTGATCCGGAGGGTCTCTCCCATCCCGGGTACGAGGAAGAGGAGGCCGACGGAGCCGGTCTCCAGGATGTTGGCGTAGCTGTCGAAGCGGTTGTTGCCGATCCGGTCCGGGATGAGGACGTGCTGGTCGTCGAGCACGCGGGCGAAGCCGGGCGGATCGCCTCGCGGCGAGACATCGGCCCCGCCGCTGCCGTGGGTGCCGATGATGCAGAAGGTCGAGCGCTCCAGGATGGCCCGGCAATGCCGGTCCAGCCGTTTCAGGACCTTGTCGGTCGCACGCGACATCGCCGCGGGATGGCGCGACCGCACCTTGTCCATCGAGTCGACGAAGCTGACGGCCGCCGGATCGAACACGGTCATGCTGCTCGCCTCCTCCCCGCTCACGGTCGGAACCGGTACATCATCATGTCGTACTGGAAGTCCGCCAGCCGCTGATACGTATTGCTCTTCTTCATGAACTCACGCTGGCTGTTGAAGATCGCAGCGAAGTCCGCGCTCGTTCCGACGATACCTTTGTAATAGGCCTCCGACTCTTCATAGAGGCGCGTAAGGACATCATTCGGGAAGATGGAGATGGTGACCCCGGCGGATGCCAGCCGCATCAGCGCTTCCGGGTTCTTCATGTCGTAATGCGCCAGCATGTCGAGGGTCGTCGCCTGGGCGGCCACCTCGATCGCCTTCCTGTACAAGGGTGGCAGCTCGGCGAACTTCGCCTGGTTGAAGATCGTGTGGAAGATCGTTCCGCCCTCCTGCCAGCCAGGAGAGTAATACCGCTGCGTCACCTTCTGGAAGCCGAGCTTTTCGTCGTCATAGGGGCCGATATACTCGACCGCGTCGATCGTCCCGCGCTCGAGAGCGGGATAGATGTCGCCGGGTGCGATCTGCTGCGGCACCACTCCGACCCGCGCCGCGATCGTGCCGGCAAGCCCGGCGATGCGCATCTTCAGGCCGCGCAGATCGTCGACGCTGCGGATCTCCTTCTTGAACCAGCCGCCCCATTGCATGCCCGTATTGCCGCAGGGATAGCCGACGACATTGTATTTCTTGAGGAACTCGTTCGTCATGGCCAGCCCGTCGCCGTAGTAATACCAGGCGTTCTGTGCCCGCGGGCTCATTATGAACGGCGCTGCGGCCGTGAGGGAAAAGGTCGGATCCTTGCCGACATAGAAGAGAAGCCCGGTATAGGCCGCCTCCACGGTCGCGTTCTGGACCGCGTCGAGCGCCTGCAGCCCTCCCACGATCTCGCCTGCGGAGAATTGCTGGATGAGGAAGCGCCCCTCCGTGAGCTCCGCCACCGCCCGGCAGAAGCGCTCGCCGGCCCCATAGGTGATGTCCAGGTTGCGCGGAAAGCTCGACGTCATGCGCCAACGGATCTGCGGCAGTGACTGGGCGATTGCCGGAGCGGCGACCATGCTCCCGGCGAGGGCCGCGGCGGATTTGAGGAATAAGCGACGTGTCATCGAGCTCCCCCTGCAGATGGGAGTTCGGCGATCGAGCGCCCTCCCGGGGAGAGCCAAGCAATGAGCTTGCCGCACCGGCCCGGCGGTCTCGGGTAAGTTCCTTGCCGGCCGCCACGCCGTTCGCCATCATCGTGTCCGCCCGACATGGCTGCCGAGCCCTCGCCCGGAATTTGCGACCCTGTCCGGCGCAAGGGCGCCACACTGGATGAAACAGCCTTCCGAGCCCGCACGCCTCGGCATCGTCCTCTACGAGGGCGTCGAGCCCATCGACCTCGGCGGCACCGCCGGTGTCGTCTCGATGGCGTCGAGGATATTGCCGAATCTCTCGAGCGTCCTCGTGGCTGAGCAGGCCGGACCGGTTCGGCTCGCCGGCGGCGTCACCGTGCTCGCAGAGGCGGATTTCGCGACCTGTCCGGCTTGCGACGTCTTCGTGGTCTGCGGCGGGCCGGGATGGCGGGAACAGATTGCCAACGCGGCGATGCTCGGCTTCCTGCGCTCCCGCGCAAGGGAGCAGGTCGCGTCCGTCTGCACGGGAGCGCTGATCCTCGCGGCTGCGGGCATCCTGGACGGCGCCCGCGCGACGACGAGGCGGCGGGCGGCGGGCTCGGAAGCCACTTCCCCGCTCGACACCCTCAGGAGCCTGGCTCCGGCCGCAGCCCCCGAAACAGCGCTCATCGTCGAGGATCGCGGCGTGGTCACGAGCGGCGGGGTCTCGCTCGCAATCGATGGGACGCTCTATCTGATCGGAAGGATCTACGGGACCGAGGCGCGCGACGAGGTCGCGCGCCTGATCGAATACGACCGGGCCTTCGAGGCGAACCGGCGCGCCCTCGGGATCGTCGGTCCATAGCGCCGAACACCTCGCGCACGCCGGAGCCCGGCGGCGCGAAGCGATCCGGCGCTATCCTCAGGCGCCCGGCCAGACCTCGTCCCGCTCCGGGATGCCGGCGGCGTCGATCAGCTTCTGCATTCCGAGGATGTCGAACAGCGACTCGCCGGCGCCGACCCGGCGGCGGATCTCGGCCTCCTTGGCGCTGCGGGCACGCGCGCCCTCGACGACCGCCTGGAGGTGCTCGCGCGGAATGACGAGGACGCCGTCGCCGTCGGCCGCGATGATGTCGCCCGGATTGACCAGGACGCCGTCGCAGACGACCGGCACGTTCACGGCGCCCGGGCCGCGCTTCTGCGGGTGGGAGGGCGAGATCGAGGTCGCCCAGACGGGCAGCTCCATGGCGCGCAACTCGTCGATGTCACGCGCCGGGCCGTCCACGACGATACCCGCGATGCCCTTCTTCTTGGCGAAGGTGCCGGCGACGTCGCCCCACAGCGCGCCATGCTGCCCGCCGCCATTGGTGAGCACCAGGACCTGGCCCGCCTGGGCGAGTTGCAGGGCCTTGTGGATCATCAGGTTGTCGCCGGGGAAGTTGTAGGCCGTCACGGCCTGGCCGACGATGCGATGGCCGGGCGCGGTGGGGCGCATGCGCGGGCTCATCAGGGCCATTCGGCCGGCCACCGACCCGAGGGCCTCGTGCAGGTCCGCGATGGCATAGCGTCCGGCCTCGGCGACCAGCTCGGGGTCGGCCGCCGGAATGCGCGTGTAGATCGCGCCGGGATGGGACAGCATCATGGGGCCTACTCGGGCTTGGCGCCGGTCTTGCGGACGATCTCGCCCCAGCGCTCGACATTGGTCTTGAGGAGCGCCAGGAACTCGTCCGGCGTGGTGGCGTAGGGCTCGGCGCCGATCTTGCGCATGAAGGCGATCGTGTCGGGCTCCTTCAGGATCTCGTTCACGTCGCCGTTGATCTTCTTCACGATGGCCGGGTCGATGTCGGCGGGCGCCAGCATGCCCCACCAGGGGTTCACGTCGATGCCGGGCAGGCCCGATTCCTTGAGCGTCGGCACGTCGGGCGTGACCGAGGTCCGCTCGGCGCTGGTCACGGCGAGCGCGCGGACCTGGCCGCCCTGGACCTGGCCGATGACGGAGGGCACGGCCGCGACGCCGGCCTCGACATGGCCGCCCGAGATGTCCGTGATTGCCTGCGCGATGCCGCGATAGGCGACATGCGTCATCTTCAGGCCGGCCTCCTGTTTGATCATCTCGCCGATGATGTGGTTGACCGAGCCGACGCCGGACGTGGCGTAGTTGAAGGAATTCTGGCTCGCCTTGGCCTTGGCCAGGAACTCGCGGAAATCCGCCACGGGCAGCTTGGGGCTGACGATCACGTAGAAGGCGCCGCGCGAGAAGGTCGCGACGGGCTGGAAATCCTTGACCGAGTCGAAGCTCTGGTTGGCGTAGAGGTGCGGGTTGATCGCCTGCGAGCCCTCGTAGGTGACGAGCAGCGTGTAGCCATCCGGCGCCGTCCTCGCGACGCTCGCCGTCCCGACATTGCCGGCCGCGCCGGCCAGATTCTCGACGACGACGGGCTGCCCCCACCGCTTGCTCAGCCTCTCGCCGATCGCCCGGGCGAGCACATCCGTCGTCCCGCCGGCCGCCTGCGGCACGACGAGCTTCACGAGCCGGGTCGGGTAATTCTGGGCCGTCGCGGGGGAGGTGGCCGCGAGGCCGGACAAGACAGTGCCGAGAACAAGCGCGGCGTGGCGCCGAGTGAACATGGATCCTCCCTGGCCCGGCGACCTTCGTGCCGCCGGAGCCCTCAACAGCGAAGCTTACGGGCGACGCTCATGCGACAACCTGGACGGGTTGTCGACTGCCCGCAGGCTCCGCCGCCCGGAGATCGGGGCGGCTACTCGCCCTCGCCCGGCAGCACCTGGTTGATGATCTGCCGCGCCGTCGTGCCGATGACGTGGCCGGCACGGCTGTCCTTCGTCATGGAGGTCATGAAGGCCTTCGCCTGCTTCAGGGTGACATGCGGCGGGAGCGGCGCGACCTCCGGGTCCGTCTTCACCTCGAGGATCACCGGGCGGTCCGCCGAGAGCGCCTCCTCCCAGGCGTCCCCGAGCTTCTCGGGATCGTCGACATAGATGCCCTTCAGGCCGATCAGGTCGGCGAAGCGGGCATAGGGCACGTTCGGGATGTCCTGGCTCGCGTCATACCGCGGGTTGCCGTCCATCACCCGCTGCTCCCAGGTGACCTCGTTCAGGTCCTCGTTGTTGAAGACGCAGACGACGAGGCGCGGGTCGCGCCAGCGCTTCCAGTACTTCTGGACCGTGATCATCTCGGCGAGGTTGTTCATCTGCATGGCGCCGTCGCCGACGAGCGCCACCACGGGCCGCCCCGGATGGGCGAACTTGGCGCCGATCGCGTAGGGCACCGCGGCGCCCATGGAGGCGAGCCCGCCGGAGAGCGAGGCCATCTGGCCCTGCTTCGCCTTGAAGTCGCGCGCGTACCAGTTGGCGCAGGAGCCGGAATCGCTGGTGACGATCGCGTTCGAAGGCAGCCGCGGCGACATCTCCCACACGACCCGCTGCGGGTTGACGGGATTGGCGGACGTCATGGCGCGGGCCTCGAGCACGCCCCACCAGTCGCGAATGTTGCCCTCGATCTCCTCGCGCCAGGCGCGGTCCTCCTTTCGCGTCAGCATGGGCAGCAGGGCCCGCAGGGTCTCGGCGGCATCGCCGTGCAGGTTCACCTCGCAGGGGTAGCGGAGCGACAGCATCGAGGGCTCGATGTCGATCTGGACCGCCCTCACCTGCCCGTCCGGCGGCAGGAACTCGGCCCAGGGGAAGCCTGTGCCGACCATGAGCAGCGTGTCGGCGCCGTTCATCATGTCCGAGGAGGGGCGCGTGCCGAGAAGGCCGATCGCGCCGGTCACGAAGGGCAGGTCGTCAGGCAGCGCGGTCTTGCCGAGAAGCGCCTTGGCGATGCCGGCACCCAGCACCTCTGCGGTCTGGACCACCTCCGGCGCGGCGCCGGCCGCTCCCGCCCCGATCAGGATGGCGACCTTGGAGCCGGCATTCAGCACCTCGGCCGCGCGGGCGAGATCGCTCTCGCGCGGGATCACCCGCGGCCGGGAATACCCCACACCCGTGCGGGTAAAACCGTGGGCGACGGGCGGATCCTCGTAGGTCTCCTTCTGGATGTCCTTCGGCAGGACAATCGTCGCGACGCCGTTGCGGCCGATGGCGGTGCGGATGCCCCGGTCGACCAGGAGCCGGACCTGCGCGGCCGCGCCCGCCTCCTGCACGAATTCGGAGACGTCGGCGAAGACACGGTCGAGGTTGAGCTCCTGCTGGTAGCTGCCGCCCCGCACGCTGGCCTCGGCCTGGCCGCAGATGGCGAGCACGGGGGCGTGGTCGAGCTTGGCGTCGTAGAGGCCGGTCAGGAGGTGCGTCGCACCCGGCCCGCCCGTGGCGAGGCAGACGCCGATCTCCCCCGTGAACTTGGCATGGGCGACCGCCATGAAGGCGGCCATCTCCTCGTGCCGGACCTGGATGAACTCGATCCCGCCATCCCGCTGCAGGGCCCCGATGACGCCGTTGATGCCGTCTCCGGAATAGCCGTAGATCCTGGTGACGCCCCATTCCTTCAGTCGCCCGACGAAGAAGTCGCTCACCATCGCCATCGTTTCCTCCCTGCACGGCACAGGGCGGCAACGCCGCCCCGTGCCAGGAGTTCAGGGAGAGGTGGCCGCGAGGCCGGAGCCCCGCGGCGATCGCCTTACTGCTGGGCCGGCGAGGCTCCGCCCGTGGCACCAGCACCGGCACCGGCCCGACCGGCCCCGGAGGCACGGGCCGCGCCGCCGGCAGCCGAGCCGGAGCCGCTACCCTCGACCGAGGCGCCGCCGCCGCTCCGGCCGGACACGCTGCCGGTCGAATCCATGCGGCTGCCGCCACGGGTGCCGGAGGTCATCTCCCGGCTGCCGCCCTCGCTCCGGGTGTTCACCTCGTTGCGGGTGCCGGTGCGGACGCCGACCGAGACGCCGCTCCGCTCGCGGGTTCCCACGGAGACGCTGTCGCGATCGTAGCTGCGGACGCGCCGGCTGCGGACGGTCACGCTATCCGGCTCCGAGTAGCTGCGCACGACCGTGCGGCGGCGAACCGTCGGCGCCGGCTCGGCGACATAGCGCCGGCTCTTCACGACGTACTTGGTGCCCTTCTTCTTCTTGTAGACGACACGCTTGGCGGCAGCCTTGCGCTTGATGACGGTCTTCTGGACGGCGGGCGCGGATTCCTCGTGCACCGTCACATGCCGCGTGCCGCGGCGGCGATGGACGACCTGCACGTCCGGCTCGGAGCGGTGGATGCGCGTCCGGGTATGGGTCACCGAGGAGGGACGGTCGCGGACTTCCACGCCGACCCGCGTGCCCGTTTCCCGCCGCGTGCCCGTCTCGATCTGGGCCGAACCGGAGGAACGGCGCTCCGACCCGACCTGAGCGGCGCCGCTGCGCTCGCTCGAACGGCCCATGCTGCCGCCGCCGCGGCTTTCGGACGAGGCACCTTGCGAGCCGCCTGCCGATGCGCCGGAGCTGGCCGCGCCGGCGCCGGGGCTCGAACCGAGCCCGGACGCACCACCGGCCGCGCCGGATCCTGAACCTGTCGAAGTCTGGGCGAGTGCAGTGCTGCCGATCAAGGCGGCCGCCAGCCCGAGAGCGACAATTCTCATAGGCGTATCCTCTTCACCATTGTCACGGTGGTCGAGGAACGCCAGACAACCCGCCAAGTTCCGGGCTATACGCCCGACAACTACGATCCGGCCAAGAAAACACCGAAGATGAACATTCGTTCAGCTCTCCGGTCGGGAAGCTATACCTCCTGCGACTATCAGATCCCGAGCTTTTGCTTGAGCATCTCGTTTACTGCCTGGGGGTTCGTCTTGCCGCCGGTGGCCTTCATGACCTGACCGACGAACCAGCCGAGCAGCGTCGGCTTGGCCTTCGCCTGCTCGACCTTCTCGGGATTGGCGGCGATGATCTGGTCGACGGCCGCCTCGATCGCCCCCGTATCGGTAACCTGCTTCATGCCGCGGCTCTCGACGATCGCGCGCGGCTCGCCGCCCTCCGTCCAGACGATCTCGAAGAGGTCCTTGGCGATCTTGCCCGAGATGACCTTCTCGCCGATCAGGTCGACGATGGCGCCGAGCTGGGCGGCGGAGACCGGGCTGTCCTCGATGCCCTTCCCTTCCCGGTTCAGGCGGCCGAACAGCTCGTTGATGATCCAGTTCGCGGCGGCCTTGCCGTCGCGGCCCGCGGCGACAGCCTCGAAGTAGTCGGCCGAAGCCCGCTCGGCCACGAGCACGCCGGCATCGTAGGGGGTCAGGCCGAACTCGGCGATGAAGCGCGCCTTCTTGGCATCCGGCAGCTCCGGAAGGTGCTGCGCGAGATCGTCCACATAGGCCTGGCTGAACTCGAGCGGCAGCAGGTCCGGATCCGGGAAGTAGCGGTAGTCGTGCGCCTCCTCCTTGGACCGCATGGACCGCGTCTCGCCCCGCCCGGGGTCGAAGAGCCGGGTCTCCTGGTCGATCTTGCCGCCGTCCTCGATGATGCCGATCTGGCGCCGCGCCTCGTACTCGATCGCCTGGCCGATGAAGCGGATCGAGTTCACGTTCTTGATCTCGCAGCGCGTGCCGAGCGGCTCGCCCGGCCGGCGCACGGAGACGTTCACGTCGGCACGGAGGTTGCCCTTCTCCATGTCGCCGTCGCAGGTGCCGAGATAGCGCAGGATCGTGCGCAGCTTCGACACGTAGGCCTTGGCCTGCTCCGAGGAGCGCATGTCGGGCTTGGAGACGATCTCCATGAGGGCGACGCCGGAGCGGTTGAGGTCGACGAAGCTCTCGGTCGGCGACAGGTCGTGGATCGACTTGCCGGCATCCTGCTCCAGATGCAGCCGCTCGATGCCGACCGTGATGGTCTCCTCGGGCGTGACGTCGACCGTGACGACGCCCTCGCCGACGATCGGGCTCTTGTACTGGCTGATCTGGTAGCCCTGGGGCAGGTCGGGATAGAAGTAGTTCTTCCTGTCGAACACCGACCTCAGATTGATCTGCGCCTTGAGGCCGAGCCCGGTCCGGACGGCCTGCGCGACGCATTCCGCGTTGATGACCGGCAGCATTCCCGGCATCGCGGCATCGACCAGCGACACATGATCGTTCGGCGGCCCGCCGAAGGCCGTCGAGGCGCCGGAGAAGAGCTTCGACTTGCTGGTGACCTGGGCATGGATCTCCATGCCGATGATCACTTCCCAATCGTCGATCGCGCCCTTGATCAGCTTCTTGGGGTCCACGGCGGCGTTCATGAGGTCAGTCCAATTCGTTGCGTGCAGTAAGGACGGAGCGGCCGGCGGGTCAACCTGCGACCGAAGGGCGCCGAGCCCGGGCAGGTGGCGGGTGTGGAATCCCGCGCCCGCCCCCACCATCTATTGCCAAGCTCATCATCCGACGCCTGGCCTAGACGGGCAGTCTAGAAGCCAAGCTAGGCGCTAGAGCCAATGTATATCGCTCGCATGCGAGCCCCCGATTCATGCGCATATCGGCATCCCGAAACCGATCCTTTGCCGACGCGTTGTGAAGACAACGATAGATGGAATTGGAGTTCTCTCCATGGCTCTCGACAGAAAGGACGAGCCCGGCAGTAGCCTGCCGGAATTCGAGTTGCGGGACGATGATCGGTTCACCGGCTACGAGGCGGAAGACGAAGGCTCGCATTTCGGTGCGTTCCTGATGGGCGGCATGCTCGTCGCCGGCGGGCTGCTCGCGTTCGTCTACTACGACACCGACAACCTGAATGGACGTGCGCAGAACGACCTGACCACGGGCAGCATCAGCCGAAGCAACGCGCCCGCCCCGGTGCCGAGCCTGAAATTGTCCAACCCGGCCCCGACCGACACCGAAACGCAGAACAAGCAGTAGCGAAGACAGGCCGGGCTCACCGCCCGGCCGGCTACCGTCAGCGGCGAAGGGCCCGGCGCGCCGTATACCCGACCGCCGCCCAGACCACGGCTCCGACCGTCCGGACCGGGAACAGGGTCGGCCCGGTGCGGGAGACGGGCGCGGGCACCGGCAGCCCGCCGAGCGTCAGCAGCCAGTCGACCAGCAGCGTGATGGCGAGCGCCGCGATAGCCGCGATGAAGATCTTGCCCTTCTGATCGGCGCGCCAGCCAAGCGTTAAGGCGACCGCGATCAGGACCGGATCGAAGAAGGCCCAGATCCAGACCGAAAAAACAGGGACCACGGTCGCGTCAGGCCCACCAGGCGTCGGGCATGGTCACCCGGCCGGCGGCGTCCTCGATGACCTGCCCGGCGGCGAACAGCGTCTCCTCGTCGAAGGCCCGGCCGATGAGCTGGAGCCCGAGCGGCAGCCCCTGCGCGTCGAACCCGGCCGGGACGGAGATGCCCGGCAGGCCGGCCATGTTCACCGTCACGGTGAAGACGTCGTTCAGGTACATCTCGACCGGATCCGCCGAGCCCTTCTCGCCGATGCCGAAGGCGGCCGAGGGCGTCGCGGGCGTGAGGATCGCGTCGACGCCCGAGGCGTAGACCTGCTCGAAGTCGCGCTTGATCAGCGTCCGGATCTGCTGCGCGCGGACGTAATAGGCGTCGTAATAGCCGGCCGAGAGGACGTAGGTCCCGATCATGACGCGCCGCTTCACCTCGCGACCGAAGCCTTCGGCCCGGGTGCCTTCGTAGAGCCCGATCACGTCCTTGGCCGGAACCCGGTTCCCGTATCGCACGCCGTCATAGCGGGCGAGGTTGGAGGAGGCCTCCGCGGGCGCCACGATGTAATAGGCCGGCAGGGCGTACTTGGTGTGCGGCAGCGAGACCTCCACGATCTCGGCGCCCGCGTCGCGCAGCCACTCGGCGCCGCGCGCCCACAGGGCCTCGATCTCGGCCGGCGTGCCGTCCAGCCGGTACTCCTTCGGAATGCCGATCCTCAGCCCCTTGACGCCGCGGCCGACCGCCGCCTCGAAATCGGGCACCGCGATATCGGCCGAGGTGGTGTCCTTCGGATCGTGCCCGGCCATCGAGCGGAGCAGGATCGCGTTGTCGCGCACCGTGCGGGCGATCGGGCCGGCCTGGTCGAGCGAGGAGGCGAAGGCGACCACGCCCCAGCGCGAGCAGCGCCCGTAGGTCGGCTTGATCCCGACCGTGCCCGTGAAGGCGGCGGGCTGACGGATCGAGCCGCCGGTATCGGTCGCAGTGGCGCCGAGGCACAGCCGGGCCGCCACGGCCGCGGCCGAACCGCCCGAGGAGCCGCCCGGCACGAGGTGCTGGCCGACGATGCCCTCGCTCGCCTCGGCATGGACGTTCGAACCGCGCCGGCGCCAGGGCGACACGACCGGGCCGAAGCACGAGGTCTCGTTCGACGAGCCCATCGCGAATTCGTCGTTGTTGAGCTTGCCGAGCATGACGGCGCCGTCGCGCCAGAGATTGGCCGTGATGGTGGATTCGTAGGTCGGCGTGAACTCGCCGAGGATGCGGCTGCAGGCCGTCGTCCGCACGCCCTTCGTGCAGAACAGGTCCTTGATCCCGAGCGGGATGCCCTCCAGCGGCCCGCCCTCCCCGCGCGCCAGGCGCGCATCGCTCTGCGCGGCACCTTCCAGCGCCAGTTCGGGCGTCTCGAGGACATAGGCGTTGAGGGCCCTGGCGGATTCGACCGCGGCCACATGCGCCTGCGTCAGTTCCGTCGCGGACACCTTGCCGGCCTTCAGGGCGTCGCGCGCCTCGGCGAGAGTGAGATGAGTGAGATCGGTCATGGATCGCTTCGGAGCCGGCCTGCTGCCGGCGCGGTGACGGGAACGGGCGGAGGCGGCGACTACTCGACCACCTTGGGAACGACGAAGAACCCGTCCTCGGTGACCGGCGCATTGGCCAGGATGGAGGCGACGTCGCCGCCATCGGTCACGACGTCATCCCGCATCTTCATCGCCATCGGGATGACGGACGTCATGGGCTCGACGCCGCTCACGTCCACTTCGTTCAGTTGCTCAACGAAGGACAGGATCGCGTTGAGTTCGCCCTGCATCTGGGGCACGTCCGCTTCGTCGAGCCGGATGCGGGCAAGACGCGCGATCCGGCGGACAGTCGCCTGGTCGACCGACATAGGTTCCTCGGGATGACGGTGATGGGCGGCTATAGCACCGCCGCTCTCGCCCGGACAACCAAGCTCGTCAGGTTACGACCGAATTGGGGGTCACGGCCTCCGGCACGACGATGACGCGCTGGATGCCGTTGACGCGACCGCTCCAGAAGGCGCCCGCCACCGTTGCGGCGAGGACCAGCAGAAACACCAGGTCACGCCAGACCGAGCGGTGCTCTGCCCCGGCAGTATTGTCATTTGCCGAACGGACGACGGGCCGCCGGGGTGGTGACAATGGCGGCGGCGGAGGTCGCAGGCGAGGCTGGCGGCGGGGGCCGCCCTGGCCGATCGTGACAAAGGCCGTGGTCGGAACGGACTTCCGGGCCCGCGCCTGCAGGATTTCCGTCAGCGCCCGGCCCGTCTCGGAGAAGGACCGGACCGCGCCCGAGGCCGGCGCGCTCAAGGATGCCGCGGGTGGCACGGCCGCCCGGGGCAGCGACGTCAGGCCGAGATCAAGCTGCTGCCAGCTCCGATCCGAAATTTCTTCGTCGACCACCGCCACAGCGCGGCGGAGGTTCGCATCCGAATCGTTAGAGCCGCCCATGACGAGTACGCCCAGTAAACGGTTAATGAACCGTAAACAGGCTTATGCCACCGGCAATGTAGAGAAGTCACGCCCCATTAAGGGGCGTGATGATTCAGAGTTAACCCCTGATCGTTACCTCGGTTCCGAACTGGGGCGTGATGATCTGGATGCCGCTCCCTTCCATGGCCTCGACGAAAGCGTCGGCATTCGGCGCGATGATCGGGAACGAGCCGAAATGGCACGGGATGACGGCCTGGGGCTTGAAGAAGCGCTTGACGCCGTAGGCCGCCCGCTCCGGGCCCATCGTGAAGCGGTCGCCGACCGGGACGAGCAGGACGTCGGGGTGATGCAGGACCTGGATGAGCTCCATCTCCATGAAGAGGTCGGTGTCGCCCATGTGGTAGACCGTCGGCTCGCCGGGCGCGGTCAGGATCAGCCCGTGCGGGTTGCCGAGCGGCGTGAACACCTCGCCGTCGATCATCGTGGAGCTGTGATCGGCCCGGACCATGGTGACCTTGAAGCCGTCGCCCTGGTCGGTGGTGCCGCCCGAATTCATCGGATCGATCGTCGTGACGCCGCGATTGGCGAGCCACATGCAGATCTCGAAATTCGCCACCACCTTGGCGCCCGTGCGCTTGGCGATGTCGATCGTGTCGCCGATGTGATCCGAATGGCCGTGCGTGAGGAGGATGTGCGTCGCGCCCTCGCCCGCCTTCTCGGGATCCCCGGAAAATCCGGGATTGCCGGTGAAGAAGGGATCGATCAGGACGGTCTTTTCACCGAACTCGATCCGGAAGGCGGAATGGCCGAACCAGGTGATCCTCATGGGCGTGCGTCTCCGTTTCGCTTCGTCCCCCTTACCGGCGGTTCGGCCCGGCCGGAAGTCCGGCGCGGCCTGGGCGGTGGGGAGGGACGGCTGACGTGATCGCGCTCGATCCGGCGCTCGCCGCCCTCGCGGCATTGCCGCGGGGCAAGCGGCTTCTCGGCTTCGATATCGGCACGAAGACCAT
The DNA here is from genome assembly GCA_023423995.1 of Pseudomonadota bacterium. GTDB lineage: Bacteria > Pseudomonadota > Alphaproteobacteria > Rhizobiales > Beijerinckiaceae > Enterovirga. The sequence continues at coordinate 4,866 of JAFAEL010000281.1, read as the reverse complement.
CGGGCTGGCGACCTCGGATGTCGAGCGGCGCATGGCGACTCCGCTCGAGACGATTTCCAGGGCGAAGTTCGCCAAGGATGCGGAACGGATCGTCGCGATCGCGAGCCGCTACGATGTCGGCGGCCTCGTCGCCGGCCTCCCCGTGAACATGGATGGAACCGAGGGCCCGCGCGCGCAGGCGACCCGCGCCTTCATGCGGAACCTCTCCCGCCTCCTGCCCCTTCCAGTCGCGTTCTGGGACGAGCGCCTCTCGACCGCGGCCGTCCAGCGGGCGCTGATCGAGCAGGACGCCTCGCGGGCCCGCCGTGCCGAGGTCGTGGACCGGATGGCCGCAGCCTACATCCTCCAGGGCGCGCTCGACCGCATCCGGACAGCCGACCGAGATACAACCTTTGATGAAGAGTAGCCTATATTGATATGCTCTATGGTTGTATGTAGACTCGCGAGGGTCTGACGGGCGGATACACAAGGATGAAGACGTCTCGGGCCGATCAAGTGGACGGACACAATCGGACGCCTCGCGGCTCTCCAGCCGAGCTTGACGAGGCGCCTCCTCGCGCCATCCCGCCCGAGAGCACCGCTGCCTATATCGCGGATATCACGACAGAGCTTGCTTCTCTCGCCCGCGGCTCGAAGCTCGAAGTACTTGGCTATCTCTTGGACATCGCTCAGCTCGAAGCCGCGAACACTGCGCGGCGGCTCGCGCGCGAGGCCGTCGGGGGCTGAGGCCTACCGGGCCCGGCGCGAGACGCCGTTCCCCGGGTGGCGATCGATCAGGTTCTGCATGTCCAGCTCGACCAGGGCGAGCTGGACGCTGCGGATCGGCAGATCGGCCTGCCGGGCGAGCTCGTCCGGAGAGACCGGCGCGCCGCCGAGCAGCGCCAGCACCCGATCCCGGTCGCTCGCATTCCCGCTCGCCGGGGAGAGCTCCTCCTCGAAGACGCTGGCGGATGGTGGCGGAGCGTCGAAACCGTCGAGCTCGTCCCACAGCTCCTCTTCGGCCCCGTAGAAACTCCTTCGCTCGCGATAGAGGCCGGAGGGCGCGGGCTCGTCTGCAGCAGCCCTGCCGATCAGCGGTTCGAGCACCGAGGTGACGTGCTCGGCGGCCGAGCACAGGGTCGCGCCCGAGCGGATCAGGTCGTTCGTCCCCTCCGCCCGCGGGTCCAGCGGCGAGCCCGGCACGGCGAAGACCTCCCTGCCCTGCTCCAGGGCGAAGCGCGCCGTGATGAGCGAGCCCGAGCGGCGCGCCGCCTCGACCACCACGATGCCGTGGGACAATCCCGACACGATGCGGTTCCGCCTCGGGAAGTCGCGGCCGCGCGGCTCCCAGGCGACGGGCATCTCGCTCAAGGCCGCCCCGCCCTCGGCAATGATCCGATCGAGCAGCGGGACGTTCTCGGCAGGGTAGATCCGCTCGTGACCGCCCGCGAGGACCGCCACCGTGCCGGTCGGCAAAGCCGCCCGGTGCGCCCGCGTGTCGATGCCGCGGGCGAGGCCGGACACGACCGCGTAGCCGGCCCGCCCGAGCTCCGAGGCGAGCCGTTCGGCAAAGGCGCCACCGGCGGCCGAGGCGTTTCGCGAGCCGACGACCGCGACCGCCGGGCGGGACAGGATCTCGACCGAACCCCGCACGGCGATGAGCGGCGGGGCGGTGTCGATGGCCAGGAGTGCGCGCGGGTAGTCAGGCTCGCCCTGGGCCACGAAGCGTCCGCCGAGCCGGTGCAGCGCGCCCAGCTCGCGCTCCGCCTCCGCCCTGCTGGCAACCTTGAGCGTCAGGCGCCCGGCGCGACGGGCGAGGCCGGGAAGCGCCTCCAGGGCCGCCTGGGCGCCCCCGAACTGGTTGATGAGGGCCCGGAAGGTCCGGGGTCCGACACGCTCGCTCCGGATGAGACGCAGCCAATCGAGCCGCTGTTCGTCCGTGAGCGAGGGCCGCCTCATCCCTTCTGGCCGATCCGGCCTTCGGTGCCGGCCAGGAGACGCTCAATGTTCGGCCGGTGCTTGAACCAGAGCACGACGACCAGCAGCGCGATGACGAGGGCGGTGGGCGCGTCGCCGAGGAACCAGAACGCGAAGGGCGTCAGGAAGGAGGCGACCAGGGCCGCGAGCGACGAGTACCGGAAGGCGAAGGCCACCGCGAGCCACACCGCCGCGAAGCCGAGCGCGACCCGCCAGTCGAGCGCCAGGAGGCAGCCGATGAAGGTCGCCACGCCCTTGCCGCCCTTGAACCCGAGCCAGACCGGGAAAACGTGCCCGAGGAACGCCCCCGCGCCCGCCGCGACTGCCGCCTCCGGGCCGAGGAGGCGCAGCGCGATCAGGATGGCGACGGTCCCCTTCAGGGCGTCGAGCAGGAGGGTCGCGGCGGCGAGTCCCTTCCGGCCCGTCCGGAGGACGTTGGTCGCCCCGATATTGCCGGAGCCGATCGCCCTGACGTCGCCGAGCCCCGCCATGCGGGTCAGCAGAAGCCCCCAGGGGACCGAACCGAGGAAATATCCGAGGAGGAGGCCGGCCGCGATGGCGCTCCAGGGCAAGCCGCTCATGCGCTCACCTGCCGAACCTCGCCATGCACGCACCGTCCTCCGACATAGGTCGCCACAACCTTACCCTCGAGCCTCGCCTCGTCGAACGGGGAGTTCTTGGAGCGCGAGCGCAGATCCCGCTTGTCGAGCACGTAGGGCCTGTCGAGGTCGAAGAGGACGAGATCGGCCGGCGCGCCGGGGGCGAGCCGCCCGCACGGCAGGCCCAGGATCTCGGCGGGCCGGGTCGAGAGCGCGGCAAGGAGCGCGGGCAGCGTGACGGAGCCCTCGTGAACGAGGCGGAGGGACGCGGAAAGCAGCGTCTCGAGGCCCACGGCGCCGTCCGCCGCCTCCGCGAAGGGCAGCCGCTTCGTCTCGACGTCCTGCGGGTTGTGGTCCGACACGACGACGTCGATCAGCCCCTCGGCCAGGGCCTGGATGACGGCCTGCCGGTCGTCCTCGTGCCGCAGCGGGGGCGAGAGCTTGCAGAAGGTCCGGTAGTCCCCGACGTCGTTCTCGTTCAGGGCGAGATTGTTGACGGAGACGCCGCAGGTCACCCTCAGCCCCGCATCCTTCGCCCGCCGCAGGATCTCCACCGAATCGGCGCAGGAGATCATGGCGGCGTGGTAGCGGCCCCCGGTCAGCCGGACGAGCCGCATGTCGCGCTCCAGCATCAGGGTCTCGGCCTCGCGTGGGATCCCGCCGAGCCCGAGGCGAGAGGCGAGCTCGCCCTCGTTCATCACGCCGCTGCCCACCAGGCTCTCTTCCTGGAGATGCGGCATCAGGAGCGCGTCGAGGTCGCGCGCGTAGGTGAGCGCGCGCCGCATCACGCCGGCCGAGGCGATCCCGCGCGCACCATCCGTGAAGGCGACGGCGCCGGCCTCGCGCAGAAGCCCGATCTCCGTCATCTCCCGGCCTTCCAGCCGCTTGGTGATGGCGGCGGCCGGGTGGATCTGCACTACGGCCGTATCGCGCGCCCGGCGCAGCAGGAAGTCCACGATGGCGGGATCATCGACGACCGGGTTGGTGTCCGGCATGGACACGATGGTCGTCACGCCGCCCGAAGCTGCCGCCTCGCTCGCGCTCTTCAGCGTCTCGCGATGCTCCGCTCCCGGCTCCCCCACGAAGGCCCGCATGTCGACGAGGCCGGGTGCGAGGACGCAGCCCTCGCAATCCATCACCTGCGCGTCGTCCGGCGCCGCGGGCGGAGCGCCCCAGTGCACATCGGCGATGACGCCGTCGCGCAGGAGGAGTGCGCCAGGGCCGTCCCGCCCCGTGGCAGGATCGACGAGGCGGGCGTTGCTGAAGAGGATTGGAGACATCAACGAGACTGCGGCACCTGGGCGACTACCCTCTCCCCTTCAGCGGGAGAGGGTGCCCCGCAAAGCGGGGCGGGAGAGGGGATTTCCTTTAGCGCGGCCTTGATGACTGCGATCACCTGATCGCAGTTCCCGAGGACCTGATCATTACCGAAACGAAGAACTCGGAACCCTTGCTGGGTCAGCCACTCGTCCCGGGCTGCATCCAGCTGCCGCCGGGCTTCCGTCTCGTGAGGGGGGCCATCGAGCTCGATCACAAGCCGGTCCGCAACACACAGGAAGTCCACGATGTAGGGAGCCATCGGCACCTGCCGCTTGAACTTGCGCCCGTCGAGGCGACCCGCGCGAACCTGCTCCCAGAATAGCGCTTCGGCCCGCGTCATCGCCGACCGCTGCCCTTTTGCGAACTGCCGAAGGCGCGGAGACACATCGTTCACTACGCCTCTCCGCTCCATACCCCTCTCCCGGCCGCTTCGCGGCCACCCTCTCCCGCTAAAGGGGAGAGGGTCAACACTCATACGTTGGGCAGATTGCGCGCGAGCGCTTCCAGGACGGCCATTCGCACGGCGACGCCCATCTCCACCTGCTCGCGGATGAGAGACTGAGCGCCGTCAGCGACTTCCGAGGAGATCTCGACACCCCGGTTCATCGGTCCGGGATGCATGACGAGCGCGTCTGGCTTTGCGGCCGAGAGCTTCTCGGCATCCAGGCCGTAATAGCGGAAGTATTCCTTCACGGACGGCACGAAGGACCCGTTCATGCGCTCGCGCTGGAGGCGCAGCATCATGACGATATCGGCATCGCGCAGGCCCTCGCGCATGGAGGTGTAGACCTCCGCGCCCATGCGCTCGATGCCCGACGGCAGCAGCGTCGAGGGCGCGATGACGCGCAGCCGCGCGCCGAGCGCGTGCAGCGAGATCTGGTTCGAGCGCGCGACTCGGCTGTGCAAGACATCGCCGCAGATCGCGACGATGAGCCCCTCGATCCGGCCCTTGTTGCGGCGGATGGTGAGGGCGTCGAGCAGAGCCTGGGTC
>JAFAEL010000256.1 GCA_023423995.1 Pseudomonadota bacterium | reverse complement strand
ATCGCCGACAGCCGGATCGTGAACGCGCCGAAGCTCGTCCAGACGCTCGCCTACTGCGTTCTGGGCACCATCTGGATCCTCCCGCTCATGCCCCTGATCCGCTGGATGGAGGGAGGCCGGCAGAGCTAGGCTTCAGCCGACATTCAGGTGGCGGCCGCGGTTCCACAAAAGAAACGGCACCCCCGACAGGAGCGCCCGGAGCGCGGCCTCGCTCTGGTAGATGCCGTTCAGCGAGACGCGCGGCAGGGCCATCGGATGATGGGCATGTTCGGGGAACAGGTGCCCCGGACGTGTGGTCACCGCAGTCTGATAGCCGGCCTCGGCTGCGAGGCGGAATTCGCGGGGGCCGGCGGAAGTCCTGTCGCCGACCGGATATGAGAGGTGCCGCGGCGCGGTGCCCAGGTGCCGGGCGATCACCGCCCGACTGGCTTCGATCTCGTGTCTGGCGACACCCTCCGGGTGCTTCGCGAGCATCGGGTGGGTCAGCGTGTGCGCCCCGATGGTCACACCCGGTTGGCGGGATAGGTCGGCAAGCTCGCTCCAGCTCATGCAGTTATGGCGGACCAGTTCCTCCGGCGCGATCCCGGCGCCCTCGCACCAGCGCGCGATCGTATCGCGAAGGACCTCCTCCGGTCCGGCACGCAGGCTCGAATAGGCCCGGGCGAAGGCCGACTGCTTCTCCTCAATCGTGCCGGCCGATAGCTCCTCGCCCTCGAGGACCAGCCTCTCGGTCCGCCGGATCACTTCCTCGAGCTCGAGCCACCAGAGGCGACCACCGCCCGATGCGTAATCGGCTGTGACGAACAGCGTCCAGGGCGCGTCATGACGGCGCAAGATCGGCAGGGCGAAATCGCGGTTGTCCCGGTAGCCGTCGTCGAAGGTCAGGACGCAGAAGGGAGGGCCTTCGGAGGGCGAGGCAAGCCGCCCGGGCACCTCGTCGAGGGAGGCGAGATCGAACCCCATCTCCCGCACGAGCCGCAGCGTCAGGTCGAGATGCTCCGGCGTGATCGAGAGCAGCGCGTTCGGCTGGAAGGGATCGGCGGAAGCCGGCCGAACATGATGGAGCGTGAGGATCAGGCCGCGTCCACGGGCGAGCGGCCCCAGCCAGCGGTCCGCCCGCGTCGCCGCGATGGCCCGAAATCCGGCATCGATCACCCGATGCTTCAGGCCGCCGCCCATCGCCGGCATCCTCCCTCAAAAACCTGCCGGACCCGCTTAGCCCGCACTTAACAAAGCTCCGTTACCGTCTGCCTTCTTGCAGGCCTGGGAGAGTGGGTGACCGGGCAGTCCAGAAGGGTCGAGGGCACGAGATGTCGAGTGCAGCTGCGGCCCCCTCCCCCCTCGGCATGGTAGCCGAAGGCCGCGCAGCGCAGCTTCGCGTCGAACTCCTCACTGGCCTCGGGGCTGCCGAGGCGACCTGGCGGGAGCTCGAGGCGGAAGGGACGGCTTCTCCCTATCAGCGCTTCGACTGGGTGAAGGCTTTCGTCGAGAAGGTGATGCCCGGGGCCGATATCCGGATCGCCGTCGCACGGGACGGGGCCGGCGTTCCGGTCGTCCTGTTTCCCTTCCTTGTCGAGCGTCGCGCCGGAATCCGCATCGCCACGGCCCTCGGCGGCAAGCATGCCAATTTCAACCTGATGATCGGCAAGGCCGGATGGGATCTCTCCATCCCGCCGGGAGGCGTCCTGGGGATCCTGCGCGAACTCTCCCGTCGGGCGGGAGCCGACGTGATCGCGATCCCGTATGTCCCGCGGAGCTGGGACGCCAGGCCCAACCCGCTTGCTGCGCTCGGAACTGCCAGCCCGAGCAACGGATACGAGGTCCTGCTCGAGCCCGACCCGGACGCGACCGCCCGACGCTCGATGTCGAACGAGGCGCGCAAGCGGCTGCGCAACAAGGAACGGGGGCTCGCGAAGCTGGGCGAGGTCGCGTTCGCCCAGGCACTCGACGAGCAGAGCGTAGAACGCCTGCTGGACGCATTCTTCCGTCAGAAGGAGGAGCGCTTCCGCGACCTCGGCATCCCGGACCCGTTTCGCGATCCGGGGATCCGCAACTTCATTCGCATGGCCTCACTGGAAGGCCTCTCGGAGGGTCGGCCAGCAATCGAGCTCTATGGCCTGACGGTCGGCGAGCGCGTTGCCGCCGTACTCGGCGGGGCCGCGGACGCATCTCGCCTATCCGGCATGTTCATCTCGTTCGAAGCCTGTCGGGAGGCAACGAAGTTCAGCCCGGGCGACATCCTGGTCTCCCGGGTCGTCCGGGAGCAATGCCTGCGCGGGCGTCGTTATTTCGACCTCGGCGTAGGCGAGGCGAGGTACAAGTCGACCTTCTGCAACGACACCGTCGAACTCGTCGATGTCTTCCTGCCGGTCAGCGCCCGAGGCCAGGTCTATGCACTCGGCCTGCGCGGGCTCGCGGGGCTGAAGCGGCGCATCAAGCAGAGCCCGGCCGCGATGCGGCTCGTGAGCCGTTTGCGCCGGCTGAAGCCCCCGGCCTAGCGAGACGCTAGGCCGCCTCCCCGACCGGGGTCGCCTGCTCGCGCGCGACCATCACGTCCTTCGCTCCCGCCCCGCGGATCTCCTCGTAGGTCCGCACGAGATCGTGGCTGGCGGGTTCCAGGTTCGACGCGATCACCACGGCATCCGCCCGCGGGGCGAAGATCCTCAGGAGGTCGGTGCGGACGTTGACCCGGAACACGCAGATGACCCAGTCATAGGTCTTCTCGAGAGCCGAGAGCGTGACGTCCAATGCTTCCGGCTCCGCTGCGAGCGCATCGTATTTCAGCGTTCCCATCGCGATCCGGTGCAGGCTGGAGCCGCGCTCGCGCACGATGACATCCGTGAAGGAGGTCTCGCCGGCAACCAGGTCCGTGAACCCCTTCTCGACAGAGGTCCGCTCGTCCGGGTCGATCTCCACGAGAATCGCACGGCCAGTCGCGGCGAGCGTGAGCGCAAGACTCCGCCCGACATCGACCGCCTCGGGGCTCCGGTCCACGCCCGCGACAAGGATCCGCCTCGCACGGTCGTCGACATCCGTCTGTTCGAGCCGATCGATCAGGTTGGCAAAGTCGTAGCGGGCGTCCCGTTCCGGCGAGGCCACTTCAGGGCTCGTGTGAAGTCGGCCGGGCTGCGCACGATCAGCGAGGTTAGGCGAGGGGGCGTGATCGTACGGCCTTGCAGGAGGGGCGGCTACGACGGCGCCGACCGGCGAAGCCGCGGGAAGAACCGGGCGCGGCTGGCCCGAGCCGAGAAGCTCCCGCGCGACGATCGCGCCCGCGGACAGCATCAGCGTCGCGAAGGTCGTGATCGCGATGATCGGCAGCTTCTTCGGGAAGGACGGAACCTGGGGCACCACTGCCCGCGACACGATCCGCGCGTCCGGCGGAGCGGCGTTCTCCGCGTCGCGCGCGGTCGCTTCCCGGTAGCGCGTCAGGTAGGACTCGAGCTGCTCACGGTGCGTGCGGGCTTCACGCTCCAGCGCCCGGAGCTGGACCTCGCTCTCGTTCGCCTGGACGACGACCTTCTTCTGGTCGTCGATGGCGGCCTGGAGGGCCTGAACCCTGCTTCCGGCGATCCGTGCATCGTTCTCCAGCGTGCGCGCCGTCCGCTCGGCGGCACCGCGGATCTGGGATTCGAGGTCCTGCAGCTGTGCGTTCAGCTCCTTGATACGCGGATGCTGCGGCATGAGCGTGCGCAACTCGAGGGCGAGCTGGGCGCGGAGGTTGATGCGCTGCTCGATCAGGCGCCGGATCAGTTCGTTGTTGGCCACATCCGGGATCTCGAAGGCGCGCCCCTCGCGGATCATCTCACGGATGAGTTGCGCCTTCGCCTGGCTGTCGCTCTGCGCGGTACGCGCCTGGGCAAGCTGTGCGGAAAGCTCGGAAAGCTGCTGGGCGGAGAGCGTATTCGTGCCGCTGCCGGTCAGCAGCCCGGTCCTGGCGCGAAATGCCTCAACCCGAGCTTCCGCATCGGCAACGCGGGTGCGCAGCGTCTCGATGTTCTGACCCAGCCAGGTCGAGGCGGAACGGGCAAGGTCCTTCTTCGCGTCCTCCTGCTGGGACAGGTAGATCTCCGCGATCGTATTCGCCGCCCGGGCCGCAAGATCAGGATCCTTCGCCCGAAACTCGATCGAGACGATGCGGGACTTCCCAACCGGATAGACGAGAAGAGCGTCGTAATACTTGTCGAGCACGCGATCTTCCGGCGCCCGGGGGTTCTGATCCCTTGCCAGGCCGAGCATCATCATGACGCGCCGCAGGAGCCCCACATCCCGTACGCCGGGATCGAAATCGGGATTTCCCACGAGTTGGAGGCGCCGGATCGCCTCCCGCGCGATGTCGCGCGACATGACGACTTGAACCTGGCTCGCGACTGCCTGCTCGTCGATCAGTTGGCTTGCATCCCCCCGATCCTGACCCGGCCGCGTGTAGTAGCTGTCAGCCGTTTGAAGGAGGAGTTTGGCCTCTCCCGTGTAGCGCGGGGATACGACGCTGACGAAAATCGTAGCCGCGACGAATACCAGCAGCGTCGGAATCGCAATGTAGCGCCAATGCGTCCGCATCGAACGCAGAAGGTCTGCGACGGTCGCCTCACCGCTCGCCACGGGCGCAGCGAAAGGAGCGACGTAAGGCTGTGCCATCGATTCTATTCCGGGCTACGCAAACATGCCGAGAGGCGGGAGCATCAAACCCCGTTAAGGTTGAAGCCGAGTTAAACCCGTGTAGTGCTGAAGCCGAAGCGCCAGATTTGCTTGCAGAGCAGCAAGTTGTCGCCTGGAACGCTCTGTTAACCATGGGAACGCTAGGACGACAGTGGGTATCGACTTCGTCCAGGCGTAGTATGAACAGGCGTAGAGCTCTCCTCGTCCTCGCATCCGCGTTGCCACTGGCGGCATGTGTGCAGCCGCAGGCAACCGGCTCGATCGTCCCGGCGAGGCCGTCCGGCGGGGGAAGCTACACGCTGTCCACCGGCGACAAGCTCCGCATCATCGTCTTCGGGCAGGATTCCCTGTCCAACATCTATCAGGTCGATGCCTCCGGCCGGATCACGATGCCTCTCATCGGCTCGGTCTCGGTCAGCGGGATGACGACCGCCGCCGCGAGCGCGGCGATCGAGGGGCGCCTCAAGGGCGGCTACATCCGCGAGCCGAAGGTGACGGTCGAGGTCGATACCTACCGGCCGTTCTTCATCCTTGGCGAGGTGACGACGTCGGGTCAGTTTCCCTTCGTGAACGGCATGACGGTCCAGACTGCCGTCGCGATCGCGGGCGGGTTCACGCCGCGCGCACAGCGCAGCTACGCCGAAGTCACGCGCCGCACGAGCCGCGGCATCCAGACGGCCGAGGTTCCGATCACCTACGCGGTTCGCCCCGGCGACACGATCGTGATCAAGGAGCGATGGTTCTGAGCGGCGCCGACCGGAGCCCCGACGTGACGAAGCTCCGCATCCTCCACGTCTTTCGCGCGCCCGTCGGCGGCCTGTTCCGGCACGTCGTCGACGTCGCCAAAGGACAGATCGAGCGAGGTCACGACGTCGGCATCTTCTGCGACGCAAGCACCGGCGGGGCGCGAGCCGAACAGGCGCTGGATGAACTCTGTCCGGGGTTGTCGCTCGGGATCACGCGGATTCCCATGCGCCGCCTGCCGCACGTGCTCGACACCTACGCCGTTCTTCGCCTGACGGCCCTGTATCGCGAGTTGCAGCCGGATGTCCTGCATGGACATGGGTCGAAGGGCGGCGCCTATGCGCGGCTCGTCACCTGGCCGGCCCTCGATGGCAAGACGGTGCGGGCCTACACGCCGCATGGGGGCAGCTTCAACTACAATCCCGGCACGCTTTCGCATCGGATCTACATGGGCGCGGAAGCATTCTTCGCGCGTCGGACGGACGTCTTTCTGTTCGAGAGCGCCTATGTGAAGCGCCGGTTCGAAGCTTTCGTCGGGCCGACGGACAAGCTCGTCCGTGTCATCCACAACGGCATTGCGGAATCGGAATTCGAACCCATCCAGCAGCAGCCGGATCCCTTCGATCTCGTCTATATCGGCGAGTTTCGGGTCGCCAAGGGCGTCGACACTCTCATCGATGCGCTTGCACTGATCCGCCGCGACCACAGCCTGCGACTGACGCTGCTGGCGGTGGGTTCGGGCCCGAGCGAAGGGGAACTGAAGGCCCGCGCGCAAGAGGCCGGGGTTTGGGACTCGATCGCCTTCGTGCCGCCGCAGAAGATTCGGGGGGCATTGTCGCGTGGTCGCGTGATGGTGGTGCCATCCAAGGCCGAATCGCTACCCTACGTCGTCCTGGAAGCCGCCGCCGCCGCGCAGCCGCTCGTCTGCACCAATGTCGGCGGGATCGGCGAGATCTTCGGACCCCATTCCGACGAACTCATCCCCGCCGGCGATCCAAAGGTACTCGCCTCCAAGATCCTGTCCTCCCTCGGCGAGCCTGAGGAGGTCCGCCGTGCAAAGGCGAGCGCTCTTGCCGACTACGTAAGAGCGGGGTTCCGGATCGACCGAATGGTCGAAGGCGTCCTCCAGGGCTATCGCGAGGCGCGGGAGGGCCGCGGGATCAAGGCGGCACCGTCGCTTGTGCTCGATCGTGTTGAGCCTTCCGAAAGGCTCGCGCCGTAAACTGTCCCGGATCGCCACGGGCCATGGAGGGCTCGGCAGGGACGTGAGCGCATGGGACTGCATGTTCGTGATCTGATCAACGCTGCGCGAGCGGCGGATGCAGCCGGTCCCGAAGATCAGCAGGCCGCCGCCGCCGACGCGTCCCGGGGCTTCGCTCCCGCGGGCCGGATCTCGCCCGTGGTCCTGGCCGGCCTCGTTCGGGCTGTCGAGCTCCTGCTCGTGGCGGCGAGCGGGATCCTGGTCTACCTCGTCTACCTGCGTGGGCACGTCTCGCTCAACCTGAGCTACGTCGTCGCCCTCGGTGCCATCACGGCTCTCTCCGCCTTCGCCTTCCAGGCAGTCGGAGCCTACACGGTCACGGCCCTGCGCTCTCTGGTGCCAACAGGGTTGAAGCTCCTCGGGGCATGGTCGTTCGTCTTCCTGTGCGCCATCGCCTTCGTGTTCTTCCTCAAGGCCGGCCAGTCGCTCTCCCGCGTGTGGCTCGGCTCCTGGTACCTCGCCGGCTTCGCGGCGCTCGTCCTGGAGCGCATCTGCCTGTCCGTCGCGGTCCGGCGCATGGCGGCCGCGGGCCGCTTCGAGCGGCGCACGGCGATCGTCGGCGGCGGAGACCCGGCGAACGAGATCATCCGGGCACTCCAGGCACAGCCTGAAACGGGGATCCGAATCGTCGGCGTCTTCGATGACCGGGACGATTCGCGCTCACCTCCCGTCGTGGGCGGGTACGAGAAGCTCGGCACGGTCGCGGACCTCGTCGAATACGCGCGCAAGACGCCGCTCGACCTCGTGATATTCACCCTGCCGATCTCGGCCGAGAACCGGCTGCTCCAGATGCTCGGCAAGCTCTGGGTGCTGCCCATCGACATCCGGCTATCGGCTCACGCGAGCAAGCTGCGCCTCCGGCCCCGCAGCTACTCCTATATCGGCTCGGTGCCGGTCCTCGACGTGTTCGACCGGCCGATCGCGGATTGGGACCTCGTCGTCAAATGGATCTTCGACAAGGTCGTCGGGAGCGTCCTCTTGGTGTTTGCGCTGCCTCTCCTGCTTGCGGCCGCGCTCGCAGTGCGGCTCGATTCCCGCGGACCGATCCTCTTCCGGCAGAAGCGCTACGGCTTCAACAACGAGTTGATCGAGGTCCTGAAGTTCCGGACGATGTACACCGACAAGACCGACGCGACGGCCTCCCGCCTGGTCACGAAGGATGATCCGCGCGTGACCCGCGTCGGCCGCATCCTGCGCAAGACGTCGATCGACGAACTGCCCCAGCTCCTGAACGTCGTGTTCAAGGGAGACATGTCGCTGGTCGGCCCGAGGCCCCATGCCGTGAAGGCGAACGCCCAGGACCGCCTCTACGACCAGGTGGTCGACGGCTACTTCGCTCGGCATCGGGTGAAGCCCGGGATCACGGGCTGGGCGCAGATCAACGGCTGGCGCGGGGAAACGGACACCTCGGAAAAGATTCAGCGCCGCGTCGAGCACGACCTCTACTACATCGAGAACTGGTCGGTCTTCTTCGACCTCTACATTCTTCTCGCGACGCCGTTTTCCCTGCTGAAGACTGAAAACGCCTACTGATGAGCGGGCCGGATCCCACCACCGCCCCGGAGGTCAGCCGGCTCAGGACCCTTCCGGCCCGGAAGGTCCTGGAGACAGCAGGCTACCTGCTATTCGCTCTGTTCATCTTCTTCACGTGCTTCACCTTCCTGCGGCCTTCGCCCTACGACTTCGCGGCGATACCGGCGATCGTGGTGTGGCTGGTCCTGGGCGTGCGCCTCCATCGCTCGTCCGTTCCCTTCGTCGCCCTCCTCCTGGTCTACAAGGTCTCGCTCGTTCTGGCGCTGGTGCCCTATTTCGCCGAGCCGCTGCCGACGACGTGGACGCTGCAGTCCCTCTATCTGATGGTCACGGCCATCTTCTTCGTGATGTTCTTCGCCCACGAAACCGAGCGGAGAGTGGAGCTCACGCTCAAGGCCTACCTGGCGAGCTGCGTTTTCGCCGCACTGGCCGGCATCCTCTCCTACTTCAAGGATACTGGCGTACTCTTCGTGATGGATGGGCGCGCGGCCGGCGTCTTCGAGGATCCGAACGTGCTCGGCTCCTTCCTTGTCCTTGGCGTGCTCCTCCTCCTGCGGGGGCTCCTGACCGGAGAGAGCCGGCGCCCGGTCCTGTCAACGGCACTGCTGCTCATCCTGGTGACCTGCATCTTCCTCTCCTTCTCGAGAGGCTCCTGGGGCGCTCTGCTCCTCGGCATCGCCGTGATGACCGCGATGACCTTCGTCACGAGCCAAAGTCGGGTGAGGCGCCGGATCGTGGCCTTCGCCATGCTGGGCGTCCTGGCGGCGACACTCCTCCTCGCCGGCCTGCTCTCCGTGGGAGATGTGGGAGAGCGGTTCGCCGATCGTGCGCAGCTTACGCAGAGCTATGACGAGGGCGTCACCGGGCGGTTCGGAAACCAGCTCCGCTCCATCCCGATGCTGATAGAGCGACCGGAGGGCTTTGGCCCGCTGCGATTCCGCCTCGTCTTTGGTCTGGAACCGCACAATTCTTACATCGGCGGCTTCGCCAATGGAGGCTGGACGGGTGGACTCGGCTTCATCGGCCTGGTGCTGCTCACCACCTTCGTCGGCTTCAGGCTGTGCTTCACGCCGTCTCCCTATCAGAGACAAGCGCAGATCGTGTTTCCGGCGCTCTTGATGTTCTTTCTCCAGGCATTCCAGATCGACATCGATCACTGGCGGCATGTGTACATCATGCTCGGCATGGTCTGGGGGCTTGAGGCCGGACGCTGGCGCTGGATGGCAGCCTCCGCGGCGCGATCCACGCACCTGCCGCCCGCCTCTGTACACGCCTCGAGTTTTCAGCCGCGCACGGCTTGAGCCGGCGTACTCCCCGGCGAAACCGGCCTTTCGCCTCGCCAAAGCCGAGAGCATCCTCCGGCAACGCCCAGCCCCGCAGGCACGCACTATCCCGATCTCACCTCCCGCCTCCCGCGCTCCGGATCGGCGCCCTCGGACGGGGGATCGTCTGCCCCTGCAACATCAGATTAGCGGTGCCTGGAACCACCGGTTGCGGCTGGTCTTGAGTGAATCTCGGCAGACTAATCCGGAAGTTGCACGAAAATGAGCCACCATCCCCCATCGGAACTCTTGACCTCTTTCCCGGGTCTCGCGATGATGGGACGTCGCCGCCGATCCAACGACGTGTCTCGCCTTTGACGCTTTACACCGATCCGATCAGGCGCTTTCGACCCGGAGCCGCAGTCAAAAAGGACTTTCGTACCCACAACCGCCAAGCGGTCAGGGACAATCCGGTCAGCGTCAACCAGCCGAGCAGGCCTTCGCACGAGTTTACGAGATGAGCAGAGGACGAGATTTCCGGGACCAGCGGCGGCGCGGTTTCGGTGACGATTTTGGTTCCGACCGTGGTCCGAGCCCCTATGATTCCCCCCCGCCGCGCGCTCCCATGGGCGGCGGGCGTCCTGCTATGGCCCCTTCCGGTCCGGAGCAGGAGGCGACCGTAAAGTGGTTCAACCCCGAGAAGGGCTTTGGCTTCGCCGAGCTTTCCGACGGGTCGGGCGACGCCTTCCTCCACATCCGCGCGGTCGAAGCGACCGGCCATAGCGAGCTGGATCCCGGCACGAAGCTGGTCGTGAAGGTTGCTGCCGGCCAACGCGGCCCCCAGGTCACCGAGGTGGTAAGCGTCGACACGTCGACGGCTGAGCCGCGCCAGGCCCGGCGCTCCGGCGGCTTCGGCGGTGGCGACCGCTTCGGCGGCGGCGGTGGTGGCGGCTACGGCGGCGGCGGCGATCGCTTCGGTGGTGGTGGTGGTGGCGGCTACGGCGGCGGTGGCGATCGCTTCGGCGGCGCTCCGCGTCGGTCGTTCCCGAGCGCCCCCCGCGAGACGGGTCCGGTCGAGGACATGACCGGCGTCGTGAAGTGGTACAACCCGGCCAAGGGCTTCGGCTTCATCGCGCCGGATGATGGCGGCCGCGACGTGTTCGTTCACCGTTCCGCGCTCGAGCGCGCCCGCCTCGCCGATCTTCAGGAAGGCCAGCGCGTGCAGATTGGCGTGACCCAGGGCCAGAAGGGCCGCGAAGTCGCGACGATCGACGTAGTCGACTGATACCGGCGGCCCCGCTTGCGAGCGGGGCACCTCAGCCATTCGAGGGGCCGCATCGACAGCGATGCGGCCCCTTTTTTGCGCCGCGCCGACTGCTGCAGCTCACTCGTTCGCGCCGCGCAGAGCCTCGCAGACAGCGTCCGTGACCTTCCGGGTCGTCGCAGGGCCGCCAAGGTCCGGCGTATGGAGGTCTGGCTCCGCGGTCACCCGCTCGACTGCCCTCATAAGGCGTTCGGAGGCTGCCCTCTCGCCGAGATGGTCCAGCATCATCGAGGCGGTCCAGAAGGCGCCGACCGGATTGGCGATTCCCTTCCCCGTGATGTCGAAGGCGGAGCCGTGGATCGGCTCGAACATCGATGGGGTTTTCCGCTCCGGATTGAGGTTCGCCGTCGGGGCGATGCCGAGCGAACCGGCGAGAGCCGCTGCGAGATCCGACAGGATGTCGGCATGGAGGTTCGTGGCGACGATCGTGTCGAGCGTCTGCGGGCGCAGCGTCATCCGCATGGTCATCGCGTCGACCAGCATCTTGTCCCAGGTCACGTCCGGGAACTCGGCCGCGACCTCCGCCGCGATCTCGTCCCACATCACCATCGCATGCCGCTGTGCGTTGGATTTCGTGACCACCGTCAGGAGCTTGCGCGGGCGTGACTGCGCGAGGGCGAAGGCGTAGCGCATGATGCGGAGCACGCCCGCCCGCGTGAACATCGATACGTCCGTCGCGACCTCCTCGGGCAGCCCGCGATGCACGCGGCCGCCTACGCCCGCATATTCCCCTTCGGAGTTCTCGCGCACGATCACCCAGTCGAGCTCAGGCCCGGAGACGTTCCTCAGCGGGCTGGTGATCCCAGGGAGGATCCGTGTCGGACGAACGTTGGCATACTGATCCAGCGGCTGGCAGATCGCGAGGCGCAGGCCCCAGAGCGTGAGGTGATCCGGGATGTCCGGCGCGCCCACCGCACCGAAATAGATGGCATCGAAGCTGCGAAGCAGGTCGGCGCCGCCCTCCGGCATCATGACGCCATTCCGGCGGTAATAGTCGGAGCCCCAGTCGAAATGCTCGACCTGCAGCTCGAAGCCGCCGTCGCGCTCCGCGCAGGCGCGAAGCGCCTCCAGCCCAACCTCGATTACCTCGGGACCGATTCCGTCACCGCCGATGGCAGCGATCCTATGCGTGCGCATTCCTGTTCCGTTCCGATGCAGAGCGAGGGCGTTGGCGAGCCTCAGTTTCCGGTGACACCGGCCTTCTTGATGACGGGCACCCACTTGTCGATCTCGCTCGCAACCAGCTGGCCCAGGGCTTCACGGGTCTGGCCTGCCGCGTCGGGGAGTTCCGCGCCGAGTTCCAGCAGGCGCTTTCTCGTAGTCTCGTTCGCGAGCGCCGCGCGCGCGGCTGCGTTCAGCTTCTCGAGTACCGGAGCCGGCGTACCCTTCGGCGCGAAGAGGGCGTTCCAACCCGTCGCCTGGAACTCGGCCAAGCCCTGCTCGGCGGAGGTCGGCACGTCCGGCACCACGCCGAGCCGATTCGGCACGGCGACGACCAACCCTTTCACGGAGCCGGCCTGGATCTGGGGCACCACGGCCACAGTCTGGTCGCACACATAGTCGATCTGTCCCGCAAGCAGCGCGTTCAGCGCGGGTCCTGAACCCCTGAACGGCACGTGCTGGGGCTTCGCGCCAACCAGCGAATCCAGGAAGAGGCACGTCAGGTGAGAGGTGGCGCCGACGCCGCCCGTCCCATAGTTCAGCGTCTCGCCCTTCGCCTTCAGGAGCGCTACGAACTCCCTGAAATCCTTGACGGGCAGGTCCTTCTTGGCGACCACGAGCATCGGCGTCGCCGCCGCATTCATGATCGGCTCGAAGTCCGTCCGGGGATCGTAGGCGAGCTTCGGATAGAGCCCTACGCTGGCCGCCTGGGTGCCGAGATTGCCCATCAGCAGCGTGTAGCCGTCAGGTGCGGCCTTCATGACCCTGCCGACGCCCACGGTTCCGCCTGCCCCGGTGACGTTCTCGACCAGGATCTGCTGGCCGAGCGTCCTCGACATGTCGTCCGCCATGATCCGGCCGATCACATCGGTCGTGCCGCCGGCCGCGAAGGGCACGACCATCGTGATCTGCCGCTGCGGGAAGGTGTCCTGCGCGGCGGCGGGAGCCGCGAGTGTCAGCACGGCCGCGAGAGCGGCCCAAGGGCGCTTCATGATACCTCCCAAACGGACGCTGCTTTGAGGCGCAGCGCTCCTGATCTTGGGAGGCAACTTAGCGCAGTTTGCGTGCCTGAACAGGCGGCAAGCACCGCCGTCAACCGTTTGGCGGCGGACGCTGCGCCTACCCGCCGAGGACCGTCGTCATGACCTGGCCGCCCCGGCTGATCGTGATGCGCCAGAGCTGGGCTCCAGCCCGCGCCATCCGATCGAGTTCGCGGGTCGAGCCGATCTTTTCCCCGTTCAGGGCCAGGAGCACGTCGCCCTTCTGCAGGCCGACGCGTGCCGCGAGGCTTCCTTCCTGCACGTCCGAGACGACCACCCCCTCATGGGCCTCCAGTTGCATCTCTTCGGCAACCGCAGGGGAGGCGTTCACGATCACGGCTCCGGCGAAGGGCGAACGCCCTTTCATCACGATCTGATCGCGTGCCGGGATTTCTGGGGCGAGTTGCAGCTTGACCGTGATCACCCGGCGCGTGCCGCCCCGGTTGACCGTGACCGGCACCTCGCCCGATGTGCCCTTGAGGGCAAAGCGCCAGCCAAAGGCGTCCGGATCCTCGACCGGACGCCCATCCACCTCCAGGACGACATCCCCCCGCTTCAGGCCCGCCGCGTCCGCCGGCCCCTTGTCGCGCACCGAGCTGACGAGTGCGCCGGTAGGCCGGTCGAGGCCGAGCCCGTCGGCGAGTTCCTGGTTCACCGCCTGCAGGGAGGCGCCCAGATAGGGGCGCCTGACGGTATTGGCGCCGGCCCGGGCGGAGTCGAGCACGACCTTCACCATGGCGGCAGGGATCGCAAAGCCGATCCCGACGCTCCCGCCCGAGTTCGAGAAGATAGCCGAGTTGATGCCCACAAGTCGGCCGTGCATGTCCACGAGGGCGCCACCCGAATTACCCGGATTGATGGCTGCGTCGGTCTGGATGAAGTAGCCGTAATCGGACACGCCGACATTGGTCCGCGCGAGGCCGGACACGATCCCCTGGGTCACGGTGCGCCCGACCCCGAACGGGTTCCCGATCGCCAGCACGAGGTCACCGACCTCCAGGGCGTCATCGTCGCCGAGTTCGAGGGCCTTCAGGCCCTGCGTGGGCTTCAGCTTGAGGACGGCAAGGTCGGTCCGGGGATCGCGCAGCACGATCTCCGCCTCGATCTCCCGGTTATCCGACAGCGCGACTTTCACCTCGGTCATCTCGGCGACGACGTGATGGTTCGTGACCACCAGTCCCGAAGCATCGAGGATCACACCCGATCCGAGCGAGCGCTGGACGCGGTCCCGCGGCATCGAGGGAACGTCTCCGAAGAACCGGCGGAAGAAATCGTCCATCCCGGCGCTCCGCCTCGTGCGCTCCACGCGCGCGCCGTAGACGTTGACGACGGCCGGAGCGGCCGTTTTCACGACCGGAGAGAATGAAAGCTGTACCTGGGCCCGGCTCTCGGGCGCGGCGCGGGTCTGCCCGCCCGCCGGGATCGAGAGCGCAAGGAGGGGTACGAGGGCAAGCGCGGCGCATCTCATCGGGGAACTCGATTCGCGTGAAGCGGAAGCGGTATAGGCGCCCGAAGGGGCACCACAAGGCCTAGGCAGCCTTGCTCCCACGATCGAGCAGCGCCTCGTACAGAGCGATCAGGGCTGAGGCGTGGCGTTCCGGGCTCAGCGGCGCGGCCCAGTAGCGCCGATGAGCGGCACTTCCCATGCGACGGGCGAGCTCCGTATCGCCGAGTCGTTTGAAGGCCGATGCGAGCGCATGGACCTGGGGCTCGACGACGAAGCCCGTCTCGCCCGAGATCACCTTCTCGGCCGCTCCCGCCCGGTCGGAGACCACGGCCGGCACACCCGCGGCAAGCGCCTCATACACGGTCAGCGGACCGGTCTCGTACCAGCGGGACGGCGCAACGACCGCCCTCACCTCCCCCCGGAGCAGTCGCTCGATCTCGGCCCGGTTTCGCCAGCCCAGCATCTCGGCACTCGGATTTGCCTTCCGGATCGCCGCCTCGGCGGGCCCCTCGCCGATGAACATCACCGGGCTTCCTGCGAGCGCGGCAGCCTGTGCGACGATGTCTGCTCCCTTCTCGCGGGTCAGGCGACCGATAAAGGCGAGCTTTGCGCCTTCGGCGATCTCCGCAGGGGCGGATTGCGACGCCTCCACCGGGTTGTCGATGCGATGCTCGCGGATCTGCGGCGGCATGAACGGCGCCAATGTGGCCTGGGCTCGGTCAGACACATGGACCACGTCGAACGAGTGTCCGGCGAGGGCCGCTCGCGTGACGGCCGCCCGCAGCACCCGCACCCCCTTATGGGCCATCGATCGCGGATCGCATGGCGCCAGAAGGCACGCCAACGAGAGCGGCTGCACGGTGCAGGGCTCGTCGCGCTCGAACCGGTAATAGACGCCATTCGGGCAGGCGATGAAGTAGTCGTGCAGAGTCACGACGACGGGCGACCCCGAGCGGAGAAGGACCGGGAACACTGCCGGGGAGAGCGATCGCGTCCACTGATGGAGGTGGAGGATCTTCGGGCCCGGAGGCAGTCGACCAAGCGCGGCGCGCAGGCGCGCTGCGGCATCGTGGTTCCAGATCCCAGCGCCGAGTTGTTGGACTGCCGGCCGGCCCCAGATGTCGGGCTGGTCGAGCCCGACGACCTCGACGCCCGGGGTGTCGAGCCGCCTCGCGGACGCGCCGCCGATCGCGTGGATATACGTGACGGGCACGCCTCGCGCTGCGAGCGCCGCCGCCGACTGAATCGCGACGGATTGCGCTCCTCCCGAGGCTTGAGGAAAATCCGCTATGACAACGACGCGCATGGCCGGAATGAGCCTGTGCGAATTGTGTTGCGATTGAGTGAGTTCGGGGGGCGGTCGCCCCGGTCACGGGTTCTTGGGCGCTGGTCGCGGACAGTTCCGGCGGCCAGCGCGTTGCATGAGTTCTCCGTCCGCGTCGTGGCGATGCGGATCAGCCCGAGGATGCGACATGAGCCTGCCGTTACCCGTGCGCTACTCTCCAGAAGTCGAGACGATCCTGCCGGACGAGGAGAACACGGTCAGGCAGATCAACGAGACCTTCGACACGATCCTCAACACCACCTCTAGGGATTACGGCCATGCCGTCCGGGCCGTGCACGCCAAGGCGCACGGGATCCTGAAAGCAACGCTGACCATCAACGACGGCCTCTTGCCGGAACTCTCCCAGGGATTGTTCGCCCGCCCGGGCCGCTATGAGACCTTTCTGCGCATTTCCACCAACGCCGGCGACATACTCGACGACGCGATCTCGCTCCCTCGCGGGCTGGCCATGAAGGTCGTCGGCGTCGAGGGAGAACGTCTCCCCGGCGCTACGGGCTCGACGCAGGACTTCGTCATGGTGGATGGCCCGACTTTCCAGGCAAGGACCGCGAAGGAATTCCTCGGGGCTCTCAAGCTCGTCGCGAAGACCACGGACGTTGCCGAGGGCGGGAAACGTGTGCTCTCCACCTTCCTGAGAGGCGTGAACAAGGCGCTCGGAGCGATCGGCATCGAAAGCGCGACCGTCAAGGCTCTCGGCGGCGCCCCGAACGCCCATCCGCTCGGCGAGACCTATTACAGCGTCACGCCGTTCCGCTACGGCGACCATATCGCGAAGTTCAGCCTGAAGCCGATCGCCCCCGAGATCGTCGCCCTAGCCGGCGTGGAGATCGACGCGAGCCACGATCGCGACGCGCTGCGCCACAGGATCCAGGCCGAGATGGCCGGGATCGACGCGGCCTGGGAGTTCAGGGTGCAGCTGTGCCGGGACCTCCAGAAGCAGCCCGTGGAGGACCCGACGATCGAGTGGAAGGAGGACGAGGCGCCTTTCCTCCGCGTAGGCACTGTTATCGCTAAGCGGCAGGATAGCTGGGATCCTGCACTTGTCCGCGCCGTCGACGAGGAGATGCGCTTCAGTGTCTGGACCGGGCTCGCGGCCCATCAACCTCTGGGCAACATCAACCGGGCCAGGCGGGAGCCCTACCGGCACTCCTCCGACTTCCGCGCCCGTTTCAATCTCTGTCCGATCCACGAGCCGGCCTGACGCCGGCCACAAAAAAGGGCGGCCCGAAAGCCGCCCTCGATACCCGGAGAGACCTCCAGCTCACTCGCTCTCGACGAGCTCGGTCTTCTGCGTCGGGCCGGAATCCTGCCCCTTCGCATCGACGTCGCGGTCGACGAACTCGATGACTGCCATGGGAGCGTTGTCGCCCTGGCGGAAGCCGGCCTTGAGCACCCGGAGGTAGCCACCCGGGCGGGAGGCGTAGCGCGGGCCGAGCACGTCGAACAGCTTCTTCACCATCGTCTCATCGCGCAGCTGCGCGATCGCCTGACGGCGCGCATGCAGGCCGCCGCGCTTGCCGAGCGTGACCAGCTTCTCGACGACCGGACGGAGGTCCTTCGCCTTCGGGAGCGTGGTGACGATCTGCTCGTGCTTGATCAGGGCCGCTGACATGTTGGCGAACATCGCCTTGCGGTGCTCCGCCGTGCGGTTGAAGCGGCGACCGCGAAATCCGTGACGCATGTGGCTCTCCTATCTTTCACGGCCGCCGTGCCAAGGGCCGGCCGTTCCTTCTGATTGTTTCCCGCCCATGCCGGCGAAGCCGGCGCCCAGCGGGTCGAAAACCCCGGCACCTCTGCCGGGGTCAGGCGGCGAAGCCGCTCAGTAGTGCTCCTCGAAGCGCTTGGCGAGGTCTTCGATGTTCTCCGGCGGCCACCCGGGCACTTCCATGCCGAGGTGAAGGCCCATGCCTGCGAGAACTTCCTTGATCTCGTTGAGCGACTTGCGGCCGAAGTTCGGGGTGCGAAGCATTTCGCCCTCGGACTTCTGGATGAGATCGCCGATATAGACGATGTTGTCGTTCTTCAGGCAGTTCGCCGAGCGGACCGACAGCTCGAGCTCGTCGACCTTCTTGAGGAGAGCCGGGTTGAACGGGAGCTGCGGCGCCAGGGCCTGAGCTTCCTCGCGACGGGGCTCCTCGAAGTTCACGAAGACCGAGAGCTGATCCTGGATGATGCGAGCCGCGTAGGCGACCGCATCCTCGGGGCTGAGCGCGCCATTCGTCTCGATGGTCATCGTCAGCTTATCCTTGTCGAGATCCTGGCCCTCGCGGGTGTTCTCGACGCGGTACGAAACCTTCTTGACCGGGCTGAAGAGGCTGTCGACCGGGATTAGGCCGATCGGCGCGTCTTCCGGACGATTGCGCTCGGCCGGGACGTAGCCCTTGCCGGTCGTCACCGTGAACTCCATGCGGATCTCGGCTCCCTCATCGAGGGTGCAGAGCACGAGTTCGGGGTTCAGGACCGAAATGTCGCCCGTGGTCGCAATATCACCAGCGGTGACGACGCCGGGGCCCGTCTTGCGGAGCGTCAGGCGCTTCGGCCCCTCGCCCTGCATGCGGATGGCGATCGTCTTGATGTTGAGGACGATGTCCGTCACGTCCTCGCGCACGCCCGGGATGGACGAGAACTCATGCAGGACGCCGTCAATGTGGACAGCGGTGACGGCTGCGCCCTGGAGGGACGACAGCAGGACGCGGCGCAGAGCATTGCCGAGCGTCGTGCCGAAGCCGCGCTCCAGCGGGCTCGCGACGATGGTGGCGACGCGGCGCGGGTCGTCGCCCTGGGACACCTGGAGCTTGTCCGGCCTCGTCAGCTCTTTCCAGTTCTTCTGTATCACGGCTCTTCCCCTCGGACGGCGGACGCGGGGCATCGGCAAGTGCCGGCCCCGCGGAGGTCTTCAGCGATGTAGGGGCTTCCCGCCCCGTAGATCAGACGCGGCGGCGCTTGCGCGGGCGGCATCCGTTGTGCGGGATCGGCGTCACGTCCCGGATGGAGGTCACGGTGAAGCCGGCGGCCTGCAGGGCGCGAAGGGCGGATTCACGACCGGAGCCCGGACCGGAGACCTCGACCTCGAGCGTCCGCATGCCATGCTCGGCGGCCTTCCGGGCAGCGTCCTCGGCCGCAACCTGAGCCGCATACGGGGTCGACTTCCGCGAGCCCTTGAAGCCCATCGAGCCGGAGGAGGACCACGAGATCGTGTTGCCCTGCGCGTCCGTGATCGTGATCAGCGTGTTGTTGAACGAAGCGTGCACGTGGGCAACGCCAGAGACGATATTCTTGCGCTCGCGGCGGCGGACGCGGGTTGCCTCTTTGGCCATCAAAAGATCCTTCAGGCGCGCCCGTATTCCCAGGCGCTCGGGATGTGGAGGTGATCTACCCGGCGTACCGGGAGGGCGTCATGGCCGGGCTTGTCCCGGCCACCTCGATCATCGGGGCACGACCCCGGATCGAGACCCTCGGGTCAAGCCCGAGGGTGAGTCCGCGGCGCGCAAAGCGCGCCGAGGCTCACTTCTTCTTGCCGGCGATCGGCTTCGCCTTACCCTTGCGGGTACGGGCATTGGTATGGGTACGCTGACCGCGAACCGGCAGATTGCGACGGTGACGCAGGCCGCGGTAGCAGGCCAGATCCATCAGCCGCTTGATGTTCATCGAGACTTCGCGACGGAGGTCGCCCTCGACGAGGTAATCGCGATCGATCGTCTCGCGGATCTGGAGCACCTCGGCGTCCGTCAGCTGATTGACGCGACGCTCCGGCTCGATCGAGACCTTCTCGACGATCTCCTGCGCCTTCTTCGCGCCGATGCCGTGAATGTACTGAAGCGCGATAACGACGCGCTTGTTCGTTGGGATATTGACGCCTGCGATACGGGCCACGTCCGCCTCTCCTCGCGCCGAACCAGCCGACGCTCGATCATGTCTGACGCCGCCGGCGTCGTCTCAACCGCCAAAAAGAGCGCGCCGACACCCTCTCTGGGGAGGCGCCGCGCGACTCTCTAAAACCTCGATTGACAGCGGCGCTCTAGCTACGCCGCCCGTCGATGTCAACCTGGAACAGGTTTCCACCCCGAGACCCAAACCCTTCGAGGGCGGCTCACCGGTGCACCACCGCTATATAGGGGCGCTTGACCCGCCTGACCAGCCCGGCCTAGCCGGAGACGTGGCGAGCACCATCCAAGCACCCGCTCCATGGGAGCCGAATCTCAGCTGGATCACCGAGCATCTGGCCGTCGGCGGTCGATTTCCGGTCGAGCGTGCCGAGACTATGGCGCACCACCTGGCCATCCGCGCGGTGGTCGATCTACGCAGCGAGGCCTGCGACGATGAAATTCTGCTGCAGCGGCATGGGATCTCCCTCCTTCATCTTCCGACTGACGACCACCACGCGGTGAGCCAGCCGATGCTCGAGGACGGCGTCACCTTCGTGCGGCCCTACCTCGACCGCGGAGAGAGAGTGCTGATCCATTGCGAGCACGGCATCGGCCGCTCCGCCACGCTCGCGCTCTGCGTCCTGGTCGAGCGGGGCTACGAGCCGCTCGAAGCCCTTGAGCTCTCGAAGACCCGGCGCGCGCTCATCTCCCCCTCCCCCGCCCAGTATCATGCCTGGACGGCGTGGCTCGCGCGCTTCGGCCGGGAGCGGCGGGCCAGCTGGGAGATCCCGTCCTTCGACGCCTTCAAGGCCATCGCCTATCGGCATCTACAGCCCGTCACCTGATGCTGGTCTACGGCGACGCCGTCCGCCGAGAGACGGTCGCGCAGAAGATCGGGGCCGTCCGGCATTACCTGTCCGAGGCCGCGAGCGCCGAGCCCTGGATCGCTGCGCATGGCCTGCTGGTCGCAGCCCTCATTGAGACGGGCGAGCTGGCTCAGGGCCTGGCCGACCGCGCTTTCGAGGCCCACGGTCGCCAGGATGCGCCGTTTCACGAGAGCGATGCCGCCATGTCGCTCACCCTCGCACTCGCCGAGGCGGTCGGCCTGTCCTGGAGCGAGCGCAGGATCTGCACGGAGCCTGCCTTGGCGGCGATCGCTGCGGTCGAAGCCTGCGCGAAGGGAGGCGATCTCACGGTCAAGCTGCCGGAAGGGTTTGCGCATTATGCGCTCTATCCCGAAACCTATTATGAGGCCGCGCGCTCGCTTGCCGGACGCGACCTTAGCGTCATCGGGATTCGCAGTATCGGGACGACGCTAGCCGGGATGGTGGCAGCAGGCGCCGGCGCACGCTGCCCTCAGACGGTGCGACCCGTAGGCCATCCATTCGATCGCTCGCTAGCGCTCGCCGAACCGCTCGCGCTTCCGCGAGGGACTGAGGTGGCCATCGTCGACGAGGGGCCTGGGCTCTCCGGCTCGTCCATCACGGCGGTCGCGACGGAGTTGCAAGCCGTCGGCATCGAACGCGAGCGGGTCCACGTGTTTCCGAGCCACGCGAACGGGCCAGGCCCGCAGGCCAGCGAAGCTGTCCGGAGCTTCTGGAAAGCGGCGCAGCTTCACCTCCGCACCTTCGACGATGCCATCCTCACAGGAGGCGAACGAGGGCTCGTGTCCTGGGTCGCCGATCTGACGGGCGAACCGGTGGGCGACCTGAGGGAGATCACCGGCGGGGCATGGCGCGGGACGCGCGGGTGGCATGGAGACCTTCCTCCGGTTCACCCCTGGCAGGAAAAGCGGAAGTTCCTTCTCGAGAGCCGATCCGGAAGCTGGCTGCTGAGGTTTGCGGGCCTCGGCCGGATCGGACTTGAAAAACTCGCGCGCGCCGAGGCGCTAGCCGAGGCCGGGTTCGCGCCGAAGCCGCTCGGCTTCCGACACGGCTTCATCGTCGAGCGCTGGCACGGGGACGCACGTCCGCTCGACCCGTCCGGCCCCGAGCGGCGGCGCTTCCTTGCGCATCTCGGGGACTATCTCGGCTTTCGGAGCCGCAATTTCGCGTCGGATGTCGCTACCGGAGCCTCGAGCCAGCAGCTGTTCGACATGCTGCACGTCAATGCGGAAGAGGAGTTCGGCCCCGAGCGCGCCCGCCACCTGACGGCATGGCGTCCGTTACTGGCACGGCTCCACGCCAAGGTCAGCCGCATCGAGACCGACAACCGGCTGCACGTCTGGGAATGGCTGATCTTGCCGGACGGACGGTTCCTCAAGGCGGACGCGGTCGACCATCACGCCGCTCACGACCTCGTCGGCTGCCAGGACATCGCGTGGGACATCGCCGGCGCCTCGATCGAGTTCACTCTGACGGCCGGTGAACGACAGGATTTGATCAGCCGGATCGAACAAGTTGGCGGCTTCGTAGTTGATCGCGCGCAGGTACGGTTCGCGACACGTTGTTATCCCGCCTTCCAGCTCGGCTACTATCGCGAGGCAGCAGCCTCTACAAAGGACGCGGACGAGGCCGGTCGGCTTCGCGCCGCGGCGGAGCGGTACGCTTCGTACCTTTCCAAGCTCCTCGCGAGCGACGCAGAACCGAACGCGTTTCCCGCGGGTTTCGAGAAAAAGGAATAGAGTCTCCATCTTCTGTAAGTTCCCACCTCGAGCTGGCCTACCCAACTCTCGCGAGCTCCCGCTGCCGGGCGCAGGTCCGGCGGATGATCTCCAAATCGAAAGGATGACGCGATGAGCGCTTCTTCGAAGACCGTGGATCACGACGAGATCAGGAAGTGGGCCGAGGCGCGTGGCGGCCGCCCATCGATCGTCCGCACGGGCAGCGCCAGGGGCAAGAACAAGTCCGGCGGCGTGCTCCGCATCGACTTCGGCCCGAAGGAAGAGAAATTCGAGGAGATCTCCTGGGAGGAGTTCTTCGCGGTTTTCGACCAGTCTCACGTCTCGTTCCTGCATCAGGACCAGACGAAGGGGGGCAAGGAAAGCCGCTTCAACAAATTCGTCGAGCGCTCGCCAGAAGAGGATCAGCCCGCGAGGAAGAAGACCGCCCGGAAGGCGAGCACGGCCAGGAAGGACGCGCCCGCAAGGAGAAGCACCAAGTCCGCGCCGGCAAAATCTGCGGCTGCAAAGTCTTCCGGCGAAGAGTCCGCCGAGAAGAAGGCGGCCGTGAGATCCGCTTCGAGCAAGTCGAGCGGAAGCACCGGCGGGGACGAGGCGCCCTCCACCTCCAAGGCGAAGGCGACTGCGGCAAGAGGCGCAGCGTCGAAGAGCGCCTCGGCAAGCGGGTCAAAAACGGCCGGGACGAAATCGAGCCGCTCCAAGGCGGCGAAGGCAAAAGGCTGAGACGAACAACGTGGCAGAGACGATCCTCATCACAGGCGGCGCGGGTTTCATCGGCCGCTATGTCTCGCGCGCGCTGCTCGATCGCGGCGACCGTGTCGTCATCCTGGATAGCCTCATCGAGCAGGTACACGGCGGAAAGGCCGAGCCCGACGGGCTGGATCCCCGCGCCGAGCTGATCATCGGCGACGTACGGGAGGATGCTGTCGTCCGGGCCGCCCTGAAGGGCGTCGACAAGGTCGTCCATCTCGCGGCCGAGGTCGGCGTCGGACAGAGCATGTATGCGATCGACCGCTATGTTTCGGTCAACGACCTCGGGACGGCGGTGCTCTTCCAGGAGCTCATCGCGCAGCCGGTGAAGCGGGTCGTCGTCGCGTCGTCCATGAGCATCTACGGCGAGGGCCTCTACCGCACGGTGGACGGCGAACTCGTGGAGGATGCCATCCGGCAGCCGAATGCCGGTGCGCCCTGGGATCCGCCGGATCCGAAGGGCCGTCCGATGATCCCGGTGCCGACGCCGGAATCGAAGCGGCCGACGCTCGCCTCGGTCTATGCAATCACCAAGCACGTCCAGGAGCGGCTGACGCTCACGCTCGCGCCCTATTACGGCATGGAAGGCGTCGCCCTGAGGCTCTGGAACGCCTACGGCCCCGGCCAGGCGCTCTCGAACCCCTATACGGGCGTGCTCGCGATCTTCGCCTCCCGCATCCACAACGGCAATCGCCCCGTCATCTTCGAGGACGGCAAGCAGCGACGGGACTTTGTCCATGTCGAGGACGTCGCGCAGGCCTTCCTGCTTGCGCTCGACCGGCC
The DNA here is from genome assembly GCA_023423995.1 of Pseudomonadota bacterium. Taxonomy (GTDB): domain Bacteria; phylum Pseudomonadota; class Alphaproteobacteria; order Rhizobiales; family Beijerinckiaceae; genus Enterovirga. Next base: position 12,143 of record JAFAEL010000256.1, on the reverse strand, counting down.
GCAGGCGGCGGGCCAAGTCTACAACATCGGCAGCGGCGTCGATCGGACGGTTCAAGAGGTCGCCGAGCTCCTCGCCGAGGCAATGGGCCGGCCCGACCTGACGCCCGAGATCGCCGGAAAGGCGCGCGCGGGCGATATCCGTCACAACATTCCGGACATCACCAAGGCGCAAACCGAGCTGGGCTATTCTCCTGGCAAGGACTTCTCCGAGGGGCTGCGCGAACTTGCCGAATGGGTAGCCCAGCAGCAGGCCCATGATCGGGTGAGCGAGGCCCGCAAGGAACTCGAGGCCCGGGGCCTTGTGGCATGAACGCGGCGACACCCGCTGTCGTCGGCCGCCGGCCCATCCTGGTCACAGGCGGGGCGGGCTTCATCGGATCGAACCTAGCCGACCGCCTCGCATCCGAAGGCCACGACGTCCTCATCTACGACGCGCTCGCGCGCCCGGGCGTCGATCGCAACCTCGCATGGCTGACCGAGCGGCATCCGCGGCGGATATCGGCAGTGATCGCAGACGTGCGCGCAGGGACCGAGCTCGCCGCCGCCGCCCGCGACGCCTCCGCGGTCTTCCACATGGCCGCGCAGGTCGCCGTGACGACGAGCCTCCTCGATCCCGTCTCGGATTTCGAGATCAACGTGAAGGCGACGCTTGCGCTGCTGGAAGCGCTTCGTGCCCGGCCCGAGCCGGCGCCGCTCATCTTCGCCTCGACGAACAAGGTCTACGGCGATCTTGCCGATATCGGCCTCGAGCTGACGAACGCGGCCTATCTCCCGATCGATCCGGCCATACGCGGCTATGGCATCGCCGAAAGCCGGCCCCTCGACTTCCACACGCCCTATGGCTGCTCGAAGGGTGCCGCCGACCAGTACGTCCTCGACTACGCGCGCTCCTTCGACGTGCCGACTTCCGTCATCCGCATGAGCTGCATCTACGGCCAGCGGCAGATGGGGACGGAGGACCAGGGCTGGGTGGCGCATTTCGCCATACGGGCAATCGAGGGCCGCCCGATCTCGATCTATGGCGACGGCGCACAGGTGCGGGACATTCTCGACGTCTCGGACGCGGTCGAAGCCTATGTGGCCGCGCTTCGCGACATCAAGGCGATCTCCGGGAGGGCGTTCAACCTCGGCGGGGGCGCGCAGAACGCCGTCAGCCTCCGCCACTTGATCGCACATCTCTCGGACCTGGTCGGCCGCGAGGTCGAGGCCAACTATTCCGACTGGCGGCCGGGAGATCAGCGTTACTTCGTGGCCGATTCCCGTTCGATCCAGACGGCCCTCGGGCTGAAGACGCCCGTGCCATGGCGCACCGGCGTTGCCAATCTGGTGGCGTGGCTCCGTGCCGAGCGAGGCCTCTCGGGCGAGCCCGAGACGAAGCGCGCCGTGCGCGTCGGCGCTCTCTCGTGATGGCAGCCGATACCGGCGCGCTCTGATGGATACGCCCATCAAGGTTCTCATGACCACCGACGCAGTCGGCGGCGTGTGGACCTACGCGCTCGACCTCGCGGCCGGCCTCCGGGAGAGCGGCATCGAGATCACGCTCGCGATCCTCGGGCCAAGGCCTTCAGGCGGACAGCGTCAGGCCGCCGCAAGGATCGCCGGCCTGCGCGTCCTCGAGACGGGATTGCCGCTTGACTGGACAGCCGGCAGCCGCGACGAGGTGGTGGGAGCGGGAGCCGCGCTCGCTGCCCTCGCAGCCGAGACGGGTTGCGATCTTGTCCACCTGAACAGCCCCGCGCTAGCGGCCGATGCAGCCTTCCCCTGCCCTGTGATAGCGGCGTGTCACTCCTGCGTGGCGACCTGGTGGGCCGCTGTGCGCGGTGGCTCGCTCCCGGAGGATTTCGCCTGGCGGACGGACCTCGTCCGCAGCGGCTACGAAGCGGCGGACCTGCTTCTCGCCCCGAGCGCCGCCTTCGCCCGCGCCACGGCGGACGCCTACGCGCTCCGTGAGTTGCCGCGCGTCGCGCACAACGGCCGGGCCGCCCGGCCTGCACCCTCTCCACGCGAACCTGCCGGGCGATGCTTTGTGCTCACTGCCGGCCGCCTCTGGGACGAAGGGAAAAACATCGCCGCGCTCGACCGAGTTGCCCAAAAGCTACCCGCTCCGGTGCTGGCCGCCGGTCCGACGCATGGCCCGAACGGCGCTGTGATCGCACTTCATCACGCCGCCGCACTCGGCTACGTCGATGCGGCAACGCTCGACGGGCATTTCGCTGCGCGGCCCGTCTTCGCGTCGCTGGCGTTCTACGAACCGTTCGGCTTGGCCGTGCTGGAGGCGGCCCAGGCCGGCTGCCCGCTGGTCCTCTCTGACATTCCCACTTTCCGCGAGCTCTGGGACGAGGCGGCGCTATTCGTCCATCCGAAGGACGAGAACGGCGCCGTCGCGATCCTGACCGGCCTCCTGGCGGATGCGACGGAACGCGACAGGCTTGGCCGCGCCGCGCAGGAACGCGCCGGCCGCTACAGGCTGGACCGCATGGTCGAGGGCGTAGCCGGCGCCTATCGAGACGTGCTCGCCAGCAAGGGCCGCCCGCACCTGATGACTGCCGCCTGATGCGCTTCGTCTACTTCACCCACTCGCTCGTCTCGTGCTGGAATCACGGCAACGCGCATTTCCTGCGCGGCGTCTTCCGGGAGCTGATCGCGCGTGGACACGAGACGCGCGTCTTCGAACCGGCCGGGAACTGGAGCCTCGACAACCTGCTGCGGGACCACGGCGAGGCCGGGCTCGAGGCCTTTTGCGCCGGCTATCCTGAGCTCAGCTCGGTCACCTACGGCGCTGACCTGGATCTCGACCGGGCGCTGGACGGCGCAGACGTTGTGATTGTCCACGAGTGGAACGACCACGCCCTGGTCGCGGCGATCGGCGCGCATCGGCGCCGCGGCGGCCGCTACACACTCCTCTTCCATGACACCCACCACCGGGCGGTGAGCGACCCAGGGTCGATGCGGGCTTACGACCTGTCCGGCTATGACGGCGTGCTCGCCTTCGGCGAAACCTTGAGCGAAGTCTATCGGGGCTGGGGCTGGGATGGCCGCGTCTTCACCTGGCACGAGGCGGCCGATACGCGGCTGTTCAAGCCTCCAGAGGTCGAAGGAGAGCGCGCCGGTCTCGTCTGGATCGGCAATTGGGGCGACGACGAGCGCAGCGAGGAGCTTGAGGCGTATCTCTTCCGCCCCGCCGCCGAGCTAGGGCTGCCGCTCGACATCTATGGCGTACGCTATCCGGAGACCGCGCTCGGCACGCTCGCCCGCCACGGGGCGCGCTATCTTGGCTGGCTGCCGAACGCGCTGGCCCCGGAGGTCTTCGCCCGCCATCTCGCGACTGTGCACGTGCCGCGCCGGCTCTACGTGCAGCAGCTGCCGGGCATTCCGACGATCCGGGTCTTCGAGGCGCTTGCCTGCGGCATTCCCCTGGTATCGGCGCCCTGGCGGGATGACGAGAACCTGTTCCGGGTCGGCACGGACTTCCTGATGGCCAGGGATCCTGCCGAGATGGAGCGGCACCTCAGGGCCGTCCGCGACGACGCAGACCTGCGCGCCTCGCTCGTTCGGAGCGGGCTCGAGACCATCCTCGCTCGCCACACCTGTTCACACCGGGCCGACGAGTTGTTGGCCATCCTCGGCCGGGTGGCGCAGAGCCGCCCGCTGGAGAACGTTGCATGAGAATCGCCTTCTACGGCTCGAGCCTCCTGTCCTCGTACTGGAACGGCGCGGCGACGTATTACCGGGGTCTCCTCTCGCAGCTCGCAAAGCGCGGCCACCAGATCACCTTCTACGAGCCGGATGCTTTCGACCGGCAGAAGCACCGGGACATCGACCCGCCGGATTGGTGCCAGGTGAAGGTCTATCCGGCGACAGACGAGGCCGTGCGGTCGGTGATCGCCGAAGCTGCGCTGGCGGATGTCGTCGTCAAGGCGAGCGGGGTCGGCGTCTATGACGACGTGCTGCTGCAAGGAGTGGTGGAGGCGTCCCGCCCCGGCGCCATCCGCATGTTCTGCGATGTGGACGCGCCTGCGACGCTCGCGGAGTTGCGCGACCATCCCGATCACCCGATGCACCGGGCGCTGCCGCAACTCGACCTCGTCATCACCTATGGCGGCGGCCCGCCCGTGATCGAGGCGTACGAGGGCTTCGGCGCCCCGCTCTGCGTGCCGATCTACAACGCGCTCGATCCCGAGACCCACCATCCCGTGCCGCCGGACGAGCGTTTCAAGGCGGATCTCTCCTTCCTGGGCAACCGCTTGCCGGACCGCGAGGCGCGGGTGGAAAGCTTCTTCCTGGATGCTGCCGCGCGCCTGCCGGACCGCTCCTTCCTGATCGGCGGCAACGGCTGGGAGACGAAGGGGATGCCGTCCAATGTCCGGCATATCGGCCACGTCTACACACGCGATCACAACGCGTTCAACACCTCGCCCATGGCGGTGCTGAACATCGCCCGCGACTCGATGGCGAGCGTCGGCTACTCGCCCGCTACCCGCGTCTTCGAGGCTTGCGGCGCGGGCGCCTGCCTGATCACGGATGCCTGGGTCGGGCTCGACATGTTCCTCAAGGAAAACGAGGAGGTGCTCGTCGCTCGCGACGGGGCAGAGGTGGCCGAGCACATTCGAACGCTCACGCCTGAGCGGGCACGCGAGATCGGCGAGGCTGGCCGCGCCCGCGTTCTCAAGGAACACACCTATGAGCGCCGCGGCGTGGAACTCGACCGCCTGCTCCGCGATGTGACGGCGGCGAAGCGCGAGCGGAGCGCGGCGTGAGCACCCGAAGCATGAAGGTCGTCGTCCTCGGCCTCAGCCTCTCCTCGTCCTGGGGCAACGGCCACGCGACGACGTACCGGGCGCTTCTCAAGGCCTTCGTGGCCCGGGGACACGACGTGACGTTCCTCGAACGCGACGTGCCCTGGTATGCGGGCCCGCATCGCGACCTCGCCAGCCCCGACTGGTGCCGCCTCCTCTTCTACAAGGATACGAGCGAGCTCGCCGCGCACCGTGCCCTGGTTGCCGGTGCGGATGCGGTGATCGTCGGATCCTACGTGCCGGACGGCGTCGCGGTGGGCCGGCTCGTGCAGGACTGGGCGCGCGGCGTGACGGCGTTCTACGATATCGACACGCCCGTGACGCTCGCGAAGCTCGCCCGTGGCGACACGGAGTACGTCTCGCCGGAGCTGATCCCCGGCTACGATGTCTATCTGTCCTTCACGGGCGGCCCGACGCTCGATCTGCTCGAACGCCGTTATGGCTCGCCGGCGGCGCGGGCGCTCTACTGCTCCGTCGATCCTGCCGCCTATCCGCCACTCGAGCGGGAGAAGCGGTGGGACCTGTCCTATCTCGGCACCTACAGCCCCGACCGGCAGCCTGTGCTGGAGCGCCTGCTGATCGAGCCGGCGCGCCGTCTGCCCCATCTCCGCTTCGTGGTGGCCGGCCCGCAATATCCGGACGACATCGCCTGGCCCGAGAATGTCGAGCGTTTTCAGCATGTTGGCCCGGTGGACCATCCCGAGTTCTACGCCGCGAGCCGCTACACGCTCAACGTCACCCGCGCCGACATGGTCGCGGCAGGCTGGAGCCCGAGCGTCAGGCTATTCGAGGCGGCGTCCTGCGCGACGCCGGTCATCTCGGACGTGTGGCGCGGGATCGAGGACGTGCTGACGCCTGGGCGCGAGATCCTGCTCGCGATGACCTCCGACGAGGTGGTCTTGACCTTGGCCGATCCCGACGAGCAGAAGCCGGCCCGTCTCGGGGAAGCCGCGCGGGCGCGGATCCTCGGCGCGCACACGGCCGATTGCCGGGCCGCCGAACTCGAAGGCTACCTGACAGAGGCCGCCGGGCGACGGCGGGAGGCAGAGGCGCCCCGCCTCGAGGCCGTTGCGGTCTAGGCGGGTTTCCGCAGGAGAAAGACGGAGCCGTCCCAGTATTCGAAACTGGGCGACGGCTCATCGACTCGAGGGAAGCCCGCTTGCCCGGCGGCCTGGGCGATCTCGCGCCGGTCCCCATCGAGATCTCCGCGATACGAGTAGTTGAGGATCGCCAGGGTCCCCCCACGACTGAGGAGGCGCCCGGCCTCGGCAATGTGCCTCGCCGCGACTTTGGCGCCTGCCTGGACGAGATAAGGAAAGACGTCCACCGCGAGGACCAGGTCGAAGCTGCCGCCGTCGAAGCCCGAGAGGTCGCGCCCCGAGGATACGTCGAGGCGGACATTCGCAAGGCCTGCGCAGCGCTCCCGAGCGGCGGCGATCATTCCCGGCGACACGTCGATGCCAGTGACCGCCGCCACCTCCGGCGCGAGGGCGCGGACGAAGCGGCCGATGCCGCAGCCGATCTCCAGCACATGGCCGCTTCTCGCGAGCAGGCCCCAACCCCGCAGCGCCTCGACGATCTCCGCCGTCGCGCGTGCCAGCAGCTCTGGCGAGCCGAGGGCGTAGAGCGCCACACCTGCCTCCGGCTGCGCCTTCGCGAGGCGATCGAAGACCGACGCCCAATATGCCACCGCCTCCTCACTAGAGAGCGCGGTATGGTCGTGCTCCGCCTCGTCCATCACCTGGCGGATGGTGGCCCAGGCGGAGCCGTGCTCGTCCAGGAGCCTGGCGAGCGCTTCAAGGCGCACGGCCTCTAGACCGGTCAATCCTTCTCCTACCTCCCCGACCGCAGCCCTCATCTCCTCCGGCGAGGACGCCTCCATGCAGAGGCGCATGAGGGCGATGTTGGGCGGCATCCCGCCGGCGAGATAGGCGTCCAGGATCGGGCGGAGCTTGTCAGCCATGGCGCCTGAAGCTGCGGCGCCTGTTCCAGCGATCCGCGGCGCCCCACTCGTATTTGTAGGCCTCCTGCCCGCGCAGAAAGTGGAATTCGGTCGCGCCCTCCTGCCGGGCGGCTTCGATGGCATGGCCGACGAGCAGCGTCCCCGGGCTCTCGAAGGAGAAGCCGGGATCGAAGCCGCCGAGATAGGCATAGGCGCGCGGGCCGTGATGCAGGCCGTAATAGGCGCCGGCCACCTGGCCGTCGATCGACAGCATCCACAGGCGGGCGAGCCCCGCTCTTGCCAGAAGCGGCAGCGCACTCGTGTGGAAGCGCAGGACCGGATCGTCGGCCAGAACGCCGTCCTCCCCGCGAGTGGCCCAGCGGGCGCCGTGCAGGCGGACGAGGTGCTCGATGAAGCCGGGGACGCCCTCCAACCCGACCCGGGTTACCTGCCCTCCCCGGCGAGCGACACGGTTTTCCGCCATGCGCAACTTGCGTCGCTTGCGGGCGGGAATCGGAACTTCGGCGGCGAGATCCAGAACCGGACAGGCACTCTGCCGGACGAGCTCCTCGCGGCTGTCCACGGGTGCCGGGATGGCGAACCCGGCGGCGGCCGGCATGAGTTCCTCGAGTTCCCAGCTGTCCCAATCGGGTGCGTATTCGCGGACCGACTGGCTGAGCATCGGAGCGGCTTCCGGAATCGCCGGATCGAGAAGCACGTCCAGGTAATCCGTGATCCCGATCCCGATCGGCAGCAGCCGGCGGCCGAGCGCGTCTTCTTCGAGATAGACGGGTGCGAGTGCGACGAGCCTGCCGCCGGCCCAAACCGCAATCGTGGACAGCCGCCCCGGCCGGAACGCGTGCCACCACGGCAGGAGCCAGGCCGGCGATTGAAAGGGCGTCGCCGCCGGGCAGCGCCGCCAGAGGTCCCACCACTCGGGAGTAAGCGCCTCGAGACCCGCCTCGTCATCGACGAGCGCTGCAGCCAGCGCGCCGCTCATGCTGCGCCGTGCAGGAGGCGGCCTGCCGCGAGACGCGAATAGAGGTCGAAATAGGCGGCGATCATTTTCTCCTTGGAGAAGCGGAGGCGGGCCGTCGCGCGGCAATGCTCGGGATCGATCTCGCCCGCCCTGCGGATCGCAGCGGCCATGCCTTGGACGTCATCGACGAGGAAGCCCGTCCGGCCGTGCTCGACCGCCTCGGAGAGGGCGCCGTTCGGGAAGGCAATCACGGGCGTGCCGCAGGCGGCCGCCTCCCGGGCGACCAGCGACGACGTCTCGGGCACGAGCGATGGGACGAGGAGGCAGCGCGCCGCCGTGAGGAGCCGGCGCTTCCGCGCGAAACCCACCGGGCCGAGGAAACGGTATCCCCGGCCCAGCTGCGGGCGCACGTCGTCCTCGAAGTACCGGTGATGCGCCTCGTAGGGAAAAAGCTCGCCGGCTATGAGAAGCGGGATGCCGACGGCCTGGGCCGCCTCGATGGCGACGTGCACGCCCTTCTCCGGGCAGATGCGGCCCAGGAACATGGCGTAGCCGCGCTTGGCGTGACGAGCCTGAAGCGCCTCGACATCGATCCCGTTCGGGATCGGCGGCAGGAAGTTGTCGCCGGCCCCGCAACCGCCATGCTGGGATTCCGACACGCAGTGAAGCCAAGTGTCGGGCCGGGACGGCCGCAAGGCGTCGGCCGGATACCAGGACTGCGGAAGGTGCAGGGTCGCCAGCACGGGTGGTCCCGGCGGCGGAAGCGCGGCGTAGAAATCGAGCCCGTGCATGTGTAAGAGATCGACCGGATGGCGCGCCAGCGCCGACGCGATCGCGGCACGGGTCGCGGCCTGGCCCCTCTCCCTGGCGCTGTCGTCCAACAGGCCGGCCGGGACTGGCACCGGGACGAGCGTCCCGGCAACCTCCGATCCTTCCTGCGCGACGACGACCGACCGGTGCCCCGCCGCGACGATCGCGCGGTCGAGCATGGACAGGATCTGCTCCGACCCGCCCGCCGCGTCCGGCGAGACGGGCGCCAGCGGAAAGGCGACGCTCAGGATCGTCAGGCTCACGCGGCGCGCTCCTGCCGCAGCGCGCGGGCGGCCTCGGCGGCAAGCTCGAGCCACTGCCCTCCCGTCAGGCCCCAGCCGTACCGTTCGTAGAGCAGAGCGCCGCCATTCGGCAGCGAGCCGAAATCACGGGCGGGCGCGAGCCGGAAGGGCTCGTCGCCGATCGGGAAGTCCGCCAGGGTCGGTGCCTGGCTCGCGTGAGCGGCCACCATGCCCTGCTTCAGCTCACGCTCCGCCTCGGTGACGCGCAGGATCGCGACGCCCTCCCCCTCGGCGAAGCTCTGCCGCAGCCACCCTCCATCCGGACCAAGGCGATAGAGCGGCGCCTCGACGAGCGCCGGCCGGGGCCCGCTCGCGAGCCCGAGTGCGCCATGAACGGCCCAGCAGACCGCGTCGTGATCGGGATGCCCGCCCTCATAGGCGTGCGTGACGACGACATCCGCGCCATCCAGGATCGGAACGAGCCGGCGCGCGATCTCGGCGAGCGCGAAGGCGGCGCCCTGGTCCGGAACGTCGAGGCAGGTCAGCCGATCGTCTGCCACGCCGGCGAGCGCCATCGCGGCCCGAAGCTCGTTCCGGCGTGCGGCTGCATAGTCGGCGGGCGTCGCAAAACCGCGCCCGCGCGCATCCTCGCCGTTGCGCGGTGCGCCGTCGGTGACGTGTACGATCCTTACGTCCTCCAGCCTCGGCAGGAGCGCGCCGCAGGCGAGCGTCTCGTCGTCGGGATGAGCGAAGACGAGAACCGTCCGGCCCGGCATGCGCGGCCGGGTTGGGTCGGTGATGCGGGCGAGGATGCTCGCGGCGTCCATCACCTCCTCCTTGTCATCACCGGGCTTGTCCCGGTGATCCCGAACGACTTCTGGCGCACCCTTCACATCGGGTTGACCGGGAAAAGCCCGGCCATGACACGGGCGCGCTCACTCCGCTGCGACGGCGGGCACCACCGATGAGGACGGCGCGTAGCGCCGGATCATCTCGCCGCAGAATTCGGCGAAGAGCTCGGGCTCGCGCGGCGGGCTCGTGTGGTGCGGCTCGATGCCGAGATGTTCGGGCGTGAAGCAGAAGGTCACCGTCACGTCGAAGTCGCGGAGCGCTTCCATCTGCCGGTCGAACCAGCGCAGCGCGTCCGGCCTGAAGCTGTCCGCCCAGGACAGGCCCGTGCGGAGATAGGTGACGCCGAGCCGCTTCATCCAGGCGACCGCCTCGTCCAGCCGGTGATCCTCGAAGTGGAACCACTGGCAGATGCCGATCTCCGGCGCGAACTCGGAGAATATCTCGGCCGAGGGCTTCGGCGAGCCGTCTTCACGGAGGATCCCCATGTGGAAGTGGCGGTAATAGGAGGAGCCCTCGGCCTCCTTGTGGCGGGTCGTCGCCTCCCAGGCCTTCGGAAGGTCGTAGAGGCTGTACCAGTGAATGCGGGGCGCCTTGCCGATGAGAAGCTCGGCCGTGCGGCGAAGCCCCCAGACCTGCACTTCCTCGGCCCCGAAGGTCGAGATGCCGACTTCGCTGACCCAGATCGGCTTGTTCGTGACGGCCCGGATCTCGTCGATCTTCGCCGGCCATTCGTGGACCTGCCAGAGGTTCCAGTCGAGCGGGAAGCCGTGGACCGCGATGGCGTCCACATTGTCCATCACGCCGTAGCCGGTGAGCAGGTTCACGAAATGCGGGTCGATCGGCGACATGCCGCCAACCACGCGGGGCAGGTGTGCGTTCTCGGCCCGGATCGCCTGGCCGGCGAGATTGACCATGTGGCCGAACTTCGACCAGTCCGGATCGAGGTTCGGGTCCCAGTGCGACTTGTTGTTGGGCTCATTCCAGATCATCGCCGCTTCGATCACGGGCGAACTCCTCTTGCGGGGTAGACGGGCCCGTTCCAGGGCGTGGCATCGACCTCGACGCGGCGGCAGACGAAAACCTCTTCCTCGGGATGAGCGAGGATCTCGAACCCGGCCGAGCGCAGCATCGCGGCCGAGCCGGCGGCATTGGGCGCCCACCAATTGGTGGGGTCGTTCGAGTAGCTGTGCTCGATGAAATGCAGCTTCGGATAGCCCGGACTGTCGAACATCGCCGTGTCCCAGAAATCGGCGTTCTGCGGGACCTCGTCGATCTGGGCGGAGCCGCGCTGCAGCGACTGGTACACGAGGAGGTCGCCGGCGACGTGCTCGTGGATGAGATCGAGCGCGAGAAGCGGGTGCCGCAGGTGGTAGAGCACCCCCATGAAGATCACGACGTCGAAGCGCTCCCCGAGCGCTCCGACGTCGTAGACGGAGAGCTGCCGGAACTCGATGTCATGGCCGGTCACCTCGGCCGCGAAGCGAGCCTGGGCGAGGTAATCCTCATCGAAGTCGATGCCGAGCACGCGTGCGGCGCCGCGCTTCTTCATCTCGATCGAGTAGAAGCCGCCGTTGCAGCCAATATCGAGCACCGACTTGCCGGTCAGGTCTTCCGGGAGGGCGTGGGCAAATCCCCGGAATTTCACGCCGGGATAATCTCCCAGGAAATGGTCGGGCGCGGTCCAGACGCCACCGAGATCCATGTTGTGGAACCACGGCCCTAGCGCCTCCGCTCTCCGGCGTATCTCGTCCGGGGAGAACGGTTTTGTCATCCGGCTGAAACCTCTTCCTTGATGGCTGATCGTGCGGTGGCGCCGGTCGCATTGCCCGTTTCATGCGTGCCCGACAGGAGGGTGATGGCGGAGCGGTAGCCGCCGAGCGTGCCGACATCGACATAGGATTGCCCGGCCTTCACGCCGACCGCGCCCCCGCCCCGGGCGAGGTACGCGTTGACGAGCGTTCCGATGAACTCGTCCTCGCAGTCGCGCTCGCGCCAGAGCGCATGCAGTTCGTGCAGCACCCAGCCGGGCATCTTGAAGGCGCCCCAGATCCAGCGCGAGCTGGCATCAGGCCGCTTCACCTGGATCTCAAGGACGCGGTTCGCCTCGTCGAGCAGCACGGCATCGAAGAATTCCGGCCGCTCGACCGGGAAGAGCAGGAAGGAGAGGGTGTCGTCCGGAAGGTCCGCAAGAGCGTTGTCCGGGAACCAGACGGTATCCGGGAGGCCGACGATGACCGGCTCGTCCTCGCGGACGAACGGAACGGAGCGGAAGATCGCATCGCAGAGCCCGGCCGCCTGCGGCTGGACGACGTAGGAGATGGCGGCTTCGCCGAACGAGCCCCCGAAATAGGCGAGGATGTCCGACTTCCCGGGTGAGATGACGAAGCAGATCTTGTCGGCGCCGCCTTTGATCATCCGCTCGGCGAGATATTCGGAGACCGCGCAGGGCCGCTCCACCCCGTCATGAAGACGGCTGCCGACCGGGGGGAGCTCCTTCGAGAAGGCGAGCGGCTGGATACGGC